>JAYVZG010000030.1:0-4681 GCA_043783565.1 Flavobacterium sp. | reverse complement strand
AAATCGTTATAGCCAATGGTTGTTGTGGTAACTTGCTCGGTAGTCGTGCCATTTTTTATGGTAGCAGTTGCTGTTAATGGGTTGTTATAGGCATTATACACCGTTACGGAGCTACTACTGGTACCTTCCAATCCGTTGAATTGTTCGGTTTTGGTATTCTTGAGTTTGTACACTTTATTGGCTTGTAGGGGTGGCTCAAAAACGTTGGAAGCGTCTGTGTTGAAGGTGTTTTTTGTTAAAGAAATGTAGGATGTTGGCGAAGGGTCATTATTTGGCGAAGCAAAATAATCAACCGAATAATTTTCATAATTAGCACCTCGTAGATTGATATCATATTTTGATACGGAGGATTGAATTGGAAAAGTACTATCATGCCAATTGGTAACTAGTCGGGATCGAAATCCTTGAAAACCCAAACCCTCATAATTGGTAACCGCGCCATAATATTTGTATCGCTGTTTTTTATAAGAATTGTCACTTTGTTTCTCTATTTGTGATACAACCTGAAAACTGGGTGCAATAGTAATATCACTATAGGGGTAATTTGAATTATTTGGCGAAGCAACATATGTTGGATGACAATTATAGTAACAAGGTTCTGTTTTAAGAGGGTTGTAGGTTATAGTTTCTAAAACGCCATTGCCATTGGTTATGGTTTTTAATCTAGTATCAACGCTTGAGTCTTTGGGTTGTTTGAAAGTAGTTATAGTACTTCCCTGAAAAAGAGAAATTTCCCCTTTGTTCCTTTGATTATTATGATCTAAATAGGCAATTATAGGGTATCTTTTTATTCCTTGATTTGTTCCAATATATCCTGAAACAGAACATGTTATTGTTGTTGGATTTGCAACCAATGTTTCAGCTACATTCAAAGTGGTAAACCTTGCTAAAGTGCCACTGTAGTATGGCTGACATTCATTACTGCCATTTATATCTCTAGTTGTACTATTGGCTACAACTAAAATATCAGCTTTACCATCCGAATTAAAATCAGAACTCACGTAATATCTTTCTAAAAAATGTTGGTAATAATCACAGGTAAATTCCTTATACACTAGTCCAATTGCACTATTCTTTCCAATAAAATTATCCCTTCCATTTGAAAAATAATAATTCCAACTATCATCACCATGATTTTGAGGAATACAAAAATCCATTTTTCCATCTCCATTGTAATCGCCAATTAATAATGGCTTATCGGTCTTTAGTCCTGCTTCGGAATAATCAACTATTTGCACTAATTGCGTGTTTGTGCTATTTAAGCTAAAAACTTTCACGACTCCATTAAGTTGTTGAAGAATATCAGATTTCCCATCGCCATTAAAATCAAGGATTTCAATTCTTGCATTAAGATAGAAAGCACTTGGAATGTTTCCTATACTCAAAGGTGTGGATGGTGCGGTTTGTTTTAAATCAATTAAAAAAACTCCTGTTGCAGCAACATAATTACCCCAATTTGAGAAGCAGCTTCCTACGGTACAACCCGATCCGTTACCCGGATAACAATAGTTGCAAGGTACATCATTATATCCTCCGTCTTCAATTGCTATTACATCGGTAATGCCGTCACCATTAAAATCTCCTGAAAAAAATTTTTTGGGAGAAGTATAGCTTGGTCCATAACTTTGTATACAAGTACTGCCATTTGTTCCACTTGCACAACCATTCATAACGGAAATTGTTCCAAAATTTATCGATTTTGATGTTTGAATTGGAAATGTGCCAAAGGAAGGGTCATAACCATAAGTATTAAAATCGAAACCATTTGAAGCATTATTTTTTACAACCAAAATACCTTGATTTTGAGCAACTTTATTATTTGAAGTTAAATAAGTAGAAGCAAAAACACTTTTAAAAACACCACTATTTAAGGAAATAGAGTTGTTGTAAGAAGCGCTATTAATATTTCTAAATAGATTTAAACTACCATAAGGATTTGTAGTACCTGTTGGATAAATAATTAAATCAGTTTTTCCATCACCATCAAAATCACCTGATAAATTTCCCGTTGTTTGATTATTAATTTCAGACCAATTTGTAGTAACGGCCGGATACGCATTAAACAAAGTTGAGTTACTTGAACTTTCATACACAAAAACAAGGGGATTGTAAGCCAACGTGTCATAGCCTGTTTTTTCTTCTACTCGTTTCAAGATTTGATACCCTAAACTTGTGGGATCATGAAATAAATAATAATTCCTGAAACCTACGGCACTACCAACCACTTTAATATTACTTAACAACTGGTCTTGCAAAAAAGATTGTCCCCCAACGAATGATTGTTCAGGTCTTGATCTTGGTACATATCCAAAATTAATTTCGTTCATGCCTGCTGTGGCATAAGTCGCTCCATAATTTATCTTGGTTATGCGCAATACATTATTACTATTCGCATAGGTATAACTTATACGAACGCCTTGGGCATTTTGCCAGTAAGTAATTGCCCAATCAGTGGGAGAAGTTGTAGCATAACTTGCAATGGAGCCATCGGGATACTCTACTGTAAAAGAGGCTGGCGAGTTGTTAGTCCCGCCAACAGCAGTTATCTTTAGGTTGGAGAAACTCTCGGTTTCGTAAACCGTTCCTGGCGCACCATAAGTTTGTGAGGTATTTTTTAATAGTAAACGTTGACCGTCTAGCGCAAAACGATCGGAAGCATCAAAATCTACCGCATCAATCTCGTTATCATGAAACTTCGTAGACGGTATTCTGGAAATAGTCGAAACACCCGATATATTCCAACCATATCCTGCCAAGCCATTACCAGATTGGCTGTTATAAACCAAACTTATTTGTGGCACCACGCCATTTAGTCCCGGCGGTACCGCAATAGGAATGGAATAGGTAGCCCCACCAGTTAACGACACTGACAATTGCCCTTCGGTTATGCCAACCTCTGCTGGGGTTTGTGAAAAAGAATTGGTAATAAATTGTAATGTAGCAAGGAGTAAAATATATTTTTTCATCTGAATTTATTATTTGTTTTTTATTGGAAGATGGAACGCCTTTATAATCAATTCAATTGTGATTAACTTTAATCTTGGGCGTTTCATGGCGTTATTTTTTTATAATTCGTAAATCTTTTATGGTACCATCCGTATAAGTCAAATTCAAAATATAATATCCCGATGGGTACGATTCAAAATTGATAGTGGTGTTTTCTTCATTTTTCAGGTTCTCAAAACGTTTCATTAATCGTCCTGTAGTGCTGTAAAGTTCCATACTCTCAACAGCATTTGTAGCGGTATTACTCCATCGTACAAAAAGCTCCGATTGTACAGGGTTGGGATAATACATAATGTCTTTATAGATATCGCTTTCTATAAGTTTCTCAGTTTTGGGTTGCTCTGCTTTTACTGGGTTAGCATGTCTATAAATGCCATTGGCTACATAAATAAATTTTCTTATGATTTGATTCCCCGAGATATCATAATCAAACCCGATAACATTAGGTGCTGGTGGTGGTGGTGGGTCTACAATATTTACTTTACTTAGCACCGCAAAATTCTCCGCTGCGGTCGTGCCGTCTACATAACTAATATGAACAATTAATTCTTTTATAGCCTCGTCCGTCCACGTTACGGGTACAGTAAAACCTGTATCATTTTCAGTAAAACCACCTATTACTTCCCAGTATACACTGGCAATAGTGCTTTTGTTAGTTCCTTTTATGGTATAGTCTACCGTTTTATCATCATAGACCACTATCGATTCTTTGTTGGCATCTGTATTGACCAATTTTATTTCATGTACTGTATTTTCGTCTATTTTTTCCCATTCTAGCAACAAAGAGGAGTTTATTTTGTTTACACAAATAGTTTTTTGTACCATGATACCCGTAAAATATTGAAGTCGAACGGTAATGTATCCTGTATTTGTGGCATCCCAAACTATTGCAGTAGTAAAATCGTTTGGGGTTTCTGCCACGCCACCAGTAACAAGCCATTGTATGGTTTGGATATTGGTCGAATTATCTCCTGTAAGACTAAAAATTGGCTTGGTATCTTTACAAACTTTTAGGCAAGGAATAGACAATGACATGTTACTAAACTTTATTTCGCTTATGTTATTTTCTTCGGCTTGACAGCCTATTCTGTCCCAAGTCAAAACCAATTGACTTTCTATTTTTTCTACACAAATGGCACGTTGTACGACGGTACTGTCAACAAAAGTCAATTTTATATCAATTGATCCCGTAGGGGTATCATCCCATTTAATTACTGCAAATTCTTGATTAGTTTCTATTGCGCCGCCTGTTACAGTCCATTCAATATTGGTTATATTTGGCATATCTGAGCCTATTAAACGATAATTCATGATGCTGTTTTGGCACACTAATAAGCAGCTTGCCGTTGAAAAATTACTATCAAAATTTATTTGATCTACCAAGTTGGGTTGGCATCCCGTTTTATCCCATTTTAGAATTATAGGTGCCACTTGCGACCAACCGAAATTAGTAAATAGCAGTAATCCAAGAAGTAAAAAATATTTTTTCATAGGTATGTTGTGTTAAAAGAATTATAGGATATAAAACATAAAAGCGTGGAACTTCGCTAAATGTCATTGAGGTACTGGTAGAACCTTGTATACAAATAAACAAAGCCCACGCAGTGCATGGGCAAAGTCTATCCTTGTATACAATTTTTTAAGAAAATTACCAGTTTTCAATTGACAAGAATAA
>JAYVZG010000029.1:0-13503 GCA_043783565.1 Flavobacterium sp. | reverse complement strand
AGCCCGCCTGCGCAGATGGTACTGCAATTTGTGGGAGAGTATGTCGTCGCCTTTTTTAGAGAAACCCGTTGTGAAAACAACGGGTTTTTTGTTTTTATTTTTACCGCAAAGAAACGCAAAGCTAAAACGCAAGGTTCGAAAATAACTAAAACAGTTAAGTTGAAGGCATAAATGTTTTTACTACTTTTATAAAAATTTATAAAAACATTGCCATGAAAAAATATTACTTCACAATTGCCTCAATTTTATATTTTGCATTACTCTCATGTTCTAACGAAGAAACCAAAACACAAACTCAAGTGGCTTTACGACCAACTGTGCCAATTTTAGATAGAACCGTTAGCGATATAGATGGTAATATTTACAAAATCGTAACTATTGGTAATCAAACATGGACTAAAAGTAATTTAAACGTAAGTCGTTATAGAAATGGAGATCCGATTCCTCAAGTTCAAGATCCTTCTCAATGGGCCAATCTTACAACTGGAGCCTGGTGTTATTACAACAACGACCCTGCGAATGGGTTAATTTATGGGAAATTATACAATTGGTATGCTGTTAATGATCCGCGAGGTATAGCACCGATAGACTGGCATGTTCCAAGTGATGCTGAATGGACTATCTTAACTGATTTTTTAGGAGGAATAAATGTTGCAGGAGGGAAAATGAAAGCTAAGGTACTATTGAAGAGGGCACAGGTTTATGGATTAGCCCCAATTTTGAAGGAACTAACAGCAGTGGTTTTACGGGGCTTCCGGGAGGTGGTCGATTCGGTGGTAGTAGTACTTTATTCAACTTTATTAGCTTAGAAGCTGAATGGATAAGTTCTACAGGTATAGATGGATATGTCAGGATTCGCGCACTTAATTACTACTATGGCTCTATTTTCAGAGCAAGCGTTATGAAAAGTAATGGCTTCTCGGTACGTTGCCTCAAGAATTAATAATAGTATTTGCGTGAGGGATAGCAGTGGAAAGCCCGCAGCACAGCGAGGACTTGCAACGAATAGCCCGACGGCTCGCGAGAGGTTCATGAATAAATAGAATGCTCTTGAGCCGGCACGCCCCAATGATTCAAATTCGGAAACACAAATTACTTGACTGTACTTTGCAGATCTTGCACAGTGGTCTTGTGATAACCCGATTTTGCTTTTTCAAAAATGCTTTTTGCCCAGACTTTTCCTTGCGGTGTTTTGACCATTTCTTTGTAGAGTGTTTGCAACGAACCGGTTCTGCTTGTGGCAATCATAAAGGTTACGATGGCGGGATACGCGGGTTGGTATTGGTGCTTGATGGCAATGATAAACCACTGGCGCTTGATGACAAAATTGCCTTTGTCAGAGAAATGAAATTCGGCATCCAAATCGGTCATTTCTTTATTGGTGATATCTTCGGGAAGATGATCAATAAAGTATTGTTTTTCGTTGGTCGATTTGATGATGCTACTCAATCCTTTGATACCCGTTTTGCGCCATTGGGCTTGAATGCTATCGATGGTGTTGAAATCTTTGGAAATCGGAACGATGATATTGGCTGGAATTCCAGGTTGGTAAACCCATTCGTCGAGTTTGATTTTGTTGGCTAGTGCGGCATCGTTTTTTAGTGCGTTTTCTTTGAAATACTTTACAAAATCTTCTGTAGTAATCGATTGAAAAGCGTGAGCGTTGAAGTAGTCTTTTAGAAAAGCATCCATCTTATCGCGACCAATTGCGGCTTCAATAGTTTGCAAAAAAGCATAGCCTTTTTCGTATGGAATATCGCTCAAACCATCATCGGGGTTTTTTCCAGTCGTATTTACTTTTAGTTTGGTGTCTGGATTCGTTTTTCCGTATTCTTCGATGTTTTGACTTAATACTTTTCTGCTGAAAACGTCTTGCATTTTAGCTTCATTGACACCAAATACCGCTTCTCCAATGCGATGTTCTACGTAAGTCGTGAATCCTTCGTTGAGCCAAATATCATCCCAAGTGGCGTTGGTCACAAGGTTGCCGCTCCAACTGTGACCCAATTCGTGTGCTAGTAAACTCGTTAAGGAACGATCGCCTGCCAATACACCAGGTGTCAAGAACGTTAAGTTTGGATTTTCCATACCGCCGTATGGGAAACTCGGTGGCAAAACTAATACATCATATCTTCCCCAACGGTACGGACCAAAAAGTTCTTCAGCTGCACATACCATTTTTTCGAGTTCACTGAATTCGAAAGCCGCTTTGTCTAATACGGTCTGTTCGGCATAAACACCAGTACGATTGTCAATCGATTTGAATCCGATATCGCCTACGGCAATTGCCATTAAATAGGACGGAATGGCCTTATCTTGTTTGAATGTATACACGCCGGAAGTGTTTTTTTGTTGTGGATTCGTGGCACTCATGACCGCCATCAAATCTTTTGGAACGGTAACTTTAGCGTTGTACGTAAAACGAATTCCAGGAGAATCTTGACACGGAATCCACGTTCGTGACCAAATGCTTTCGCCTTGAGAGAACAAGAACGGTTTCTTTTTATCGGCGGTTTGTTCGGGTTTGAGCCATTGAAGTGCGATGGCGTCTTTGGTGGTATTGTAATAGATATTGACTTTAGTCGTATTGGCATCTATAGTTATGTGAATTGATTTGCCATGAAATTCTACTTCAGTTCCCATACAGTATTCCGCTACTTTTTCATCATCACCTAAGGTAACTTTAGTAATGTTTAACGTATTCGTATCAAAGAGAATGGTGTTTCCTTTGGAAGTATTTTCAATTGTCCATGAGGCTTTTCCAGAAATAGTTTGTGAATCAAAATCGACTTTGATATCTAAGTCCAAATGTTTTACTACGGCATCATTGGGCTTGGAGAAAGAGTGTTCGTCATTGACAAAATGATGTACTTCGAGAACTTCCTTCTTTTGGCAAGACAAAAAGGCAAACAAGAAACTAAAAATGATTAATTTTTTCATGGAAATTTATTTATACTGTAAATTAAATAAAAAATTCCCGTTCTGAAGTATCAAAACGGGAATTTAAGGTAGAGCAATTGCTTAGAATCGCTTTATAAATTAGGCTAACATTGTTACCGGGTTTTCCAAATACTGTCGAAGTGTTTGAAGGAATTGCGCTCCAGTAGCACCATCAACGGTGCGGTGATCGCAGGCTAAAGTTACTTTCATCGTATTACCAACAACAATTTGTCCGTTTCTTACGACAGGTTTTTCTTCGATAGCACCCACGGATAATATCGCAGAGTTTGGTTGATTGATAATCGAAGTGAATTCAGAAATACCAAACATTCCCAAATTAGAAACCGTAAAAGTACTACCATCCATTTCGTTAGGTTGTAATTTTTTCGATTTGGCTCTTCCGGCTAAATCTTTTACGCTATTTCCTATTTGAGATAAACTCATTTGATCTGTAAATCGCAATACGGGAACTACCAATCCATCTTCTACTGCTACGGCAACCCCAACATTTACATGGTGGTTGATGAGGATGGAGTCTTCTCTCCATTGTGAATTTACCTTTGGATGTTTTTTCAACGCCATTGCACACGCTTTGATGACCATATCGTTGAAAGAAACTTTGGTGTCTGGAATCGTATTGATGGTTGCTCTTGATTTCATAGCTTCGTCCATCGCCAATTCAATAGTCAAATAGAAATGTGGTGCAGTGAAAATAGATTCAGACAAACGTTTCGCAATGATTTTACGCATTTGCGAATTTTTGATTTCTTCAGTGAAGGTTTCGCCAGCAGGAACGAAAGGTTGAACAGTTGTCTGTTGTCTGTTGCCGGTTGTCGGTTGCTCCTCGACTGCGCTCGGGGTGACAGCTTGTGACGTTGGCGTGTAGTTTTCGATATCGCTTTTAACGATACGTCCGTTTTCTCCAGAACCTTTCACTTGCGCAATATTGATTCCTTTTTCTTCCGCTATTTTCTTCGCTAGTGGTGATATAAAAATTCTTCTACCATCAGAAACGACTTGAATCGCTTCTTCAGATTTTTCGGTTACAACAGTTGAAGTTTTAGCTTCTTCTTTTGCTGGAGTAGCAGCTCCTCCTTTTTTATAGTTTTCAGCAATGCCTGTAATATCAGTTCCTGCAGGGCCTATGATGGCAAGTACGCTATCAACAGGTGCGGTTTCGCCTTCGTTAACTCCGATGAATAATAGTGTTCCGGCGTTGAACGATTCGAATTCCATGGTAGCTTTATCGGTTTCGATTTCAGCTAAAATATCACCTTCTGAAATTGTATCTCCTATTTTCTTTAACCAAGACGCTACCGTTCCGTCGGTCATGGTATCGCTTAGGCGAGGCATCGTAACTACAATAACTCCTTTTGGTAAAGTAGTTGTCGGTTGTTGGTTGTCGGTTGTTGGAGTAGCTTCAGCTTTCTTGTCCTCTACTACTGGAGCAGCAGTTGTCGCAGCTTGTTTTGAGGCATTTAATAAAGGAGCGATGTCTTCTCCAGCGGTTCCGATGATGGCTAAAAGTGCATCAACTGGAGCAGTTTCACCTTCGTTAATACCAATATGTAAAAGGGTTCCGGAATTGAATGACTCAAATTCCATCGTTGCTTTGTCTGTTTCAATTTCAGCTAAGATATCTCCTTCGCTAATTTTATCGCCCACTTTCTTAAGCCATTTTGCTACAACACCTTCGGTCATTGTATCACTCAAGTGTGGCATCGTGATAATTTTTGCCATATCGATTATAGTTTATGGGGAATAAATGGGTAGTTTTTTTCTTCGTAAACAACGTCATAGAGTTGTTGCACTTCTGGAAATGGTGATTCTTCTGCAAAAGTAGCGCATTCTTCGACCAAGGCTTTTACTCTTTCGTCGATGGCTTCAATTTCAGCATCGTTGGCATATTTCTGATCTTTGATTACGTCTAAAACTTGCGTAATTGGATCGATTTTTTTGTATTCTTCAACTTCGTCCTTAGAACGATATAATTGCGCGTCAGACATGGAGTGACCTCTGTAGCGATATGTTTTCATTTCTAAGAAAGTTGGTCCATCACCCCGGCGTGCTCTATCAATAGCTTCATGCATGGCTTCGGCAACTTTTACAGGATTCATTCCATCAACTGGACCGCAAGGCATTTCATAACCCAATCCTAGTTTCCAAATATCAGTATGATTAGCGGTTCTTTCAACAGAAGTTCCCATAGCATAACCGTTATTTTCTACAATAAAAACAACAGGAAGTTTCCATAGCATCGCCATATTGAAAGCTTCGTGAAGAGAACCTTGACGCGCAGCACCATCACCAAAATAAGTTAAAGTTACTCCCCCTGTATTGAAATATTTGTCAGCGAAAGCAATTCCAGCGCCAACAGGGATTTGAGCTCCTACGATTCCGTGTCCGCCATAAAACCCTTTTTCTTTAGAGAAAATATGCATTGACCCACCCATTCCTTTTGAAGTTCCAGTAACTTTTCCTAGAAGTTCTGCCATTACGGCTTTTGGATCAACACCCATGCCTATTGGTTGAACGTGATTTCTGTAGGCAGTAATCATTTTGTCTTTGGAAAGATCCATTGCATGTAAAGCACCTGCAAGTACAGCTTCCTGACCATTATACAAGTGAAGAAATCCTCTTACTTTTTGTTGAATATAAAGTGCGGCTAATTTGTCTTCAAATTTCCTCCAAAGTAGCATGTCTTCATACCACTTCAAATAAACTTCTTTAGTAACTTCTTTCATCTGTTTTTCTAACTTGATTGTTGATGTATAATTGAAACGCAAAAAGTAGCCTCACACAAATTTGCGAAAGGCAAAAGTAAAACATTCCGAGTAAGAAGTAAAATTTAAAAGAGTAATTTTTACGATTCTACAAGAAGTTTTTATCAAAAGTAAAAGGAAGTAAATTTTTAAGAGAATCCGATTTGTAAATGGCTCCAATTTCGCCCATAAAGTATATTTCAATGGGGTAATCTTGTTTAAATTCATATTCAGAAATAGATTGTCTACAAGCACCACAAGGAGGAATTGGAGATTTAGTTTGATTGGTATCTGAAGCAGCAGTAATTGCCATTTTATGAATTTTTGCTTCAGGATAGATTGCTCCAGCTTGAAAGATTGCAACACGTTCTGCGCAAAGGCCAGAAGGATAAGCTGCATTTTCTTGATTTGAACCTAAAACGATTTTCCCATTATCTAAAAGGAGTGCAGCTCCAACTCTAAAACGAGAATATGGGGCATAGGCTTTTTTTCTAATTGCAATTGCCTGTTCCATTAAATCTTGAATTTCTAAAGGTAATTCTTGAACATTTTCAAAAACAGAAAAAAGGGTTGTTACTGTAATGTTTTTCATATTGTATAAGGGAAAAAAAATCCAAATTTCAAAGAACTGAAATTTGGATTTTTTATTTTTTATGTTACTATTTTAATATTCATCGTATTTGTCTCCAAAGGCAAAGCTAAGAGAGAATCGTAAAGTATTTTCTAATGGATTTTTGACTTTAGAAGCAGAGAATAGATACGATACATCAACTTTTATAATGTTGTATTTAAATCCAGCGCCTAATGAGAAAAACTTTCTAGCGCCTTTATCTGGGCTTTCATGAAAATAACCCAATCTAAAAGCAAAGGAATCTTGGTATAAATATTCCGTTCCAATAGAATAAGTAAATTCTTTTAATTCTTCGCTTAATCCATCGGGCGCATCGTTAAAAGATTTAAATATACCTTCAGTCCATCCAATTTTATCGTAGTCAGCCGCGGCTTGAGTATTAGCAGCAGTTGTTTCCTCTTGGCTAATTTCACCATCTTCATCGATGTCAATAAGTTCAGGTTCTATAGGTGTGGGAACTAGTAATTTATTTACTTCAACATTTAAACTTACTTTATTGTAATCGTCTAAAATAAAATCGAAACCTGCACCTAACTTCATATTTGAAGGTAGAAAATTTGCGTTTTCGCTTCCAGCAGCTTTGTCATAATTAATTTTAGGTCCTAAATTTTGAAAATTAAAACCCCAACGTAATTTTCCATTAAAACTATTGAAAGCCATTTCTTCCGATTGATGATAACCTGAAACATCAAAAGCGAATGAAGTAGCAGCTTCGGAACTTTGTCCGGCTGTTGCAATTCTTAAATTGGACCTTATGTATCTACCTCCAACAGACATTGAGAAGTAATCACTCAGTTTTAGAGCATAGGATAAATCGAGTGCAAATTCTGCTGGTTTGACAACAGTTGCACCAGGATCATCAACGGTTTCTCTTAATTCGATTTCACCCAAACTAAAATATCGGATGCTCGCAGCAAATGCCATACGTTCTTGAAACTTATTATAATAAGTTACTTGTGATAATGAAATATCGTTAACTAATTCAACTAAATATGGAGTATAACCTACTGAAAAACCATGTGTATCTGATGAAAATGCGTATTTTGAAGGATTCCATTGTTGTGAATAAACATCAGGAGATGTAGCAACACCATTGTCTCCCATTCCTGCAGAACGAGCATCGGCTGCAACTAAAAGAAATGGAACTCCAGTAGTAATTACTCTAGTCTGAGCATTTGTGAATTGAACAATAATTATACAAGCAATAAACAGAATATTTTTTTTCATTCTAGATTTTTAAAAAGTTTACAAATATAGTATTTTATTAAAGGATAACAAGTTTCTCGTATTTTTCTGTTTTCGAATTACTCAATACAGATTTTACAGTAAGTTTGTATATATAAACGCCTTTACCTATTTTATCTCCAAAGTCATCTTTTCCGTCCCAAGTGATTTCGCGACTTAATGTTTCTGCATTTGTTATGGTTTGATTTTTAGTCCATACTAACTTTCCTGTGATAGTCATTACTTGCACTTGAACTTCCAAAGGCTCAAAAGGTTTGTTGTGGGTAAACCAAAATTGCGTATAGTTTACGAATGGATTCGGATAATTTAAAACATTGCTTATGGTAATTGAAGCATCACTAACCACTAAAAATTGAATTTCTGAAGTGACTAAATTATTATAAACATCCCAAGCTTTGAATGTGATAGTGTGTAATCCGATGGATAAATTACGGAATGGGAATTTTAGTTTCCCTAATTTATAATTGTCTAATTCTGTTTCGTAATAGTCATTCAATTTATAGGGATTATTTTCATCTCCATCAAGAATAGCTACGATATCATGACCAATTCCACTTGCAGTATTAATTCCATTTTCATCTTCTAAAAAAGCTAAAAACAAGGGAGATTCATTAGTAATTCCACCAGAAATAAAAGTTTGGTCATTCATAAACAGTTTTACTTTTGGTGGTAGATTGTCAGCAACTGCATTTTCATTAACTCCACCAATTTTTATTGAAGTATTGACTCCTGTTTTATCAAAAAGTGTTTGTCCTCTTTTCGCATAAAAACTTATTCTTCCATAATCGATCGGTATTGTGATATCACGAGGCACAACAAAGCCAAATTCAAATTGTCCATTGGTAATAGTGGCATTTCCTCTAAAAATTGTTTCTCCTAGCAAATTAAAGTTTATAGGATTACAATTACTATCATTATTCAATGTTGTTCGAGTAATTTTTTTATCAAAAATTTGAACAGATAATTCTCCATTATAGGCAGATAAAGGGTTGTTGTTTTCATCTGTAACATCACCTGTAAGTTTTACATAGGATAAGGATTTGAAATTATCTATTGGTCCATTAATTGGGACATCATTAACTTTAGTTAGGTTTACTTTAGGTTGAGTTATAGCAAGTTTTAATGCTGGGTCACCTAAATAGAAAACTACATCGGTTCTTGGAGCAAAATTATTTTTTGCTAAACGAAGTGCTTCTGCTATAGTTACATATTCATTAGAATCATATGAAAATAAATATTTAGCCAATACATCATTAAAACTTTCACCTGTAGATTGATAAATTTCTCTAACAGTTGTAATCATAGAAATGGCGCCACCTTTTGGATTCCAGTAAGTATATTCTCCTGCAGTAGGTCGAAAAGGATTATCGAATCTAGAAAACTCACATGTAATGGTAATAAAAAGAGGGTATCGATACCGATTACTTAGATTCTGTCCGTCTGATTTTTCCCATGTACGTTCTTGAGACAATCCATCTTCCCCTCCATGGCCAAGATAATTAAATACTAATGCACCTTTTTCAAAAAAGTCAAACAAATCTTTACGTGCTTTCGGATAACGACTTCCTCCAGCACTTGTTTCTTGAACATAAGAATCGAGAATTATTTTTTCATAATTCAAAAAGGGTTTTTCAGCAACTATGGTTTCAGCCATCGAATTAATCCTTGTTTGAAGAGTGCAATCACCATCTGTATCACCATCATCGGCAACTATGACAATATTATTACGCCAATTACCATATGATTTGATGTCATAATAATCAATAACTTTATTGACTAATTCGTCTGCTTGAGTTGTTGAATTAGCAATCATTCTACCCACTGCAATATCAACAAGCCCTATTTTTGGTTCATTGGAAGCGCCTAAGTCTCCTTCATTATCATCCATTAAACAAAAATAATCATCGGATGCAAATGAACTTGGATCTACTGTAAAGCTATTTAGTGCGTGATAAATTGGGACAATATTTGCTGAAATTGAAATTCTATTTTTAAAATCAAAAGAAGCGTCGCCAAAAAGGTTTACATATTTCACCCTTTTGTCGGGTGCGGAAGCATTAAAATAAACGTATTTAATAAGATTTCGAATCGCTCCAATGTCTTGTTTTCCAGAAGAAAATTCTTGATAAATTGTTTCAAGTAAAACAACTTTAACATTTAATTGCGAATTTGTTCTGTGAAAGTTTGCTAATTTTTCAGCTTGAACTCGTAAAAAAGAGGGGGAAATTATTAGGTAATCAATATCTTGAAATTGACCTTGAGCATTTAAAAAGATAGTGCCTTTGAGATTTTGATTTGTTACTTTAGGTCTAGAATCTGATAAGGGTCTATAGTAATCGGCATCATCTACTGCAACATACTTTTCAACACTTCCTAAACTGGTTTTAAACGAAAATACATTTTGATTTTCATTGGTTATTTTAGTTACATTATAAATGTCACTTATATTCCAAACTTGTTTTATTGAGGTTGCATTGCTTATTTGAAACTCTCCAATTTGTGTATTACTACTTGCTAAATCATATTGAAACGGAAATTGTTTGTTATAACCAATTAGATTTCTTTTTGATTTTAATAAAATATAATCTAAGTATCCTTTGGAGTCAGGCACGCCGTTGTTAATATATTTTAATGAAACGTTGATGTTTTCTGAACCCGGGATGTTAGTGTTTAATGTCGACCATCTGGCTTTTGTAGAACTGACAATAGGTGGAAAAGAGATGTTTCCAACAGCAGCATCATTTGCTTTAACCTCCATAGATGTGGTAACAGTTGAAACAGCTGCGGCATATATATAGAGATTTACAGTACTTGATGCTACAATGTTGGGAATGTTAAATTGAAAACTCTGTTGATCTGTAAAGTCAAATTGTTCGCCAAACCATCGTCTACCTAGTCTTACAATATTTACATTGTCTACTTCATAGTATTGAGAATCATCAAATGTGGTAATTTGAATTGCACCCGCAGCAGTAGGTTGCTGAATCTCGGGTATTCTTTTCCCATCATTCCCTTGAACGTTAATATAATAATAAGACTTAGTGTCGTATAAATTATTTGTTGTTTGACTTTCAACATTCCATTGATCTAAACCTTCTGCATAAAAAAGTACATAATCTGTATTATTAAATTCGCCATCATTTTCACCAACTACTTCAATAGAATTTTCAATTAAATCTGCGGGGTAATAGGTGCTGTTTTTTAATGGAATCATTCGTCCACCATTGCCGTAAATTTTAATTTTTCTAGGGTCTAATATATCTACATTAATTCCTAAACCGCTTAAAAAACTTCTAGATAATTTATATACACCTGATTTTACAACATAAAATCGATACCAATCGCCTGAAGTTAATACAGAATTTGAAAGTGTATTGAATTCATTATTATTAGAAGATAAACGATTGTTACTTGAATTTAAAATATAGGAAAATGATTTTATTTTTTTAAAAGTACCTCCTACTTTTATGATAGGAGATAATTGAATAGAGACAAATAAATCTTCTCTTGATTTTAAATTTTTGGCAATTGCATTTGGTGTATTTGGTAAGATTGAAGCATCCAAATCTCCTAAGTCTGCTGAAGTAATGTCTTCATATATAATATTAGTAATTTGAATAGATTTTTCGTCAATTTCGTTTGAAACAGGAAATTGAAATGTGAAATACACTTGTTTTGTATAACTATCAAATTGAAAATTTACAGGGTTAAATTGAGGAGTTGTAATTTTCAAGTCGCCTATCCCTACAGGAGATTTGGCAGACCAAATAATAGTCATGTCACCTTTTAGTTGTGCCAAACTAAAGTTGTAAATCAAAAAGACAAAAAGGATGATATTATTTTTCATTGTTTTAAGAAACGCAATTTGAATATATATATTACAAAAGTTGTAAAAATAATTTTTTTCAAGTTAAGTACTATACGATTTAATTTAATTTTGCGTTTTGTTGAAGTCGATTGTTCGAAACTAAAAAAAATTAAAGAAAATTTGTTGCTATATAAAGGTTAATTCTTATATTGCGCCTCGAATTTATTACCTACTTAAAGTATGAAAGTAAACAAAATTATGGCAATCAAACTCTTACTATCAATAGTTATAGTATTAGGAATTACTACTAGTTGTAGTAAAAAGTCAAGCTCGAAAAACTCATCAACTGCTACAGGTTGGAAGATAAATGATAAAAAAGGAGGGTTTCAATATGCTTCCAATTTTAAGAAACAAGCAACCGGGCCGGGATTGGTAATGGTTGAAGGAGGAACTTTTACAATGGGTAAAGTTCAAGATGATGTAATGCATGATTGGAATAATTCTCCAAACCAGCAACATGTTCAATCATTTTACATGGATGAAACTGAAGTGACAAACATGATGTATATGGAGTACTTAGATTGGTTGAAAAGAGTTTTTCCACCAGATCAAGAAAATTATAAAAACATCTATGAAGGAGCATCTCCTGATACCTTAGTATGGAGAAACCGTTTGGGTTATAATGAAACAATGACCAATAACTATTTAAGACACCCAGCTTATGCTAATTATCCAGTAGTTGGAGTGAATTGGATACAAGCAGTAGAATTTAGTAAATGGCGTACAGATAGAGTAAACGAAAATACTTTAGAAAAAGAAGGTTTTTTGAAAAAAGATGCGAAAGTGGCCGATGCAAAAGCTGAATCTACTTTTAGTACCGAGACTTATTTAAATCAACCTACCAAAACTTTTGGAGGAGATGACAAAATTGTTTTGAAAGGTAGAAGAAATTCTAAATCCAAACCTGTTAAAACAAAAGGAACTAAAGATCAGCCTGCAACAGAAACAGAAGCTAAGAATGTTTATGCTCAACGTTCTTCTGGTTTGATTTTACCTGAGTATAGGTTGCCAACCGAAGCTGAATGGGAATATGCAGCTGCTGCAGATGTAGGTCAAAGAGAATACAATATCTATAAAGGACAAAAGAAGTATCCTTGGTCAGGTTCGTATACACGTTCTGGGAAAAGAAAAGTCCGCGGAGATCAATTGGCAAACTTTAAGCAAGGAAAAGGAGATTATGGAGGAATAGCTGGATGGTCTGATGATGGTGCGGATATTACCAATATTGTCAAATCTTATCCTCCAAATGATTTTGGATTGTATGATATGGCAGGAAATGTTGCTGAATGGGTTGCCGATGTTTATCGTCCAATTGTAGATGATGAAGCGAGTGATTTTAACTATTTTAGAGGGAATGTTTATACCAAAAATAAAATTGGAGAAGACGGTAAAGCCGAACTAGTTACAGCTGAAACACAAGCTTTTGATACTTTATCTAACGGTAGAGTAATGGCACGTAATCTTCCTGGTCAATTAGCTCAAGTTCCTGTTGATGAAAAAGAAACCTACTTGAGACAGAATTTTGATAAAAGTGACGAGAAAAATTATAGAGATGGTGACAAGCAATCTACTCGTTATTTTGATTTTGGATCTTCCGAAGAAGAAGATGATAAAAACAAAGAAAAACACAAAATGTATGATTCTCCTATACACAATGTTACAACTGACAGTTTAGGGAATATGGTTAGAAAGTTTGATAAATCAAGCAAAAGAACAACTTTAGTGAATGATAATGTTCGTGTATATAAAGGTGGTTCATGGAGAGATAGAGCGTATTGGTTAGATCCAGCTCAAAGAAGATATTTTCCTCAAGATATGGCTACTGACTATATTGGGTTTAGATGTGCAATGTCTCGAGTTGGTCCAAAAGCCGACAAAAAGAAAAGACCAAGAAATTAATTGTTAGTTTGATACTATAATAAAAGCCCTTTTTAGGGCTTTTATTTTTTTATTTTTTTATTATGGATATTCAACGCATTCATCAGTTGTTTTTGAAATGTAATTCGGTCTCTATTGATACTCGAAAAATTGTACATAATTCTATTTTTATTGCTATC
>JAYVZG010000028.1:0-93614 GCA_043783565.1 Flavobacterium sp. | reverse complement strand
TTATCTATTTAGATACCGACGAACCCGAATTATATGAAAATATGGAATCAGTATTTGTTGAATTCAACAATAATCTGGTTCCATTTTTTATTGAAAATAGTTCCCTACACAAAAATGATTTCCTTCGTGTTCGTTTTGAAGATGTTAACACCGAAGAAGAAGCAGACCGGATTCTAGGGAGTGCTGTGTATCTTCCACTCAATAAATTACCTAAACTTACAGGTAATAAATTCTATTTTCATGAAGTTATCGGTTTCGAAATCGAAGACCAACGCCTCGGTGTTTTCGGAAAAATCGTAGCCGTCAATGACAGCTCCGCGCAAACCCTTTTTGAAGTCCTCAACGGTGATGTAGAAATCCTTATTCCGATGATCGATCATTTCTTAGTCAAAATCGACCGCGAAAACAAAAAAGTCGTGATGAATTTGCCGGAAGGTTTGGTGGAAATGTACCTTTAGACACGCTTCGCTTTAGACTTTAGGACTCGCTGCGCTTAAGATACGCCTGCGGCTTTGGATGGTTAGGAGCCGGGAACCTGCTGTTCGATACAATCTTTTTTGTTTTAAAGAAAAACAAAAAAGGATTTCCACTACCATCAGGGCTAGACAACTGATTTCAAAACAATTATTCTCTAAACCTCCAAAATCTAAAAATCCAAAAGCGAAGCGTGTCAAAAGCGCAGCGCGTCTAACAATCTAATAATCTAACCATCTTGTTCCAATTCAAACAATTCACCGTCCAACAAGACAAAACCGCCATGAAAGTCGGCACCGACGGCGTCCTCCTCGGCGCTTGGGCACCTATCGAACACCATCCTAATGCCATTCTCGACATCGGAACCGGAACCGGATTGATAGCTTTAATGCTTGCTCAAAGATCTTCCGCTGCGCAGATTGATGCACTCGAAATTGACGAAAATGCCTACGAACAATCCGTTGATAATTTCGAAAACTCGCCCTGGAGTGACCGCTTGTTTTGTTATCATGCAGGCTTGGATGAATTTATGGAAGAACCCGAAGACGAGTATGACCTTATTGTTTCCAATCCACCGTTTTATGCCGAAGACTACAAAACCGAAAACGAACAACGTGATTTAGCAAGGTTTCAAGACGCCATGCCTTTTGAAGATTTGATTGATGCAGCCGATTTGTTATTGTCTGAAAACGGAATTTTTGCCGTTATTATCCCTTACAAAGAAGAAGAACGTTTCATCGATTTATGCGCCGAAGTGGAGCTTTTTTCCATAAAAATTACCCGTGTAAAAGGATCACACAGCACGTCTATAGTGCGCAGTTTATTAGCTTTCAAACGCTACGAATTGTCTGTTTTAGAAGCTGACGAATTGGTTATCGAAATTAACCGTCATGAATATACCGACGAATACATCGCTTTGACCCATGATTTTTATTTGAAGATGTAGCCCTAGCCCTGATAGTAGCGATATCCTTTTGCTGCTTTCTTTAAACAACAAAAGATATAGTGGATAGCAGGTTCCTGGCTTCTAAATTTCACACAAAAAATAACAATTGTTCGTCTTATTCTCGAAAATGTTTCCTTAAATTTGCAAACGTTTTCGTAAACCAAATTAAAGACTATGCGACCAGATTTATTTCAAGCTCCCGATTATTATTTGTTAGATGATTTACTCACTGAAGAACACAAATTAGTTCGTGATTCTGCCCGTGCGTGGGTAAAACGCGAAGTTTCTCCTATCATTGAAGACTATGCACAACGTGCCGAATTCCCGAAACAAATCATTAAAGGTTTGGGAGAAATTGGTGGTTTTGGACCGTACATTCCTGAAGAATACGGCGGTGCTGGCTTAGATCAAATATCCTACGGATTGATTATGCAAGAAATAGAACGCGGTGATTCGGGTGTTCGCTCTACCTCATCGGTGCAATCTTCTTTGGTAATGTATCCGATTTGGAAATTCGGAACGGAAGAACAACGTCAGAAATATTTACCAAAATTAGCCACTGGAGAAATGATGGGTTGCTTCGGATTGACGGAACCTGATCACGGTTCCAATCCGAGTGGTATGACGACCAACTTTAAAGATATGGGCGACCATTATTTATTGAATGGTGCCAAAATGTGGATTTCGAATGCACCATTTGCAGATATTGCAGTGGTTTGGGCGAAAAATGAAGAAGGAAGAATTCACGGACTCATCGTAGAGCGTGGTATGGAAGGATTTACTACGCCAGAAACCCATAACAAATGGTCACTTCGTGCTTCGGCTACGGGTGAATTGGTTTTCAATAACGTAAAAGTGCCGAAAGAAAACTTGATGCCAGGAAAATCTGGATTGGGTGCGCCAATGCAATGCTTAGATTCGGCTCGTTACGGAATCGCTTGGGGCGCTATTGGTGCTGCAATGGATTGCTACGATACGGCTTTGCGTTATGCAAAAGAAAGAATTCAGTTTGATAAGCCAATCGCTTCCTTCCAATTACAACAAAAAAAATTAGCGGAAATGATTACTGAAATCACGAAAGCACAATTGCTGACTTGGCGTTTGGGTGTTTTGAGAAATGAAGGTAAAGCAACTACTGCACAAATCTCGATGGCGAAAAGAAATAATGTAGATATGGCCATTCATATTGCTCGTGAAGCAAGACAAATATTAGGCGGCATGGGAATTACGGGCGATTATTCTATTATGCGACACAGTATGAATTTGGAGTCGGTGATTACGTATGAAGGTACGCACGACATTCACTTATTGATTACCGGTGCTGATATTACTGGGATTCCGGCATTTAAATAAGATTGAACATTTATTAAACTAATACTAAATTTTTTATCCAAAAGCTTCTTGGTAACGAGAAGCTTTTTACATTTAAGACTTTTTCAATGCTATTGACAAACAAGGAATAACCTATGAAACTACTTGCGAATCTTACTTTGGGTTTCTTTATGCTATTGATTAATTTTGGCTGTAGTCAAGAACAGACAACACCTTATTATAACATTGTAAATCCAAAGCAACTTAATTACTTAGCATTGGGCGACAGTTATACGATTGGGCAAAGTGTCTGCACGACTTGCCGATTTCCGGAACAATTGAAAGCGAGTTTACAAGCCACTTATCAAGATAATCCATTTTTGCTGCAGGTGATTGCCAAAACGGGTTGGACAACATCGAATTTAATTACGGAACTTAACTTGGTCAATCCTTCTAACAACTTTGATTTAGTTACTTTGTTGATTGGCGTCAATAATCAATACCAAAACAAACCTTTTTCATTATACGAAACGGAATTTCCCCAATTGATAACTAAAGCGATTGCCTTTGCCAAAGGAGACAAAACCAATGTAATTGTGGTTTCCATTCCGGACTACGCTTACACCCAATTTGGGCAAGGAGCTATAAATATTTCTACTGGGATTGATCAATACAATGCGTTTGCACAAAATTATTGTTTGCAAAATGGCATCATGTTTATCAACATTACTGATATCACTAGATTGGGATTATCCCAGCCCGAGTTAGTGGCGAGTGATGGCTTGCATCCTTCGGAATTGGCGTATTCAAAATTTGTGGAAAGGATTTCTCCATTAGCATTAACCACAATAGCAAACTAGAATTTTTTTTTGGACACCTCCATTTATTGGTAATCTTTTTTAACTTTGGTTATATACTTAATTCTTGAAGATTAAGCGATTGTATTATTTGTTGGTAAATTTTGATGAAATACATCTTCTTTTGTTCACCCAAAATTTGATCTTTTTATATTAATGAAAGCAAGGATAACTGATATTGATTATAAACGAAAGGAATCAGAGATACCTGTGCATTCACTAGAGTATGGTTCGACTCATGTTAATATTCTACCACTTGACTATAACAATCCTTATGATTACAAAAGAGAGCACCGTCATACGTATTTTGAAATCATGTTGATAGCCCGTGGTGGAGGGAATCAATTGATAGATTTCAATAATTATCCGGCATTAGATAACAGCTGTTATATCATTTCCCCGCAACAAGTACACTTAATGAACAGAAATGGTTCTAAAGGAACTATCATCCAATTTACCGAGGAAAAAATCAGCTCCCCAGAGTTACGTGCGGCTCTAAAAGATCATTCCTTCAGTGAACATCCTGCGATTATTTTTGAGAACCGTCCGGATTTAATGGGTGGATTTAGTGTTTTGACAGATCTTATCAAAGAAGGTATTTCTCGAAATAAACAGGAAAGCACACTTACTGTAACCCATTTGTTATTTGCTTTAGTGTCATTGCTACTCGAAAACCGTATCAATTTAGAGAGTGCGCAAATAGACGAGCACAAGAAATTATTAATCGATTTTTACCAACTTCTGGAAATTCATTACTGCGATCACATGGGAGTAAACGGTTATATTCAAAAATTATCTACGACCGAAAAAAAACTTGCTGCAGCAACTGCCAAATATGCTGGATTAAGTCCATTGCAAGTAATACACAACAGAATACTGCTGGAAGCCAAACGTATTTTATTGTTTGAAGATTCGTCGCATAAGGAAATTTCCTTCCGATTGGGATTTGATTCACCCTCTTCATTTTCATCATTTATTAAGTCAAAAACTGGATATACTCCATCTGAACTAAGTAAGCACTTGGTGGAAATTCATAAGTAATCGGCGGATTTTCCTAATAACCAATCCATTGGGTTGATATAATTTTGTTTCAATAGTAGTGGGAAAAGATAATCTTGAATCAAAATTCCCCAATTGTTGAACCTCTAAAAAAAATACCGATTATGAAAAATCTAAAATTAAATTTAGTCCTTATTACCTTATTAATCTTTTCCATAAGCAATGCGCAGTGGATAGCAAAAACCACAGGCGTAAACGATTTCTTAATGGGAGTGCATTTTCCGTCTGCAAGCGTTGGTTTTGTAGTTGGCATCTCAGGAACTATTTTAAAAAGTACCGATACAGGAGAAACTTGGAACATGGTATATTCAAATACAAACGATTCTTTTAAATCCGTATATTTTATAAACGAAACTGTTGGATTTGCAGTTGGAAATCAATTGCTAAAAACGACTAACGGCGGTAATAGTTGGGATATTGCCAATTCAAACATTACAGACATAAAGAAAATTACATTTACTACAAGTCAAATAGGTTTTTTGATAAGCTCCTCTGGTCTTTATAAAACGATTGATGGCGGAAATAACTGGAGTTTAAAATCTTCGATACCATGCTTGTCCATGAGTTTTCCAACTCAAAATGTAGGATATATTCATGGTGATTCCAACTCCATTTTCAAGACAACTGATGGAGGAGAAACATGGCTCTTGTCTACTCCAAGTGCCAATCCAAATAATATTTCGATTGTAAGTACTTTATTTTTCACAGCAGAAGACAAAGGTTACTTCGCTGGTTATTATTATGGAGCTTTTACAAAAACTTTAGATGGCGGAACTAACTGGGACTGCATAGCTTCTGATTGCTTAAATGATATTGGGGTTGGTATAAGATCTATTTACTTTCCTTCAAATGAAGTTGGATATGCTGTATATCAAGCGGATAATAATGTCCTAAAAACAAATGATGGTGGAGAAACTTGGGCTTCACAAAACGTTGATTCTGTAACACTAAATGATGTGTATTTCACTAGTGATAACGTTGGATTTCTTGTTGGCGAAAATGGACAAATATTTAAAACAGAAAATGGTGGGAGTTTGGGCATACAAACATCGACTCAAAGCACTATCAAAATTTATCCCAACCCAACTACTACAAATTTAAATATAGAAGTGGAATCAAATTTTATGTTTCCTTTACATTTTGAATTGAATACTATTCTTGGTCAAAATTTGATTGACAATAGTTTATTTTCAAATTCAAATACTATAGATCTGACTATTTATTCAAAAGGAGTTTATGTCTATAAATTACTTAATTCGAATAACGACATTGTCAAAATTGGAAAAATAATTAAAGAGTAAAGTGTTAAATTAACTAACTAATCACAAACCAAATGAACAAAAGAGACTTTTTAAAAATATCAGGACTAGCGGGAGTTGCAACTGTAATTCCAACTAGTATATTTGCTACTGAAAAAAGGGAAGAGGAAGCAACAGTTTGTACTTTAATTCCAACGGAAACTGCTGGTCCATTTCCGCTAGATTTGACGACCAATGCCTTTTATTTCAGACAAGACGTAAGAGAGACGGAAATTGGAGTTCCACTGAAATTGAAGTTAAAAATCAACGGAATTGGAAATTGTGGCGTCATGCAAAACGTTCGTGTTAATATTTGGCATTGCAACAGATTGGGCTTGTATTCTGGATACAATACCGAAGTTGGCAAAACGTATTTACGCGGCTATCAATATACCGATGCAAACGGAGAACTTGAGTTTTTGACTGTTTTCCCAGGTTGGTATCCCGGAAGAGTTTGTCATTTTCATTTTCAAGTATTTGTAAGCAGCGCCTATTCTGTAGTTTCTCAATTCACATTCAATAACGCTGAAAAAAATGCTGTTTACACAGCAAATCCGACCTTATATCCTCAAGGTGTTGACCCTGTAAACATAGCAAACGATGGTTTTCTTAGCAATGCGGTTCCGTTGCAAGTAGCGACGCTAGTCCCAAATGCTGATATTGGCGGCTATGAAAGCTATTTTGAAGTAGGAGTTCAAGGAAACGGCACTCTAGGTGTTGGGTACTTTGAAAGTCAAAACGCACTTCAATTTATGATGGGTCAAAATTATCCCAATCCGTATGATGGACAAACGATAATTCCGTTGACTTTAAAAAACAACTCCGATGTCAAAATTGAGTTGTGGGATTTGAATGGAAGAAATTTAGGCGCTATTTATGAAGGAAAATTAGACGCTGGAGAACACCAGATTCCATTTGTTACAAGTAAAAAACTGTCAACTGGAAATTATATATATCAAGTAATCATTGAAAATGTAAATGGCATTTATAAAGATAGTAAAATGATGACTGCGAAATAATAAACTAAACTATTTTAGTAATGATAATCCGTCTTGCTATAAGTGAGGCGGATTTTTTTTATGCTTCTGGAGCCAACGCAATCTCCAAACCATCTAAATCTTCTGTGATGTGAATTTGACAACCCAATCGGCTATTGGTTCTTACGTTGAAAGCTTCTGATAACATTGCTTCTTCATCGTCATTGCGTTTGGTTTTCAAAACATCATTGAGTATATAACATTGACAAGAAGCGCACATCGCCATGCCACCGCAAATACCAATAGTTCCTTCCGGCGCGAGTTCATACATGCGAACGAGTTCCATGATGTTTAGGTTCATGTCGGTTGGGGCTTGCACTTCGTGAGTGATGCCTTCTCTATCGGTAATTTTAATGGTGATATCTTGAGGCATTAATCTTTTTTTTTCCTTTTCAGTTGCTCAATATCGGCTAAATCTTTTAGTCTTCCTGTGGCTTTTTTGTTTTTCATCAAATCGTCAAAAGAAATGTATGGAACTTTAACTTTTTCTAATTCTAACCACATACAATTTCTTGAACTTTCTATAAAATTCAAACCACTAACTTTTGTTAGTATTTCAATTTTTCGTGGTTCAACGCCTATACTCCAAACATCAAATTTTTCGCTATCGAAATCATCGATTGAAAAAATTGGCGCACCAAAATCTTTGTAGGTTTCTTTTAATTTATAATAATTTTCCGGCGTTTGATTTATCCATAAATCCATATCGCCAGTACTTCTTCCATATCCGTGTAAAATAACTGCATATCCACCTACTAATAAGTAATCTACATTGTTTTTGTCTAACAGTTCTAAAAAATCTAAAAAATCAATATTGAATAGGTTCGGCATGTTTTCTTGAGGAAAAAATTGTTTTATCTACTTTCTTTTCAGGAGTTGAATCAAAAATTGAATTGATGATATCACAAACGTAGTTCAAACGTTCCAGCGGTGTTTTATCATTATAAAAAGTTACATGATCATCAGCTTCTATAAATGAAGACTTTGAAACAACAGTTCTATCCATTCTGTAACTATCCATAACTTTCTTTTAAAGAAACAAATTTAGAAAATTAATCTATCGATTTTACCACCGCTTTCTCCGCTTCTTTTCTCGTCCCATCAAAACCGTCTACTCCAGAAACCGTGGTATATTTCAACACATATTTCTTTCCTGGATTCATTCGTTGGTAAATACTTTGGCACATTAAAGTGGCTTCGTGAAAACCACACAAAATCAGTTTTAGTTTTCCTGGATACGTATTGACATCGCCAATCGCATAGATTCCAGGAATGTTGGTTTGATAATCTAACGCGTTGTTTACGACGATTGCATTCTTCTCGATTTCAAGTCCCCATTTGGCGATAGCGCCTAGTTTTGGTGACAATCCGAAAAGTGGAATTAAATAATCGGTTTCTATTTTTTGTAGTTGTCCATCGACATCAATCGTTAATGCATTGAGATGTTTTTCTCCATGAAGTTGAACAACTTCAGCAGGTGTAATCAAATTGATGAGACCTAGTTTTTTGAATTCTTGTACTTTTTCGACAGAATCTAAAGCGCCACGAAATTCGTTTCTTCTGTGAATTAACGTCACACTCGAAGCAACATCGGCTAAGAAAATACTCCAATCGAGTGCAGAATCTCCTCCGCCAGCAATAACAATGTTTTTATCGCGAAACAATTCTGGATCTTTGACAAAATACTCTACGCCTTTTTCCTCGTAGTATTCGATGTTATTGATGAGTGGTTTTCTAGGATCAAAACTTCCTAATCCACCCGCAATAGCGATAGAATTGGCGTGGTGTTTCGTCCCTTTATTGGTGGTTACTATAAAAGTCCCATCGTCTAATTTGTTGATGGTTTCTGCTTTTTCATTGAGAGTATATCCGGGCTGAAACTGCTTGATTTGCTCCATTAAATTCGTAACCAAATCACCGGCTAAAACTTCGGGATAACCTGGGATATCGAAGATGGGTTTCTTAGGGTACAATTCTGAAAGTTGCCCGCCAGGTTGTGGCAAAGCATCGACGATATGACACTTAAGTTTTAGCAATCCCGCTTCGAAGACTGTAAAAAGTCCGGTTGGACCGGCTCCGATAATAAGTATGTCTGTTTCAATCATTTTTTTTTGAGTTACTGAGTTGCTGAGTTACTGAGACACAAAGGTTAGAAAAGCAGCACTTTTATGAACTGATAATTATCATTTTTAGATGAAATTGTTATTACATAGGAGCTGCGTGAGGGATTGACGCTTTGTCTGAGCTCTTTTTGCGGCGGTGTTCGCCGTAAAAAAGCGAGTGCGAAAAGCCCGGTCCGCCTTTTCGGCGCGACACGCCCAATATTAAGAAATATTCACTACGGTTTCTATTTGAGGCGCAAATTTCTTGATGGTTGTTTCCACGCCTGCTCTCAACGTCATTTGATTGACGCTACAGCTGATGCACGCTCCTTCGAGACGCACTTTGACGTGTTTGTCATCTTCGATAGAAACTAGGGTGATATCGCCGCCGTCCGAATTTAGGAAAGGTCTGATTTCCTCGAGCGCTTTCTCTACATTGATGGTTAATTCTTCTGTGGTCATTTTTTGGATTATTAGATTATTGGATCGTTAGATTATTGGATTATTAGATTATTAGCATTGAACTTCTTTCTAACAATCTAAAAATCGAACAATCTATTTTTTCACTGCCGCGCAACCTGCCATTGTTGTGATTTTGATTGCTTCTGTCGCTGGTAAATTTTCGTTTCTTTTGACTACTTCTTGCACAACATTGCGTGTAATTTCTTCGAAAACACTTTCGATAACAGAACCTGTTTGCATGGCTGCTGGTCGACCGTAATCGCCTGCTTCACGAATGGATTGTACGATAGGTACTTCGCCTAAAAATGGCACTTGTAAATCTTCTGCTAAGTTCTTTGCGCCTTCTTTTCCGAAGATATAATATTTGTTATTCGGTAGTTCTTCTGGAGTGAAATACGCCATGTTTTCGATGATTCCCAAAACGGGAACGTTGATGCTGTCGGATAAAAACATCGACACTCCTTTTTTAGCATCAGCTAAGGCAACGGCTTGCGGTGTACTCACGACAACAGCTCCGGTGATGGGCAGCGATTGCATGATGGATAAATGAATATCTCCAGTTCCTGGAGGTAAATCGATGAGCATGAAATCGAGTTCGCCCCAATCTGCATCAAAGATCATTTGATTTAAAGCTTTGGAAGCCATGGGTCCACGCCAAATCACGGCTTGACTTGGTGCCGTGAAAAATCCGATAGATAAAATTTTGACTTCATAGCTTTCGATGGGTTTCATTTTGGAACGACCATCGACAGTAATTGAAATGGGTTTTTCCGACTCGACGTCGAACATAATCGGCATGGAGGGTCCGTAGATATCGGCATCTAACACCCCAACATTGAAGCCCATTTTGGCTAAAGTCACCGCTAGGTTTGCCGTTACGGTTGATTTACCAACGCCTCCTTTTCCAGAGGCAACTGCAATAATATTTTTGATTCCAGGGATTGCTTTTCCTTTAATCTCATTTGGATTCGCAGATTTTTCGGGCACTTCAACTTTAATATTGACTTTCACAACCGCCTCTGGAGAAAATTGCTCGTGAATAAGTTTTTTGATATCGTCTTCTGCTCTTTTTTTGATGTGCATGGCTGGAGTTGCAATGATTAAGTCGATGACTACTTCATTGCCGAAAACCACGATGTTTTTGACTGCGCCACTTTCTACCATGCTTTTTCCTTCGCCAGCAATAGTAATGGTTTCGAGTGCTTTTAGGATTTCGTTTTTATCTAATTTCATTGTATTTAAATCTCTTTACAGTTTTTGAATTTTAAAACCGAATAGTAAGGCATTTTTGAAGATGTAAGTTGTTACACAACAGTTTTACTTTCCTATTACTTATTGTTTTTGAAGGCGTAAATATAATGATTATTTAGATTATTTCTTAATTAAGAAAAATATGAAATAGTTAATACGGAATATAGTTTCCCCTTAATTCTAGATATTTGATAAACATAAATATTTATGCATTCCTTTTAAAGTTAACAGTTTAAACAACATCCCTGTTTTCTTGTTTAAGTTATTCCTATATTTGTGTTTCCTTTAGTTAAATTGATTAGTTATATATTGTTCTATTTTTAAATTGAATACATGAAACAAATAGATTTTTTAAATACTCCACGAATTGACCAAGTTGGTATTGAAGACCGAATTGCAAGAATAACTTCCCGAAGTATAAAAAAAGATTCCAAACTTCAAGGGTTGTACATGGTCTTGAATATGATTGACTTAACCACTTTAGAAGGAGCTGACACAGACGAAAAGGTGAAGCAACTTTGTTTTAAGGCACATCATTTACATGATGATATACCGGGATTACCGACTACTGCAGCGGTTTGTGTTTATCCAAATTTTGTAAAAACTGCAGTCAATGAATTAAAAGGAACCAAAGTAAAAGTGGCGTCTGTAGCTACTGCATTTCCTAGTGGTCAATCCAGTTCAGAAATCAAATTATTAGATGTAAAAATAGCCGTTGACAACGGAGCTCATGAAGTAGACATGGTTATTAGCCGAGGGAAATTTCATAGTGGGGAATATAATTTTGTCTATGATGAAATTGCGATGATAAAGGAAGCATGTGGTAAAAATGTTCAGCTTAAAGTTATTTTAGAAACAGGAGAAATCGGCACTTTGGATAAAGTTCGTCAAGCCAGTGATATTGCCATGTATGCTGGAGCTGATTTTATTAAAACATCCACTGGGAAAATCAAGCCTGCTGCGACTTTACCAGTAACATTGGTCATGTTAGAAGCAATTCGTGATTATTATTATCAAACAGGAATAATGATTGGAATGAAACCTGCTGGCGGAATTTCTAATTCAAAATTAGCATTACAATATTTAATGTTAGTAAAGGAAACTCTGGGCGGCAAATGGTTAACAAACGATTATTTCCGATTTGGAGCAAGCAGTTTAGCAAATGATGTATTACTTCAAATTGTTAAACAAAAAAGTGGTATTTACCAATCAAACGATTATTTCTCAAAAGTATAATTCTAATGAAAAAAAAGCATACAATAGATTTTAGTTCTACCTGGAATTTAGCTCCAGCACTAGAAAGCACCTCTCATTTTAAATTAAAAGAGTCTTACGATTTATTTATTAATGGACAATTTGTAGCGCCAAAGTCTGGTAAATATTTCGATACCATTAATCCCGCAAACGAGAAAGTATTGGCTAAAGTTGCTGAAGCTAATGAAGAAGATGTTGATTTAGCCGTAAAAGCCGCTCGAAAAGCCTACAACACTGTTTGGTCGAAACTTTCAGGAAAAGAAAGAGGTAAATATATTTATCGAATCGCTCGAATTCTTCAAGAACGCGCTCGTGAGTTTGCTGTTGTTGAAACCTTAAACGGAGGAAAAGCCATTCGGGAATCGCGTGATATTGATGTTCCACTGGCGGCAGCTCATTTTTTCTATTATGCAGGTTGGGCGGATAAAATTGATTATGCCTTTCCAAACAGACAAGCAAAACCATTGGGTGTTGCAGGTCAAATTATTCCATGGAATTTCCCATTACTCATGGCTGCATGGAAAATTGCTCCTGCCTTAGCTGCCGGAAATACAGTGGTAATTAAATCTTCAGAAACGACACCTTTAACTTTATATCTCCTTGCTGAAGTCATTCAAGAAGCTGGTTTGCCTGCAGGAGTTGTCAATATTGTATCCGGCGCGGGTCTGACAGGTTCCCACATCGTAAATCATCCAGACATTAACAAAATTGCTTTTACAGGTTCTACGGCAGTCGGTAAAATTATTATGAAGGCTATTGCGGGAACTTCCAAAAAATCTACCATGGAATTGGGTGGTAAAGCTGCGAATATCATTTTTGAAGATGCGGCTTTAGACCAAGCTGTTGAAGGAATTGTGAACGGAATTTATTTTAATCAAGGTCATGTTTGTTGTGCCGGTTCACGATTGTATGTTCAAGAATCTGTTTTTGAAACTGTCGTGCAAAAATTAAAAGACAGAATGCAATCGTTGCATGTTGGCGATCCGTTAGATAAAAACACAGATATCGGCGCCATCAATTCTAAAAAACAATTGGAAACGATTAAGAAATATATTGAAATCGGAAAACAAGAAGGCGCAGAAATGTATCAACCAGCCTGTGATTTGCCAGAAAAAGGATATTGGTGTCGCCCTACTTTGTTTACCAATGTGAGCCAGTCGAATCGAATTTCACAAGAAGAAATATTTGGTCCTGTGCTCGCAATTCAAACCTTTAGAACCATTGATGAAGTTATAGAAAAAGCCAACAATACTCCTTACGGATTATCTGCTGGAGTATGGACAGACAAAGGGTCAAAAATATTTAACATGACATCGCAAATGCGCGCAGGAGTTGTTTGGGCAAATACTTTTAATAAGTTTGATCCAGCGTCCCCTTTTGGCGGCTATAAAGAAAGTGGATTTGGTAGAGAAGGTGGCCTTCATGGATTAGAGCCTTATTTAAAATTTGATTAAAAATAATATTATGTCTAGAATAGAAGTTTTAAAAACCTATAAAATATATATTGGAGGAAGCTTTCCAAGAACGGAATCCGGAAGATATTATCAACTTAAATCGAACAAGAAAACGTTAGCCAATATGTGTTTATCATCTGTTAAAGATTACAGGAATGCTGTTGTAGCAGCTCGAAATGCGCAAGGTTCATGGTCTCATAAATCTGCTTATAATCGCTCTCAAATTTTATATCGAATTGCGGAAGTTTTAGAAAGTAGAAAAACACAATTTATTGCAGAATTAGAGCTTCAGGGTTTTTCTAATGCTAATGCATCCAAAGAAGTTGATTTGAGTATTGACCGATTGATTTATTATGCGGGATGGTGTGACAAATTTACACAACTGTTTAGCAGTGTGAATCCTGTTTCAGGTAGCTTTTTCAATTTTTCTGTGCCAGAACCTGTAGGTGTAGTTTCGGTATTTGCACCACAGAAAAGTGGTTTATTGGGCTTAATAACACAAGTTGCTACGATCATAGCAGGCGGGAATACCTGTGTGGTTCTAGCCTCAGAACAATTGGCTTTGTGTGCCATTACTTTTGCTGAAGTTCTAGCAACCTCTGATGTTCCTGGAGGTGTTGTCAATATTTTAACCGGAAATCAAACCGAATTAATTACCCAATTTGCCGCCCATAAAGATGTCAATGCAATTGTATATTGTGGTGATGATGCAAACACTATAAAAAACATTCAAGACTTAGCCATAGAAAATCTAAAACGCGTTTTTATTCGTGAGGATGGTGATTATTTTGATGAAAAACACGAATCTCCCTATTTAATTTCTAATTTTCAGGAAATCAAAACAACTTGGCATCCTATCGAAGTTATTGCTGGCGCTGGCGCTGGTTACTAAATAAAAAAACCGAACATTTAGTTCGGTTTTTTTTTATTTTTTTTACATCTGTATTTCAGGTTGCCAAAAGTGCTTTTTAAAATCTACGATTTGGTTGTCCTCTACTGCTATTCCTTCACTTTCGAGTAATTGTTGCATTAAGTTGGTTCCTTCGAAATGATGTTTGCCGGTTAATAAGCCATTTCTATTTACAACTCGGTGTGCTGGAACATCCTCAAAATTATGACAAGCATTCATTGCCCAACCTACCATTCTAGAGGATCTTCCTGTTCCTAATGCTTTCGCGATGGCACCATAGGAAGTGACTTTCCCGTACGGAATTTGTCTGGCCACTTGATAAACCCTTTCGAAAAAATTGACTTCCATAATTAATGGTAAACGAGTTTAAAAATCGTAAAAACAGCCATCAATGCGGTAATAGATCCTATAATAGTATTGATATTTTTGGTTAGAAAAGTGGTTTTCTTTTCGATGAATTTAAAGGCAACGATATATAAATAAAAAACAGAAAACGAACCGAATACCACTCCAGTGACAAAATAGAAAATCTCATACTTTTCAAAATGGAAATAGCCAGAGCTAGCGATACTTATACTGGCAAATACATAAAAAGGTATGGGCAAAAAATTCAAGATGGATAATAACATTCCATAAAAAAATCGATTGGATTTCCCTTTTATTTTGATTTCTGGCTTTGCTTTTTTAGGCTTCTTCGCAATCCAAAAGAAATAGACACTCAATCCGGTGAAAATTAATATTCCAATTTCTTGAAGTAAGGAAATAATTTCAAGATGACTGCTTATAAATCGTGCGAATATAACCGCTAAATAGGTTTGAATAAATACAATAATTGACGCTCCAAAAGCAAAGCTTATTCCTTCATTTTTTCCTTCTTGCAAGCTTATTTTAGCTGCAGTCATGTTGATTAATCCAGGGAGAATAACCGCCAAAAACGCAATGCTAAAACCTAAGAAAAGAGGAAGGATAAAAGCCATCTATTTGATTTTAAAACGAATATACGTAATTGCTTTGTTGATTTCCAAATATTGTTTTTCGTAGAAGGTTTGTATTTCGGTAACTACTGATGGACTTCCTTCATTTTTGTAGACATTGTGATTGGCATATAAGACTTCATGCCCTTCGCCTTGCAACAAACCTAAGGTGTAACCATGCATAAATTCACTATCCGTTTTCAGATTCACTATACCGTCTTTCTTGAGTATTTTTTTGTAGAGTTGCAAAAACTCCGAATTGGTCATGCGGTGTTTGGTGCGTTTGTATTTGATTTGTGGATCGGGAAACGTAATCCAAATTTCATCGACTTCATTTTCGGCAAAAAGATGGTTGACTAATTCGATTTGAGTTCGAATAAACGCCACATTATGCAACCCGTTTTCCACTGCGGTTTTTGCCCCACGCCAAAATCGAGCACCTTTGATGTCTATTCCAACAAAATTCATATTGGGATCGCGTTCTGCTAATCCAACGGAATATTCTCCTTTGCCACATCCCAACTCTAAAACCAAAGGATTTTCATTTTTAAAAAAATCTGTATTCCATTTGCCTTTGAGTGGAAATTCCCCCGAGACTACTTCTTCTCGAGTAGGTTGAAATACATTTTCGAATGATTCGTTTTCTTTAAATCTTTTTAACTTATTTTTACTTCCCACGATATTATTTAATGTTTTGGCAAAATTAAGGAAATATAGTAGACCGAAAGTATATTTATCTTCGCGCTTTAAAACTTAATCTTTTACGAATGACTTTGGATGTTTCGAAGAAAAATATTTTAGTAGCTCCTTTAAATTGGGGACTGGGTCATGCTACACGTTGTATTCCTATTATAAAAGGGTTGGAAGCAAGTGGATTTACTCCAATTCTAGCCTCTGATGGTCAAGCTTTGTCCTTACTTCAAAAAGAATTTCCTCATTTAAAATCGCTAGAGCTTCCTTCTTATGAAATAGAATATGCGAAAGAAGGGAAAGATTTTAAATGGAAATTATTGAAAAATATGCCCACTATGATTGATGCCATTTTGGAAGAAAAAAAAATCGTTAAAAAATGGGTGAAGGAATTTGATCTTATTGGAATCATATCCGACAATCGTTTGGGAGTTTTTAGTAAAAAAGTACACTGTGTTTTTATAACCCATCAATTGAATGTATTAACAGGGAACACGACATGGATTACGAGTAGATTGCACCAACACATCATCAAAAAATACGACGAATGTTGGGTTCCTGATTTTGAAGATGCTCCAAATTTGACAGGAAAATTAGGACATTTAAATACTACATTAGATTCTATCAAATATATTGGGCCATTGAGTCGGTTTGAGAAAAAAGAAGTGCCTAAAAAATACGATTTAATGATTATTCTTTCAGGGCCAGAACCACAACGGAGTATTTTAGAAAACATCCTTAAAGAGCATATTCACGAATTTAATGGTAAAATCGTTTTCATTTACGGAAAAATAGAAGCGCGTCAGAAAAAAACACAGATTGACCAAGTTACCTATTACAATTTTATGACTTCAAGCGAATTAGAACAAACGTTTAATGAAAGTAAAATTGTGCTTTGTCGTTCGGGTTATACTAGTGTCATGGATTTGGTTAAATTAGAAAAGAAAGCCTTTTTAATTCCAACTCCTGGGCAATACGAACAAGAATATTTGGCGAAAAGATTGAAAAGAAATGGTTTATTTCCTTATTCTACTCAGGACGATTTTACGTTTAATAAAGTTTTTGAAAGTGATATGTATAAAAAATCGAATAGCAAAAACGAACCGATACATTGGAAAAATTTATTTTGCCTTTTCGAGCGTAAAGGAGAACTCTGATCCTTTCCCGAATTCACTTTCGATATAAATTTTTTCATCATGAGCCTCGATGATGTGCTTCACGATTGACAAACCTAATCCTGAACCTCCTTCGCTTCGTCCACCGCTTTTATCTACTCTGAAAAACCTTTCAAAGAGTCGAGAAATATTGTGTTTTTCGATTCCTTCTCCATTATCTTTAATTCGAACAATTATCTTGTTTTGGGTTAAACTTTCGATACTCACTTCGGTTGATCCTTTTTCTTTACCGTATTTGATAGAATTCATCACCAAATTAATCAATACTTGTTCGACTTTTTCACTATCACCCATAACAATAATCGGTTTGTTGTATTTCATGTCAAACAGCAACAAGATGTCTTTTTTAGAAGATTCCATTTCAAGTAAATCAAAAACATTTTGTACCAACTTCACTATATCGAATGGATGAATTTCGAGGTTTAAATCACCCATTTCAAGTTTGGTAATCATGTCTAAATCTTGTACAATATAAATTAATCGCTCCACACCTTTCTCAGCGCGTTGCAAATATTTCTTTCGAATACTTTTATCATTCATAGCGCCATCTAATAAAGTAGATAAATAGCCTTGAACTGTAAATAAAGGTGTTTTAAGTTCGTGAGAAACATTCCCGATAAATTCACGGCGGTATTCTTCTCGAACTTTTAGCATTTCTATTTCGAGTTTTTTATCAGTGGCAAACTTTTGAACTTCTCTAGTAAGCGCTGCCATGTCGGTTGTAATAGGCTGACTTCTAAAATTAGAAGATTCTAAAAGAGAGACATCATCGTAGATTTTCTTCACGCGACGATAAATAAAATGTTCGACTCGGTATTGGAGTACAAAAAAAGAAAAAGCGGCAATGGCTACTGCAAAAGACAAACAGAAGTTGAGTGAAAATTTAAAAAAATAATAAGTTAAAAAGGCTATTACACCTGTTGAAAACAAAGTGATGTAGAGTGCTGAAACAACAGCAAATTTGTATGTTTTCTTAAAATTAACAGCCATGGTCTATGTTGCTTTAAATACAAAAAAAAGTAGCAACAAAGATATTGCAAAAAGAGTTAGAATGGTTAAACTTCAAATTTATAACCAACACCTTTGATTGTTTTGAAAAAATCGTCTCCAATTTTTTCTCTTAATTTACGAATGTGCACATCGATGGTTCTTCCGCCTACAATCACTTCACTTCCCCAAACTTTATCAAGAATTTCTTCTCTTTTAAAAACTTTACCAGGTTTTGAAGCTAAAAGATAAAACAATTCGAATTCTTTTCTTGGTAGAATGATCTCTTTATTGTCTTTGATTATTTTATATTCTTCACGATTGATTTCGATTTCACCAACATTTAAGGTTTCAGAACCTTTTGCTTCGTCATCCTTCAATCGACGCAATAAAGCTTTCACTTTACTAACCAACAATTTAGGTTTAATAGGTTTTGTAATATAATCATCCGCTCCTGCATCGAATCCTGCAACTTGAGAATAATCTTCACTTCTTGCAGTAAGGAACGTTATAATAACTTGACTTAATTCGGGTAAACGGCGAATATTTTCACAGGCTTCAATTCCGTCCATTTCGGGCATCATCAAATCCATGATAATCAAATGAGGAAGTTCCTTTTTAGCCTTAACAATTGCTTCTTTACCATTGGATGCTGTAACAATTTGATAACCTTCTTGAGTTAGGTTGTAGCCAACAATCTCTAAGATATCTTGTTCGTCATCTACTAGTAAAATCTTAATGTCTTTTTTCTTCATGGTAGCAAAATTAATGGTTTATTTCATCTTTCAAATTGTATAATAAACAAGATGAATTCCTTTGCGATTGTAAATGTAAAGATAAAAGTATTAGATATAAATCATGTTTACTGTTATTTAATCTCTTAACAATTCGGTAATCTTATAGAAACCAAATCGTAACAGGTAAGTAACACGAACTTTACAAAGCAAGCGTTCCTTTGCACCAAAATTTAACATACTATTAAAATGAGAATCAAATTTTTATTTATTACTCTATTGGTTTGTACGGTAGCTCTCTCTCAAAGTAAAGGAACAATTACTGGTGTTCTGACTGATAAAGACGCAAATAATGCCACTTTACCTTTTGCCAACGCAGCCATTAAAGGAACTGCATTTGGAACTACAACTGATGAGAATGGAAAATATACCATATCTCTTGCTTCAGGAAATTATACGCTTGTCTTTAGTTTTTTGGGCTATGAGAATGTGGAAGTTCCGGTAACTGTTATAGCAGGAGAAACTGTCACAATAAATAAAGCTTTAGGCTCTGGAAGTTATAAATTGGAAGATGTAGTAGTAAAAGCAAGTGGCGGAAGAGAAAAAGAAACTGCTCTTTTGTTAGACCAAAAGAAAGCCGTGGAGATCAAACAAAGCATTGGTGCACAGGAAATGGCCAGAAAAGGAGTGAGTGATGTAGAAGAAGGATTAACCAAAATAACTGGGATTACCAAAGTGGGCTCGAGAGGGTTATTTGTTAGAGGATTGGAAGATCGTTACAATAATTTATTGATTAATGATTTAGCTGCACCTACTAATAATCCTTTTAAAAAAATTATTCCATTAGATTTATTTCCTACAGATATTGTTAGTGTAATTGAAGTATTTAAAACATTCAACCCTAACATATATGGAGATTTTGCAGGAGGAACTTTTAATATTGAAACTTCTACAAATGGAAAAAGTCAAACTAAAATAAGCATTGGGGTTGGTTATACTACAGACAATAATTTGAGCCGAATTTTAACTTCTCAAGATGCCAATACTACTAGTGGTTTTTTTGGATGGAATGGAAAAGACAGAGAATTACCTAGTATTTTTGGGAAAACCCCTTCGAATAAAAGTTTGACTTCTGAGGACTCAAAAAACAAAATTAAAAATGGGTGGGATGTAGATGAAACGCAAAGCCCTTTGAATACGAGTGTTGGGTTTTTACACTCCGAAAAGTTTGACTTTAAAAAAGGCGGCAAGTTTTCGTATTTATTATCGCTAAATTTTGATAATAGCTTTCAAGTTAGAAAAGGTGCTAACAACACTTTTAATGCCAACGGAAATTTTAACAATCAATTACAAGGCAACGAAAATATTTATAAAACCTCAACTTCCTCGTTAATTGGATTGAACTACAAAAAAAACAGATTGAATCTCTCTTCCAATATCATGTATCTTCGTTCTACTGAAAATTTAATTTTAGATCAAACAGGTACTACAGATGGTAATTTGGCAAGCATAGGAACAACAAGAACCAATCAATTAGAAGTGTCTGATTATATCAATAGTCAGGTGTATGGGGAGTATGCTTTAACCGAAAATAAAAATCACACGATTAAAATAGGAGGCTCTTTTGCAAAAACCTCTTATCAACAACCTGACAGAAAATTTTTTACTGCCGTTCGTGAAAATGAAACAACTGGAATTATTAATTATGGCGGAAACAATTTCATCAAACAATATCTAGACATCGAAGGGAATTACTTTTTTTCTGATTTATTAGAATACAATTGGAAATTCGGGAAGAATAAGAACAACAAATTAACATTAGGGTATAATGGAAATGGAAGTGACTCCAAAACTTCCTATCGATTTGTTTTTGTAAGAGAAAACCTCCCAAGTCAAGGCTCTTTTAGTGTGCCTTTAAATAGTATCGATTCCTATTTGAATGAAGATTTCGCCGCCAATAATATTTATTATGCAGAAGGTTCAAATGCTTCTTACAGAACAAAATTGTTTGAATTTACCAATGCAGGATACGCCAATTTATTTTTGAAATTTAATGCATTAGAGATTAATGGTGGTCTAAGAACTGAAAAATATACACGTGAAATAAAATACAAATACAATGGTTTGTTTACAGATCCTTTAGATAAAAAAACGATCGATAAAACGTATATACTACCTTCGTTAAATATTAAATATGAATTGAATGAAAGCAGCAATCTTCGTCTAGCAGTTTCTCAAACGTATACAAAACCAATTTTAATGGAGGCTTTACCTATTACTATTGTTAATGCAGATAATACGAGTCAACAAGGAAATCCTTTTGTGAAAAACAGTGATAATTTGAATGTTGATTTAAAATACGAATTGTTTCCAAGTAACAAGGAAATGTTTGCTATTGGTGTTTTTGGGAAAAAATTAGACAATCCGATTGAACGTACTTTCAAAGCCGATGCTGGTGGCCAAATTACTACTTTTTTAAATTCTAACACTGCTACTTTATATGGTGCTGAAATTGAATTCCTATTAGAATTGAGTAGAATTAATAAAAATTTGTCTGATTTTTCATTTGGATTCAATACATCGATTATGCAAACCAAAGTTGATGTGTCTCCTATTACATTAAATCCTGATGGAGTTGCGACACCCTCAATTGAAACTCATACATCAAGAGAATTACAAGGAGCATCAAAATGGATTATCAATTCCGATTTGAAATACCAATTTAATTTTAATAAAAATTGGAGCAATACCATGACATTGGTATATTCTGTTTTTGGAAAAAGAATCTACAGTGTTGGAACTGCAGGTTTGGATCATATCTATGAATTACCTGTCAGTAAATTAGATTTTATTTGGACTAACAAATTAGGAGATAATTGGAGCTTAAAATTCTCCGCAGACAATTTACTAAACCCAAAAGAAAAATTTGTGTTGGGCGATGATAGCAATGTCAAAATTTATGAAAACACGAATACAATTCAAGATTACAAACGTGGCATAGGCTTCTCTTTAAATTTAGGTTATACTTTTTAGTAACTTCCAATTAATAACTTCCAAAAGCGACTTTAATAAGTCGCTTTTTTGCTTAACAATAAACTCGTAATCATAACATTAACTTCATATTCAATTGGCTTTATAATAACTTTTAAATAACCATTTTCTAACCTGCTAAAAAAAGCGATATGTTACTTTTGTTTCAAATAAAAAATAAAAAAACACAACATGAAAAAAACATTTTTATCGCTATTGTTTATTGGTATCTTGTCTTCTTGTTCTTCAAGTGATGACGAAACAGTAATTACTCCACAAGTTGGTGAAATTTCTGGAACAATCACTACAAACACTACTTATCCTTATGGAAATTACACTTTAGCTGGAATAGTAAAAGTGAGTACTGGAGTCACTGTAACTTTTGAAGCGGGTTCAACTATCACTTGTGATATTGCTACAGGAGACAATGCTTTAGTCGTATTAAACGGCGGAAAACTTATTGTTAATGGAACAGCTTCTCAACCTGTTGTTTTTACTGAAAAAAATAAAGTTCCTGGAAATTGGGGAGGAATTATCATGTATGGTAATGCTCCAATAACTGCTGCATTAGGAGCAACTACAGCTGCGTCTGAAGATGGAAACGTTCAAACTTATGGCGGTATTGATCCTACACATAATGGCGGATCTCTTCGTTATGTAAGAGTAGAATATGCTGGTAAAAAATTAGGGGACGGACAAAAAGAAAACAATGCATTTACTTTCTATTCTTGCGGTTCTGGAACTACATTAGATCACTTAGTAGCCTATAAAGGTGCTGATGATGGATATGAATTTTTCGGAGGAACTGTTAGTGCAACAAATCTAGTGTCTTACGGAAATTATGATGATGCTTTCGATTGGCAAGATGGGTGGCAAGGTCAAAACAACAGTAACTGGTATGCTTATCAAACAGGAAAAGGTAATTTTGGAATGGAAATAGAAGCTTCTAATAACAACAATGCTTTTGGTCCAAAAATCTCAAAAATTACTTTAAAAAGAGCAACAGGAACAACTCCCGAAGCGGATACTGATATTCAAATTGATGCATTCCAATTTAAAAAAGAAGGAAATGGTGAATACGACAATATCCTCGTAGATGGTTACGGAAATTATTCTGTTGGAGCTACTACTTATCAAGGTGCTGTTGTTAAAATACAAGATGCTACAACCAACACAAATCAAGTGAATGGAAGTAAATTGAAAATTACTAACGTGAAAATTTTAAACACTACACGAACTACTCCTATTGGAGCAACTGATTTAATTAGTGTTCTTTTTCCTGAAGGATATTTCACTACAAGTGCAACAGCAACTGGTGCTGAAATTACAAATGGTAGTTGGTCTAATGTAGATGGAACTAATTTAATACAATAATATATCCATAAAAATTAAAGAAAAAACACCTCTAAATTAAGAGGTGTTTTTTTATGTTTTTATTTTGATTTTAATTCCTATCTTTACCGCATTATAAGAACTCATGAGAAATAAATACTTTTATAGCATCTTCCTGTTTTGTTTGTTTTCGTTGACCATCACGGCTCAAGAAAACAGACAGCAACCTGCTATAGATGGATTGAGTTTCTACCCAAACCCTGTAAGTACTGGTAAAATATACATCACTTCTAAATCTGCTTTAGACAAAGAAGTTGCTATTTATGATGTATTGGGTAAAAAAGTGTTACAAGCTACTTTGTCAACTAAAGAGCTTACTATTGCTTCTCTTTCTCCAGGTGTTTACATCATCAAAATTCGTGAAGGCGAAGCTACTGCTACTAGAAAATTGATTGTCAAGTAGTTATTTTATTTGCCTTACACTTCCTTAAACTTTATTTTACCTAAATTTCTTTTAAACAAAGGAAAATACTTCCTATATTTGTAGTCTTAAATTTTAAAAACTCAAAAATGAAAAAACTTTACATTTTACTATTTTCAGTTGTTAGCTCTATGTCTTTTGGACAAACTTTTTATTCTGAAAACATGGGAACCGCAACAGGAACAGTATTAATTAGTGCTAATGTATTTGAAAACGCAGCTCCTATTCTATACTCTGGAACTGGTGACGTTCGCTCTTCTGCTGCTTCAAGCGGGTATAATGGCGCCTCAGGTGTTAGAAACGTATTCTTAACAAACACTGCTGGAAAATACATTCAAATTGACGGATTGAATACTTCCGCATACAATACAACTGACATTCAACTTTCATTCGGATACTTGACAAATTCTGCTGCGGTACAATTAGTTGTAGAACAAAGTACTGATGCAACCAACTGGACTCCTATAACATTTACTAACAACGCCAATACATCTTGGAATTTAGTAACAATTCCTGGAGGACAAATTCCTTCTTCTGCAACATTATCTTTACGTTTTACACAACCATCAACTGCTCAAATGCGTTTGGACGATGTTAAATTGAGTAATGTTTCTGCTTCGTGTACTTTAGTTTTAGGAAATGCAACTGCTGTATGTGATGGTTTTAATCTTGGAACAGACACTTATACCGTAACAATTCCTTTTACAGGAGCTGGAAACGCAACGTATACTATTACCCCTAATTCAGGAAATGTAGGTGGTGATGATCCTTCTACTATTGCTGCTGGTAATATTGTAGTAACAGGTGTTTCTGAAGGAACTGCTTTTTCTGCTTCAATAATTGGCGGAACATGTAATACTAGCGTAGCTGTTAATTCACCAGAATGCAAGCCAGTAAATGCTTTACCTTATAGAGACAATTTCCCTTATGCTGAAGGAAGTTCATTAGGATCTCAAGAAAAATGGACAAACATCAATTCAGGAGACAATATTCTTGCTACTGCTGGAAGTTTAAATTATTCTAATTATACTTCAACTGGAAATTCAATTGCTTTTTCAGGTGCTGGATTTGATTGCTTCTCTCCATTTACACCTGCAACAGCAGGTACTATTTATGCTTCTTTCATTTTAAATGTTACTGACATGGCCAATGTTACTACCGATTTAACTGAAACTTATTTTGTAGGAATTACAGATGCAGGTAAAACATTTAAAGGAAGAATGTTTTTTAAGAAAAACGGAACGCAATATCAATTAGGTTTTGATGCCGCTTCAATTACAACAAATTACGACGCTACTTTGAGAAATGTAGGAGATATTGTTTTTGTGGTTATGGGTTATGATTTCACAAGCAACACATTAAATGCTTGGATTAACCCTGATTTAAGTTCATTGACTCCAGCAACTCCAGCAACTTTAACAGTTACACCAGCTGCAGCAATAACTGAAATGGGAGGTTTTATTATCAGACAAGATTCTGACACAAAAACACCTTCAATGACTTTAGACGAATTGAGCATTGCTGATTCTATTGGTGGTTTATTAAGTGTTTCTCAAAATAATTCTATCGCTGGTTTGAAAGTTTATCCTAATCCAGTGACTAACGGAACTTTGTTTATCAACACGCAAGCAAATGCTGAGAAAAACATCGCAATCTATGATGTAGTTGGAAAATTAGTTTTGAATTCTACTACTGCTTCAAACGCAATTAATGTTGCACAATTGAATAGTGGAGTATATATCTTAAAAATTACAGAAGCTGGTAAAACAGCTACTAGCAAATTAGTGGTGAGATAATGATCTCTTTGATTATAAAAAAAGCTCTAACGAAAGTTAGGGCTTTTTTTGTGTCTTTAAATAACAATACAAAAAACACTTAAATATACTTTGATAACTTTTAATAAAAATTGAAAAATATATCAGATTTTTCTCTAAATTAGAGACATGAATTAATCATGATTGTTTCTATATAAATTGACGATTTAAATACCACTCTATAAATCTCAATGAAATTCTCAAGATTATTTTATGTTCGGTTTGAATATTGAACTAAACCTATTGTAATATGAGTGGTATTCCTTTCCTGCATCTTCATTTTGCGAAAGCAGAATTAATTTCTATTTCTTCCTTAAAACTTTTTATACCGTTCCAGAAAAAGGGCTGACTCCCCACTATGTTTTATAGTGGGCTTTTCAGTTAACACCACTTTTAAAAAATCTGATTAATTTATTAAAACAAACATCAAAAATTTATTATTATGAAAACAACAAAATTATTATTTCTTGGAATTTTAGGATTATGTTCATTTTTAGGTAATGCGCAATGGGTGCTAACAGGAAATGCCAATGCTACAGCAACTAGTTTTATTGGAACAACAGTCGCAAACCCAGCTGTAGGACAAGATATCAATTTTAAAAGAGCTGGTGTTGCTGCAGGATTATTAAACACAACCAAAACTTCTTTTGGCGTTAACTCTTTAAGCATGCCTAATAGCGTTTCTATTGGAGTAAGTGCTGGACAGTTTTCTTCAGGAACTGGCAGTAATACTTATATTGGGCAAAATGCAGGAAGGGGAATTAGTGCAACTACATTAAATAATGGAAACAACAATACATTTTTAGGCTATAATTCAGGTTTATCTAGTTTTAACGGAAGTAGAAATACATATATTGGAAGCACAGCAGGAAATGCTTCAAGCGGTTCTGCGAACATATTTGTTGGTTTTGCAAGTGGGGAAAATAATGGGAGTGGGAGTAATAATGTTTATCTAGGTAATTATGCTGGAGCTGAAAATAGCGGAAATAATAATCTTTTTTTAGGCTCTCAAGCAGGAGGTGAAAGTCTTGGCTCAAATAACATCTTACTTGGAACAAATTCTGGTTATTATTTGAATGACAGCAATAAATTAATGATTGACTACGTTGATAATACAGCTATTAACAACACAAACAATCCCTTAATTTGGGGAGATTTTGCAACCGATCAGTTAAAATTTCATGGCAAAGTAGGTATTGGAGGAAATACTGCAACTGCATTTGGTAATTTCCCATCTAATTCTGGTGGAGTAAGCGTAAGCAACTATAACCTATTTGTAAAAGGCGGCATCCTAACAGACGAAGTAAGAGTAAGTACTACTTGGGCAGATTATGTTTTTGCAAAAGAGTATAAACTACCAACGCTTCACGAAGTAGAAAAACACATTCAAGAAAATGGGCATTTAATCAATGTTCCTTCCGCACAACGAGTAAAAGAAGACGGTATTGAACTTGGTGAAATGGCAAAGATTCAGCAAGAGAAAATTGAGGAATTGACACTATACATCATTGAGCAAAACAAAATAAACGAAGCTCAAAATAAGTTGATTTTGCAAATGTCAGACAGACTTAATGCTATTGAAAAAAGATAGTCATGAGAAAGCTATTTATTTTTTTAGTAGTGCTTTGCACACAAAATATGTGGAGCCAAATGGAGTGGCATGTCAGACCTTATGCTAATAATTACGTGAACCCTCCTCTTGCCGATGGCCTTTCTGTAGCAACCGCTTGGTGTTTGCAATATGCACTTGCTGGTGGCTTAAACGGAACTCAAATTCAAGCAGGTGATATTGTTTGGTTGCATGGTGTTGATAAAGCAACTTACGTTGGCTCGCCTCCTACTAATAATGTATACAAAGGACATTTTAAAAGTACATTGAAATCAACTGATCCTTTAAGATATATAACTGTTTCTTCCTATCCAGGAGAATGGGCGGTGATTGATGGGAATATTCATAACGGATTAACAAGTGGAATATGGGGGCCAATAACACCTACTCCATTGCTTCCGACTGGAACTAGCGATGTCTTTATTCTTCATGTATTAGGTGGTAATGTTAATTTTGAAAATTTTGAAATTACTTGTTTAGGAGATTTCAGTAGAATAAAAGATACCCGTGCTCAACTACCTATTGTGCCTTCAGGGCAATACCAACCATTGTGCCCTCCCACATCCCCTCCACAATATGATTTCCATGAATATGTAGGAATTCAACATGAACCCTACCTGACAACAATTCGAAACGAATTCAGAAACCTTATTTTTAGAAATATACCTGGTATTGCACTTGGGTCATGGAAAAAAACATTAGATACTGAAATTTACGGGAACATTTTTTACAATAATGGTATTATTGAAGTTACTGCAGTTAATGGAGTTGATTGTCAAACACTTCTTGAAGATGTCCCATTATATAATGGTGATCTGATTAATGGCACAAATACTAGAGGGCATCAAACTTGTATTTATACTCAAAACGATTCAGGTGTAGTTAGAAGAATAAGAAATAATTTGTTTTTAAATTGCTATGATTCTGCAGTCAACATTTGGTCAGCACTTGATGCTACTGGTATAGTCAATAATTATGAAGTTTCAAAAAATGTATTTATAAACAATGGTAGTCCAGTACTTGATGAAACTGCTAATATGATTGTAAGTGCAAATGGAGGCAGAATAAATAACATTGAAATATTTAGTAATCTTTATTACAAAAATGGTATTACCTCTGGAAATTCAGGTCTAAAAATTGATGCTGTTACAAACATAAATATAAAAAACAATTATTTTGTTAATGGTGCTGCATGTTTAATTGCTTCTGAATCAAATCATAGACTTACTTTTGAAAATAATTTTTATGCTGGAAAAAGATTACAAATATTGACCTCTATTGCCAATTTTCAAGGAACTGCAGCCGGAAATGTTCCTGGTGATGCATGGAGTATGGGTTTAAACAATTATTATAATAAATATTTGGGAACAGCACTTCCTTACATGTTTTTGGCTCCAAATACAACTACCTCTATTTCTCTTGATACTTTTCGAAATAATTATAATACAGAATTCGGTTCTTTTAGGTACGTTCATAGTTTAAATACTGCTACTCGATATTTTATAGTACAAAATGAATACAATCCAAATGTATTTTATGTATCTATCTATCTTCCACAAGAATCGCTTAATCCACAAACGCCTATTGCTCCAGTTGATATTAATTTTTCCGACTATAATATTCCTAATGGGAAAGTTTACAGAATTAAAGATGTACAAAATTATTTAACATCATCAACTCCCTTAGGTCAAGGAACATATAATATTCCAACTACAAACAATATAGTTAGTTTTCCAATTCCTGTTCCGTCCACTAATATATTAAACCCAAATAATTTTGAATTACCCTTACCCTCTCAGCCAAACAGCATATACGGAGTTGCATATGTGCCAGCAACAGCGCCTCCTATTCATTCGGATAAAGATTTTAATACCTATGTTATAGAATTTGATTGCGATTTTGCCTATAAGAAACATGATGATTTTATAACTATCCCCGATACTGGAGTCAAAACATATTTAGCCAAACACAACATTAACTTTGAACCTAACTACACCGCTACGACTGCTTCGGCTAATATAACTTCAACTGCTGGGAATCAAATCCTATTAAGACCAGGGACTTATATTGGTAATAATGCGAAATTTCTAGCAAAAATTGGAGACCCTTGTACAAGTATAGCTTTCAATCACGCACTAGACAATGCTGAATTTGATATGATGTCAGGCTTAAATAGAAATTCAAACTTAAATTTAGATGGAAAAACAGATTCGAGTAATAAAGAATACTTTATTATTTATCCAAATCCATCGTCGGGAATTTCTACTATTGAAAGTTTAAAATCTGAAAAAATAAATCATGTACAAATAACTAAAGTAAATAGTTCATCGATAGTATTAGAAGAGTTTTACAACAATTTAAAAGAGGTGAAAATAGATATTTCAAAAGAAGAAAGTGGTCTGTATGTCGTTCAAGTATTCTTTGAAGATAAATCCTCCCAAACTAAAACAATCATCAAAAAATAATTTTACTTACCTAAAAACTCCAACCGCAACGTTGGAGTTTTTTTTATTTGCTACTTTTACCAAAAAAATTCTTGATTCCCCATTCTGACATATTCTCAATTTCCAATCACAAGCAATTTGAGAAAATTGCCTTGAAAGTGTTTCGTTTTCAATACGACAACAATGAAGTATATCGCAAGTTTTGTCAACATTTGAACATAGAAAAACAACAGGTTAAATCGCTTTTACAAATTCCGTTTCTTCCCATACAGTTCTTCAAAAGTCATGAAGTTGTAACAGGAAAACAACTTATTCAAACATCATTCACAAGTAGCGGGACTACTGGTATGGCTACAAGTAAACACTTGGTGACGGACTTATCATTCTACGAATCGAGTTATCGTCAAGCCTTTTCACAGTTTTACGGCAATATCGAAGATTTTGTAGTCCTGGCTTTACTTCCATCCTATTTAGAAAGAGAAGCTTCTTCTTTGATTTATATGGTAAATGATTTAATCGAATTGAGCCAAAATTCGGATAGCGGATTTTATCTTCATAATTACGATGAACTTATTAAAAAGCTCATTGCACTAGATCAGTCTGGACAAAACGTAATTCTTATTGGTGTTACGTATGCGCTGTTAGACTTAATTGAAAAACAAAAATTTCAATTGCAAAACACCATCATCATGGAAACGGGCGGCATGAAAGGCAAGCGCAAAGAACTTATCCGGGAAGAATTACACGAGCTTTTGTGTGCTGGTTTTGGCGTTACTACCATTCATTCGGAATACGGGATGACGGAATTATTGTCACAAGCGTATTCCTTAGGCGATGGTATTTTCGAATGTCCGCCGTGGATGCAAATCCTCATTCGAGATACTGAAGACGCTTTGCACTACGTTACCAATGGTAAAACAGGTGGAATTAATGTGATTGATTTGGCCAATCTTAATTCCTGTTCGTTTATCGCTACACAAGATTTAGGGAAAAAGAATTCCATTGCAACTTTTGAAGTATTAGGACGTTTTGATAATTCAGATATTCGAGGTTGTAATTTGATGGTTTTATAAAAAAAGTTGTTGGTTAACAGTTGTGAGTTGTCGGTTGCAAATCGTTAATTAAACCACTCTCAATACAAAATAATTTTTCTTACCACGTTGCAACAATACAAATTGATTGTTGATTAAATCTTTGGACGTCAAAACAAATTCCTCTGTCACTTTTTCTTTATTCACTGCAATCGAGTTTTCTGTCAATGCCCGTCTTGCTTCTCCATTTGATTTTAAAAACCCTGATTTTTCATTTAAAATATTCACGATATTGATTCCGTTTTCAATTTCACTTTTAGAAATATCTGCTTGCGGAACACCTTCAAAAATTTCTAAAAAAGTAGCCGAATCTAATTGTTTCAAATCAGCTGCACTTGCATTACCAAATAAAATATTGGATGCTAGAATTGCTTTTTCTAACGCTGCTTTAGAATGTACTGAAGTGGTTACTTCTTCCGCCAATTTTCGTTGTAAAAGCCGTAAATGAGGTGCAGCATGTTGTTCTTGGATTAAAGTATCAATCGTTTTTTTATCTAAGAATGTAAAAATTTTAATGTATTTCTCCGCATCAATATCAGTCGTATTCAACCAAAATTGATAAAATTTATAAACCGATGTTTTATCTGCATCCAACCAAATATTACCGCCTTCTGATTTTCCAAACTTCGAACCATCGGCTTTTGTAATCAGCGGACAAGTCATTGCAAAAGCTTTCGCTCCTTCTGGATTCATACGTCGTACCAATTCGGTTCCGGTGGTGATATTTCCCCATTGATCGCTTCCTCCCATCTGCAACAAACAATGGTGATGTTTGTGCAAATAATAGAAATCATACCCTTGAATCAATTGATACGTAAACTCCGTAAACGACATTCCATCACCTTCAGCAGACAATCTTTTCTTTACAGAATCTTTCGCCATCATATAATTGACGGTAATTCTTTTCCCCACTTCACGAGCAAAATCGATGAAAGAATAATTCTTCATCCAATCGTAATTATTGACTAAAATCGCTGCGTTTTTTTCAGTAGAATTAAAATCAATAAATCGTGACAAAACTCGTTTTATGCCTTCCACATTGTGATTTAAAGTTGCTTCATCTAGCAAATTTCTTTCGTCAGATTTTCCTGAAGGATCGCCTATCATTCCAGTAGCTCCACCAACTAATGCAATAGGTTTGTGACCAAATTTTTCTATATGAACTAACAGAATAATCGGAACTAAACTTCCTATATGCAACGAATCTGAAGTTGGGTCAAATCCAATATAAGTAGTGGTCATTTCTTTCAACAATTGTTCTTCTGTTCCGGGCATGATATCGTGAACCAATCCACGCCATTGTAATTCTGCTATTAAATTCTTCATTTCAAATCGATTTTCGGCAAAGATAAAATTTAATGTGGAATCGTTGATTTGTTTAATCGTTTAATCGTGAAACCGTGAAATCGTTTTGTGTTTTTTCGATTAAACGATTCCCCGATTAAACGATTAAACACTATTTTTACAAAATGATATTGGTTACTGGAGCAACAGGATTAGTCGGATCGCATTTATTGATTGCGTTGTTAGAAGACAACCAAACCGTTCGTGCTATCTATAGAAATACTGCTTCTATTGAAAAGACTAGATCTTTATTTCAACTTTACGATAAAGAGTATTTATTTAAATCTATTCAATGGATTCCTGCTGATATTACGGATGTAACTTCCTTAAGTGTAGCTTTTGAAAATATTGAATTCGTTTATCATTGTGCCGCTTTAATTTCATTTGACCCAAAAGAGGAAGAAGAATTACGGAAAACCAATATTGAAGGAACTGCCAATGTGGTCAATTTTTGTATTGATTTTGGCATTCAAAAACTTTGTCATGTAAGTTCGACTGCTGCATTAGGCGATTTGAAAGAGCGCGAAACCATTATTACAGAAACCACCGAGTGGAATCCGGAATTTCCCCATAGCGATTATGCTATTTCTAAATATGGCGCTGAAATGGAAGTGTTCCGAGGTCAACAAGAAGGTTTGAATGTAGTGATTATCAATCCCGGTGTGATTATTGGCCCCGGATTTTGGGACTCTGGTAGCGGTTTGTTGTATACAAAAATAAAAAAAGGAATGCTCTTTTATACTAAAGGCTCTTCTGGATTTGTGAGCGTAAATGATGTTGTTAAAAGCATGATTCAAATTATGAAAAGCTCAACAAACGGGGAACGATTTACTGCTGTCGCTGAAAATTGCACTTATGAAACTGTATTAAAAACAATAGCAATTTCACTGCAAGTAAAACATCCAAAACTATTTGCTAATCGATGGTTAACTGAAGTTTTTTGGAGAATTGATTGGTTGATTTCTATTGTTTTTAGAATGAAAAGAAATTTAAGTAAGAATATGGCAGAAACTTTACATCAAAACCATTCGTATTCGAATGAAAAAATAAAGTCCGTTTATTCAATTACGTTTCAAGATCTTCCTCAATATCTCATGGAAATTGGGAAATTATACCCTCAAAAATAACTTATTGCACTTGAGGTTTATCAGTTGAAGAAGTAGTAGAAGGCGAAACTGTTCCTGATTTTTTTTGCGCCAAATTATTTTCTTTAATTTCATTCTCCAATCGTTCATGTATTTCATCATACATTTTTTTATATACATCTATTTGTGAAATATAATATTGATTGCTTTTTACAAATTGCAAGCTATCAATTTTATATTTTTTGAAGACATATTCTTTGGGTTTGATATTCTTTTTAATTGTGTCGTATGGATTTTGTGACTTAATTGCATCCAATATCATCAAATCATACAAAATATCTGTCATGACTTTTTCCTCAATTAGATTGTCTGGTTTTGCAATGGGTGAAATGTTACAACTAACTAAAACAATAAGGGCAATTATGGTTGCTGTTATTTTTTTCATACTATTTATCTTTCAAATACTAAACGCTTTCCTGCATGAATGTCTTTTACTTTAAAATTGGAATATACCAACTGACCATTGACTAAAGTATGTGTTATTCTGGATTTAAATGTAAAGCCTTCAAATGGAGACCAACTACATTTATAAAGGATGTTTTCTTTTTTTACACTCCAAGGCAAACCTAAATTTACAATGACTAAATCAGCATAATATCCTTTTTTAATAAATCCTCTTTTTTCTATTTGAAAAAGAATTGCAGGATTATGAGCCGTTTTTTCTACAATTTTCTCAATAGAAATTTTCCCTTGATGATACGCTTCAAACAAGGCAACTAAAGCATGTTGCACTAATGGACCTCCAGAGGGAGCTTTTAAATAAGATTGTTTTTTTTCTTCTAATGTATGTGGAGCATGATCCGTAGCAATAACATCAATTCGATCATCGAGTAAAGCATCCCAAAGTGCTTGTCTATCCGCTGCCGTTTTAATCGCTGGGTTCCATTTAATAAAATTTCCTTTTGTAGCGTAATCATCGTCAGTAAACCATAAATGATGTACACAAACTTCGGCGGTTATTTTCTTATCTTTCAGTGGAATTTTATTCGAGAACAACTCCATTTCTTTGGCTGTCGACAAATGAAAAACATGCAATCTTGCTCCAGTTTTTTTGGCTAATTCAATCGCTTTGGACGAAGACAAATAACAAGCTTCTTCGCTTCGAATTAAATGATGAGCCGTTACAGGAATGGCTTCCCCATATTGTGCTGTATAATGTTCTAAATTGTTTTTTATGGTTTGTTCATCTTCGCAATGAACACAAATTAACATCGATGTGGAGGAAAATATTTTTTCTAATACTTCATCATTATCCACTAACATATTGCCTGTAGAGGAACCTAAAAATATTTTTAAAGCCGCAACATTTTTGGGATTTGTTTTTAAAACTTCTTCTAAATTATCATTCGTTACTCCCATATTAAAGGAATAATTCACATAGGAATTCTTTGCTGCAAGTTGAAATTTTTCTTCTAATAGTTCTTGAGTAACGGCATTAGGAATTGTGTTGGGTTGCTCAATAAATGATGTGATTCCACCAGCAACAGCAGATTTCGATTCGGAAGCAATGTCTCCTTTATGGGTAAGTCCCGGTTCTCTAAAATGCACTTGGTCGTCAATCATTCCGGGAATTAAGTAATTCCCTTCTGCATCAATTATGGTCGTCGTAGATGATTTCACACTAATGCTTTCTGCAATTTCTGCAATAAAATCATTTTCAATTAAAACATCTCCTTCAAAGATATTTCCTTCGTTTACGATTTTTGCATTTTTAATTAAAATTCTATTCATTACAAACGATTAAAAAGATTTCTAATACGCAAAGAAATTACACCAAAAACAGCTTCTTTAATAATTGCATTACTCATTTTAGATTCGCCTTTGGTGCGATCAGTAAAAATAATTGGAACTTCAACTATTCGAAAAGCATTGATAAAAGCTCGATATTTCATTTCAATTTGAAAAGCATATCCGATGAAATGAATTTTATCAATATTGATTTTCTCTAAAACTACTCTTTTATAACAAATAAATCCAGCTGTAGCATCATGAATTTTCATTCCAGTGATTATTTTTACATATACAGAAGCAAAATACGACATCAAAACTCTACTTAATGGCCAATTGACAACATTGACACCGGTTACATATCTTGAACCAATGGCAACATCCGCTTCCCCAAAGTGACAGGCTTGATATAATTTTTCTAAATCATTTGGATTGTGAGAGAAATCGGCATCCATTTCGAAAATATAGTGATACTTTCTTGATAAAGCCCATCGAAATCCGTGTACATAGGCAGTGCCTAAACCTGCTTTATTAGCTCTCTTTTCAAGGTGTAACCGATCTTTAAATTCGTTTTGCAAAGCTTCAACTTTAGTAGCTGTTTGATCGGGTGAATTGTCATCCACAATTAAAACATCAAACGATTTATGAAGAGAAAACACCGCTCTAATTATCGTTTCAATGTTTTCTATTTCATTATACGTTGGTATAATTACAATTCCGTCATTCATTACATAAGTTTAATTGGTAACAAAAATAAACTTTTTATGGGAGTTGCCTCTTAAGAAAATGATAATTAAAACTTGGGAAGAAATAAATTATATATTAAATAAATAAATCAAATTGAATTTAGGTAAAAAGGAAAAACAACTTCAATTATCATCGTATTTTTAGTATTTTTGCAACGATATGATTGAAACCGTTTTACAACCTCGAATTATAGGAATCCATGATTGGGCTACGATAGTTTTTGTTATTCTCTTTAGTATTATTGCTATTGTAAAATCGGTATTTGAAACTCGATTTCAAGATTTTATGAAATTAATAGTCTCTGATAAATACATTAAAATTTATCGTGATGCTTCCTATCTGATGAGTGGTTTTACAATTTTTTTGTTCTTAGTTCAATTGGTTTCGATTGCGTTTTTTATCCAATTAGCGCTGCATCATTTTTATCATACTTCTCAAACGGACGGCATTCTGTTTATCCAGATTTTTACTTTTATAAGTGTATTTGTACTTTCGAAATTTTTAATTGAAAAAATAATTGCAACTTCTTTTGTCATTGAAGAATTTTCTGATCAGTTCAATTTACAAAAAGTAAGCTACAGAACGTATATTGGTTTATTACTACTTCCAATAAACGCAATCCTATTTTACAATTCCAATTCATCAGATTTCTTATTTTATTCGATAATTACTGTCGTATTGCTAACAAACCTGTTAACTTATGTCATTTCTTTGAAAAATTATCAAAATTTACTAATAAGCAAGTTGTTTTATTTTATTTTATATCTTTGCGCACTTGAAATAGCACCGTATTATTTCATTTATTATTGGTTTACAAAAAGTCAGCATATTTAGAAAATGTCAATATGAAAGTGAAAACAATTTTGGTATCACAGCCTGAACCTAAAGTAGAAAATTCTCCCTACTTTGAGTTGCAACTAAAGCATAAAGTAAAAGTTGATTTCAGACCTTTTATTCACGTGGAAGGTGTAAATGCCAAAGACGTACGATTGCAAAAAATTGACCTTAACAATTACTCCGCCATTATTTTGACGAGTAAAAATTCTGTAGATCACTTTTTTAGAGTTGCTGAAGAAATGCGTTATAAAGTTCCAGAAGGGTTAAAATATTTTTGTCAATCAGAAGCTATTGCTTTTTATTTACAGAAGTATGTAGTATATCGAAAACGTAAAATATATGTAGGTCAGAAAGATTTTGCTGATTTATCACCCTTGATAAAAAAATACAAAGACGAGAAATTTTTATTGCCAGCTTCTGATCAATTGAATGCGGATGCTCCTCAAACTTTGAATAATCTTAAAGTAAATTGGACTCAAGCAATTTTCTACAAAACAGTCATGAGTGACTTGTCTGATTTGGCAGATGTTTATTATGATATCCTAGCTTTCTTTAGTCCAACTGGAATAAAATCGTTGTTTATGAATTTCCCGGATTTCAAACAAAACGACACTCGTATTGCAGTTTTCGGAAGTACTACTCAAAAAGAAGCATTAGAACATGGTTTGCGAATTGACATTCTAGCGCCAACTCCAGAAACTCCATCGATGACAATGGCTTTAGAAAAATATATTTCGGAAGCGAATAAAGGAAAGTAAAAATCTATTTACAACAATCTAAAAGAGTCTCACAATGGAGACTCTTTTTTTTGTATAATTGCTTTTGAAAGCGAACTTTCAACAATTTGGATTACCTACGGTGATCCCAAATAGGGAGAACTGTCAACAAAATCTAGCCTTTTACAAAGTCTGATTTTTCTTTTGAATAAACTGCGTTGAAAGCGAACTTTCAACGCAGTTTATTCAAAAGAAAAACCGAAGCTCACGCTTCGGTTTTGTTGCAGAAAGGAAGGGATTCGAACCCTCGTTATGTTACCATAAACACGCTTTCCAAGCGTGCGCCTTCAGCCACTCGGCCACCTTTCTATTTTATTTTAAGGTTGCAAAGAACCATAAAAAATTTCGTTTAAGAAAATTAAATTTTAAATATTATGATAATTCGCCACGAATTGAAGTTTCGAATATTGTTTTAAAAACATTCGACGCTACATTCTGACCTAAAAGATACATAAGCTTCGTAATTGCAGCTTCGGTAGTACAATCTTTTCCTGAAATAACCCCAATCTTTTTTAAAGTTGAACTCGTTTCGTATTGACCCATATTGACACTTCCTCCAGAACATTGCGTTACATTAATAATGTGCAATCCACTCTTTATGGCTTTCTTTAAAGTAGTAATAAACCATTCTTCTGTTGGCGCATTTCCTGAGCCATAGGTTTCTAAAATTACCCCTTTGAGATTTGGAATATTCAAAACAGAGGAAAGAACTGTTTCGTTTATCCCTGGAAACATTTTTAAAACCATCACATTATCTTCTAATTCTTTGTGTACAATAAATTTCTTAGTGGTTTTGGGTAATCCGATATTGTGATTTATTTTTAAATGCACTCCTGATTCCGCAATAGCAGGGTAATTTGGTGACGAAAACGCTTTAAAATGTTCTGCATTTATTTTAGTTGTTCGGTTGCCACGGTATAATTTATATTCAAAATAAAGACAAACTTCTTGTATTACCGGTTTGCTTTTGTGTTGTAATGAGGCGATTTGTATTGCTGTTATTAAATTCTCTTTGGCATCGGTACGCAAATCTCCAATTGGTAATTGCGACCCTGTTAAAACAACAGGCTTGGCTAAATTTTCTAACATAAAACTCAAAGCCGATGCCGAATAGGACATCGTGTCTGAACCGTGTAGCACCACAAATCCATCAAATTTTGAATATTTTTCTTCGATAATTGTTGCAATCTTAACCCATTTAGAGGGATTCATATTAGAAGAATCTATTGGGGTTTCGAATGAAATAGTTTGAATATGACAATCTAATTGTTTAAGTTCAGGAATATTTTGTAATAATTCGGCAAAATTAAATGCTTTCAAAACACCTGATTCAAAATCTTTAACCATACCGATGGTTCCGCCAGTATAAATTAATAAAATATTGGGCTTAGTGAGCATTTTGATATTTTAATTTATTGACCACAGGATTGGCATACATATTCAAAAACCCTTCTAAAGCAATTGGGTTATTTTGATCTATTTTTAAATCCAATCGTCTTTCGAAAAGTTGTTTTTCATTTTCTGTGTAAAAAGCAGAGAATTGATTTGATTGATTTAGAATATCAAAGGCTATATAATTAGTTGGCCAAAGTTTGTAGTTTTTTAAAATGGAATCATCAATGACTTGAGCTAATGCTTGAATCTGTTTATTACTATTGTCGTTGTCTTTTGCGATTAGATCTAATTCATCCTTTAAAACATCCCCAATGTGGATATGAATTCCTTTTTTCTGTCCCATAATTCCACTCAAAAGCGTCATGAAATCTTCATTTTTTTCTTTTATGTAAATTTCATTATTCGCTTCCGCCATCAATTGCGGCATTTTAAGTGCATCTGTCGGATCGTATTCATAAGAAATAGAAACAGGAACCACTTTTATTTTTTTAAAATACTCCGTCAAATTCTCTTCATCGGACCCCATGGATAGCATTTTTAAAACTCCTGGATGTGTTGCGTCATTTCCGTCTTTGGTTCTTCCTTCACGTTGAGCTATCCAAACCGATCTGTTTTCTCGAAGTAAAAGTTGCCCGATATATTCCGACATAAGCTTTGAACTTTGTAGCATTTCTCTGGGTGACAATCCACGTTGTACTAAGAAATTTCTATTGAGTTTTGATAGTGTCAGTAAAAATGATTTTTTTACTAAATTGTCCCCGATAGCTGAAGCAGTCATGACTAAACCATGGGAAAATAAAGAGGCATTCAACAAAGAAGTATCTAAAATAATATCTCTATGATTGGAAATAAAAAGGTACGCTTCATTCTTTTCTAATTTTTCAAAACCTGAAGTAGTAAGACCATCTGAACTTTTCGCTAAAACTCTTTGAACAGATTGGTAGATAAAATTACATTGAAAATCACGAATAGAATGCGTCTTTAACAACTGCTCTTTCCATACCTCATCGGGCATTTCAGGGAAGGTAAAATTCATCAACGCTTTCATCATCGGATGATTGATGGAAGAACGAATTCCATCATTTATTTCCGCATCATAAAACGGACGAATGGCATCATACTTTTGCATCTAACAAATTCATTTTAATTTAACAAAAGAACAAAATTTATTGAGAACTTTTGCTATTTTTTTTCTTTAAATACCGAATACAACTTTTGAATTTTCGGTAGTGATTTTTGCAATTTCATCTATTGAAAGAGAATAGATCTCAGCCAATTTATAGACTACATTGACAATATAACTGCTTTCATTTCGCTTTCCTCGATAGGGAATGGGTGCCAAGTAGGGAGAATCGGTTTCCAAAACAATATGTTTCAAATCGATTTGAGGTAAAAACTGATCGATTTTTCCGTTTTTAAACGTGACAACTCCACCGATTCCCAATTTCATATTGAAAGAAATTGCTTGGAGTGCTTGCTCATAAGTACCCGTAAAACAATGGAAAATACCAAACAAATCTGCTCCTTTTTCAGATTCTAAGACTTCAAAAATCTCATCAAAAGCATCTCGGCAATGAATAACAATGGGCAATTGATACTTTTTAGCCAAACGTATTTGGTGTTTGAATGCGATTTGTTGTTCCTTTAGATGCGTTTTATCCCAAAACAAATCGATACCAACTTCACCAATGGCAATGAATTTTCTTTTAGCTAATTCAGTTTCTACATGCTCCAATTCCTCTAGAAAATTTTCTTTTACATACGTTGGATGCAAACCCATCATTAGAAATACATTTTCAGGAAACGCTTTTTCTAATTCGTACATAGATTGTGTACACGAAGAATCTATGGCAGGAACAAAAAATCGAGTCACTCCAAAATCGATGGCACGTTGCATCATTTCTTTTCGATCAAGGTCAAATTCTTCACTATAAAGGTGTGTATGAGTATCGGTAATTATCATGTGTTTGAAAAGGAATTTTTTAAAGCCCAAAATTACAATTAAAACCAAACTATTCTAGAAAACTTTACGACCTTAGCGCCAAAGTGGTAGAAAAAATGAAACACCTCCAAGACCTTCTCAAAAAAGAGAAGTATACTAAAATTAATTTCAAAGTAACTAAAACCCAGCATTTGCTTCTCAAAGCGAGTATCAATGGTGTAAAAGGCAACTTCATTTTAGATACTGGTGCAAGTAACAGTTGTGTAGGTTTTGAAAGCATCGAATTGTTTCTACTTACTGCAGGGAAATCGAAAACCAAAGCAGCGGGAGCAGGAGCTACTGGAATGTTTACACAAATCGCCAAAAACAATCAACTGCAAATAGGTCGTTGGAAAAACAAGAATTTTCATTTGGTTATTTTCGATTTATCACACGTAAATCAAGCATTAACACAACACAAAGCCAAACCTGTTCAAGGAATTATCGGGGCTGATGTTTTATTAGAAGGCAAAGCGATTATTGATTATTATAATCATTGTTTGTACTTGCAATAAATCGAATTCTAACTCAAACCCATCGAATTCTAATTGATAACGTATTTCTAAATACATCCTACTTATAATTTCATATATTTGATATCTAAATTATTATGATATGAAAAATAAATACTCTACTTCGTTTTATGTTTTTGCTTTTGTTGGCTTTTTCATTAGTTTTTCACTAATGGGACAAACTCAAATTACAGCCGTAAATGATTATGGAACTGTTGCAAATGGTTCTGCTACTACAGTTGTAATAGGTGATGTTTTAGGGAATGACTCGATTAATGGTTTACCAATTACTATTTCCGACGTTACACTTTCTCAGGTTTCTACTACCAGTAATTTTCTTAGTTTAAATGAGAGCACCGGATCGCTTTCATTTGTTAATGGGCCTGCGCCAGTTGGTACTTATTCATTGCAATATCAAATATGTAGTTTAAACAGTCCCAACATTTGTTCTACTGCATTTGTATACATTAGCATAGGTTGTAATGTTACAGCTCCTGTAATTGGGAGCATCAATCAACCTTCTTGTGTAACTTCTACAGGTAGCGTCCAATTATCTGGTTTACCTACTGGAAATTGGTTTTTGTATCGAAACAACAGCTTTTTTTCCTCTGGTACAGGACCAACAACAACCGTTTCAAATATTTCCCCAGGAATTTACACATTTTATGTAAGCAATAGTCAAGGATGTAATTCTCCTCCTGTAACTTTAAATGTCGGCTATATTCAGGCAGGATTAAATGGCTTTTATGATGATTTCAATAACGATGGCATTACCAATGTTGGAGATGTTATTAGTTATCAATGTATTGTTGCGAATTCTGGAAATTGTCCTGCGACTAATGTTGTCGTTACTAGTTCTGGTTTAAACGTTGTAGGAACTCCAATTCCAACATTAGCCATAGGAGAAACCGATTCGACATCCTTTAATGCTTTGTACTTACTTACACAAAATGATATTAATGCTGGTTTTGTTCAAAAAACATCTCTCACTACAGCAACTATTGGTAGCGGCACTACTAATGTAACTTCAACATCAACAACTTTTTTAGATATAACCGATGCTATAAAATTAGTAGCTTTTGTTGATACAAATTCAAATGGTGTTAAAGATGGTTTGGAACAAAATTTCACTTTAGGCACATTTAATTATGAACTTTTGGGTTCTGGAGTTGTTCATAATGTTACTTCAAACGGTCCGTTCTACCTATACGAATCGAATCCTACCAATGTTTATAATATAAGTTACACTGTATATAGTGATTATGCTTTTCAATATACAGTTTCACCTGCTGCCTATAACAATATAACTATTGCTTCTGGCTCTGGAGTAACAACTTATAATTTTCCAATAACTGTTATTCCTTTTAAAGATTTAGTGGTAAATGTTACTTCTTATGGTGCACCTCCGCGTCCTGGGTTTACTTATTACAATCAAGTTATTTACAAAAATAATGGAAACACTCCTATAACTTCAGGCACGGTAACTTTTACTAAAGATAATTTAGTAACTGTTCTTAGTGTTACTCAAGCGGGTACTGTTCCTAACGCAACAGGATTTACGTACACTTTTAGTAATTTACAACCGAATGAGTCTAGAAGCTTTCTTGTAGATATGCAAGTACCTACGATTCCTACAATTTCATTGGGAACTCAACTGACCAATACCGCATCAATCACTGTTCCTGTTGGAGATATCAATGTAACAAACAACACAAGTAGCTTAACTCAAACTGTCGTTGGTTCATGGGACCCAAACGATAAAGCCGAAAGTCATGGTAGTCAAGTGTTATTTTCGTCTTTTACAGCGAATGATTATTTAACCTATACCATTCGATTTGAAAATACCGGAACTGCTAATGCCGTGAATGTAAAAGTAAATGATGTTTTAGATGTTAAACTTGATGAAACCTCTGTACGAACAATAAATTCAAGCCATCCTTATACTGTAGAGCGTATCAATAACAATTTGACTTGGAAGTTTACGGCTATCGAATTACCGCCATCTGTTCCAGGTGATGAAATTACAGGCCATGGATTCTTTGTGTTTCAAGTGAAACCAAAACCTGGATTTGCATTAGGAGATATTATCCCGAATACGGCAGATATTTTCTTCGACTTCAATCCAGCTATTGTTACCAATACTTGGACAACTGAATTTGTTCCTTTCTTGGGCGTGAATGCTTTTGATTCAGATACATTTGAATACTATCCGAACCCAACCTCTGACGTGGTTACCTTTTCTTTGAAAAACACATCCACTACAATTGATCGTATAGAAGTAATGGATATTTTAGGGAAAACATTACTTACAAAAACAATCAACTTTACTCAAGCCACTATAGACCTATCTAGTTTAGCAAATGGAATTTACTTAGTAAAAATAAGTGCCAATGGACAAGACAAAACAGTAAAAATTAGTAAAGAATAATATTCATTAACCAAATAAAAAAAGCCTCATTCCTATTATAAGAATGGGGCTTTTAATCTTGTTAAAGTAAAAAAAGCGATTATGAAAAAAAATTACATCCCTACGATTTTAGTATTGGTTTTGACATTGATTAGTAGTTTTACGATGAAAAGTCAAAATGTGATTGTCGCCAATGACGATACTTTTTATTTTACGAATCCAGATATTACTCCACCAGGTATTTCACCAGTTACTTTTAATGACCAAATAAATGGGGCTCCAATAGTTTTTTTTCAAGCTAACATTACGCTTCTTAATTCACCAACTCCCTTAATCACTTTGGATATGGAAGGAAGCGTAGTCGTAAATTCTCAAACACCTAATGGTGTTTACGTTTTACAATATCAAGTTTGTATCCGAACAGACCCAACTAATTGTGCAACTGCTTTCGTTACTGTTACCGTTGATTTTTGTAGAACTCCAATGCCTCTAATAGATTCCGTTATTCAACCAACTTGTGAAGTTCAAACTGGAACAGTCAATTTATCTGGACTTCCAACGATTGGAACGTGGACAATTACTTTAGTTCATACGAACGGTCCAGGTTCAGCAATAGCTCTTACTGGAATAGGCGAAACGTTTTCTTTACAAAATCTATTTCCAGGCCTCTATTCTATAAGCGTATATGAAGATATTCTATTGGGTAATTGTTTTGGTTCTATTAATGTGACTTTCAATATCAATGACCAATTTACAGTGGATGCTGTTCCTATTAAAAGTTATATAGATTTTAATAACGACGGCTACACCAATGTAGGTGATGTTGTGAATTATGCTTTCACAGTTTATAACAATAGCTGTACTGATTTTACCGACATTTCTGTTACAAGCTCAAATTACACCATTCTTGGAGGTCCAATAACATTGTTGACTCCACAGTCAATTGATAACACCACTTTCACAGGAACGTATATAATTACACAAGACGACATTAATAACGGTGAGGTAGTAACAAGTTACAGCCTTTCTGGATTGCAAAATGGCATTCCAATTGGAGATAACGCTGCTTTAGATGTCTTTGATCTAGACTTATCCGACGGTATCAAACTCATCGCTTTTTTAGATACTAATTCGAATGGCGTTCAAGACAATTCGGAGCAAAATTTTAATTTTGGTGAATTTCATTATGAACTCAATAATAACGGAGCGATTAACAACATTACTACGGATAATGGAGTGCATTATATCTACGAATCAAATCCATTAAACTCTTACAATGTAAGCTACACAATTAATGAAAATTTTGCCGCATATTACACTATTTCTCCAGCTTCTTATTCTAATATTTCTATAGCCAATGGTTCTGGAATTACGCCTTATTCATTCGCAATAACGACAATACCATATCTTGACGCTGCTTGTCATATTTCAAACTATTCTGCTCCACCACGTCCTGGATTTGTGTATCAAAATTACTTGAGTTATACCAACCAAGGAAACCAAACAATCGAGTCAGGAACCATAACTTTTATAAAAGATCCTTTGTTGACTATTACCAATGCATCCGAACCAGGAATTGTCGCAAATGCTAATGGATTTACTTTAGATTTTGTCAATTTACTTCCTGGGCAAACACGAATAATAGTAGTGAATATGCAGGTTCCTACAATTCCAACAGTTACATTGGGTCAACTTATAACCAATTCTTGTAGTATTTCAACTCCAAATGATGATGTGAATACTATAAACAATATTTCTTCACTAACCCAAACCATAGTTGGTTCTTATGACCCAAATGACAAATCAGAAAGTCATGGAAATAATATCGTGATTTCTTCTTTTTCGACAGACGATTATTTGACTTACACTATTCGATTTGAAAATACAGGAACTGCCAACGCGGTGAATGTAAAAGTGGACGATTTACTTAATACGCAATTGGATGAAAACACGGTTCGAACCATCAGCACAAGCCATCCATTTACTCTGAAAAGAATCAATAATGCTTTAGCCTGGAAATTTGACGGAATCGATTTGCCGCCTTCTGTCGAAGGTGATGAAGTTACCGGCCACGGCTATATTGTTTTTCAAGTGAAACCCAAATCAGGATTTGTATTAGGAGATATTATTCCAAACTCGGCTGATATTTATTTTGATTTCAATCCTGCTATTGTTACGAATACCTGGACAACTGAATTTGTTCCTTTATTAGGAGTGAACCTTTTTGAAAATGACAGCTTCGAATATTATCCGAATCCAACGTCGGATATTGTAACATTCAATTTAAAAAACACTTCCACAACGATTGATAAAATTGAAGTTGTAGATATTTTAGGAAAAACCTTACTGTCCAAAACCAATAATTACTCCAATGCTTCTATTGATTTATCTTCTCTTTTTAAAGGCATGTATTTGGTGAAAATAACAACAGATGGACAGGAAAAGATTGTGAAAATAATGAAAGAGTAGTAATAAAATTAAAAATTAATGCCCATCTTTATAAAAATTAAGATGGGTTTTTAGTTTTATGCATCTTTTATTTGGTGGATTCTATAGAAAATATTGTAAAATAAATATATTCTTGTTGAAACCTATCGGATTCTCATCCAAACGCATCGAATTTTAATTTGTACTATAAAGTTTTCTTTGTTTGAATTATCTTTATAAACTATTATAAAAAATTTATGAAAAAAAGTGTTGAAATTTCGTTTTTAGTAATTGTTTTAGGATTGTTTTTTTCAACTGCTTTTGCACAGAATCCGCAACTTTACATCTTTGACAATAACATCGAAAGCCTGAGAACAGTAGAAGGTAGTCCATACGAATTTACAATAGGTCTATCTAGTGCCACTACTTCGGCAGTGGTGGTCAATATCATCACTACCAGTCTTTCCGCCAATGCCTCGGATTATACTTCCTTAATTACGACAGTGACGATTCCACCGGGTGAATTGTTAAGTAGTGTACTATCGATTCCTACAACCAATGATGCAACTATCGAGCCCGATGAAAACTTTAAAATCACTGCTACAGTAACCTCAGGAAATACTTCCGCAGTGGTTACTGATATTAACATCACCATTGTTGATAATGACTTACTTCCTACGTTAACCATTAATCCTAATGCCGGACTAGAAGGCGGTTTCAATGCCACTATTACTCTCTGGTTGAGTAATCCTTACAGCACTCCTATTGAAATTCATTTTACAACGACTCTGGGAACGGCAAGTGCTGCAGATTTTTTTGGCAATACGATTCCGGAATCTCTCATCATGAACCCTGGGCAAACCAGGGCCCAATTTAATATTTATATGCAGGACGATGCACTTGTAGAACTTGACGAAACTTTCACTTTGAATGCGACAGTAACCTCAGCAAATGTCACTAATCCGATTATTAGCCGACCGATTATTATTGTCGATAATGATACTTTTCCGACAATAACAATGGATAATTGGACAACTGTTGAAGGCGGTGATGTATATGCGAGCCCCTATATAGACCGAGTGTACAATTCCGATATTGTAGTACATCTTGTAACTACAACTGGAACGGCTGGGACTGACGACTATACTTCAGTAACTACAGACCGTACTTTTGCGGCAGGATTTAATCATCCCAATCAGGTTCCGATTACAACCACTGACGACACCTTAGACGAGCCTCGAGAAAACTTTACGGTAGAAGGCACCGTAATTTCGGGAAATACGACCAATGCTACCTTTTCAGCCACGTTTACAATTAAAGACAATGACGGTTTGCCTGATTTTGAATTAGTTGGTCCTGGAGCTATAGAGGAAGGTTCTCCAGCCGATTTTTATGTCACACTCACCCATCCAAGTGACGTTAATACCGTTATACAAATTACAACAACTGACGGTACCGCCGGCAATTTGGATTATACAGCGATTACCGAAACTTTTACTGTTTTGGCCGGAGAAACTTACGCTCTAAATAATGGACATGTTCCAACGATATTTGAGGGTATTACGGAAACGAACGAAACTTTTACGATCACAGGCACCGTGTTGTCGGGGAATACTTTTAATACGAGCGACTCGGTAACAGTAACCCTTTTAGACGACGAAAATGTACATGCCCATTTCGATACTGTTTCTACAGTTTCTGGCGTCAGCACTACTTTGCCATTGCTTAATAACGACACGTTGTATGGCCTTCCAGTGAATGCTTCCGATGTCATCATCACCCTAGATGATAATAGTAATACATTTAGTGTTGATGCTCAGGGAATTCTGACGGTAGCTGCAAATTCACCAATTGGAGTTTATCAGATAAATTATACTTTATGTGAAATCAACACAAATCCGGCTATTCCGACTAATTGTTCTACTGCACCTATTGCTGTCGAAGTGAAATCACCGCTAAAAGTAACTTATTCACTGGCTTACACCGATGCCAATGGCGACGGATTCACCAACGCCGGCGATGTGATGACGTATTTGATTTCAATAGAAAACATCGGAAATACTCCAATTACTAATATTATTTTAAATTCGTTATTCAGTAATGCGCCTTTGGGTGTGTTTCTTTTTGGCGATTCGATTGCTAATTTAAATGCGGGAGAAACCGATAACACTTCCTTCTATTTTACAGACATTCTTACCCAAGACCATGTTGATTTTGGAAGCTATACACCGATACTATTGTCAATTATTTTCAAAGGAACCTATTACGGGAATACTGTTTATGGTGTGGCTATAGATTTGACAGCAACTACGCCTTTGATTTTTTCGGATGGAATCAAACTCAATGCGTTTGTAGATAGTAACCTCAACGGTGTTCAGGATAACGACGAGCTTAATTTCCCTTTAGGGCATTTTAATTATGAGCTCAATAGCGATGGCATCATCCATAATGCTTACACTTCTCCGAACTTTCTTTTCGGTTCGAACCCAACCAATACCTATAATTTAAGCTATGTCATAGATTCGCAATACGCTGGCAATTTCACTTGCGCGACTTCTTTTGCTGGTGTTACTGTAGCGCCCAGCTCCGGAATTACAACCTACAATTTTCCGATAATAGCGGCAACCCCTTATGAAGATTTGTCGATTGAGTTATTGAGTTATAACCCGCCACCTAGACCTGGCTTTGAGTTTGAAAATTATATCATTTATACTAACAATTCGATTCAGACCATCTCATCGGGAACCGTAACCTTTACTAATGACCCTTCCGTGGCTGTATTCGGAGAAACCGGGACTTTTCACAGTTATCCTTTTACCGATTTATTGCCATTCGAATCAAGACGCATTGCCATTCAAATGCAAACACCGACCATACCAACAGTCGACTTAGGGCAATTAGTAACCAACACAGCGACTATAACAATTACTCCCGGCGATACCAATCTATTCAACAATTCCGCCGAGCTCACACAAACCATTGTCGGTTCGTGGGATCCCAACGACAAAACTGAAAACCACGGTGAACAAATTCTACATACCGGTTTCACTGCCAATGATTATCTAACGTATACCATTCGTTTCGAAAATACTGGAACTGCCAACGCCATCAATATCAAAGTAGAAGACGTTTTGGATGCGAAACTAGAACCATCATCCATCAAAATGGTCGATGCCAGCGCCCGTTATTCGTTAGAAAGAATAGGAACCCATCTGACCTGGACATTTGCCGGAATCAATTTGCCTCCTTCCACAGATGCCAGTACTACAGGGAAAGGTTATGTAACTTTTCAAGTAAAACCAAAACCAGGATTTGTATTAGGAGATATTATCCCGAATACCGCAGAAATTTTCTTCGACTTTAATCCTGCCATTGTTACGAATACTTGGACTACGGAATTCGTTCCTTTCTTAGGCGTGAATCTTTTTGAAAATGACACCTTCGAATACTATCCGAATCCAACGTCTGATATTGTAACATTCAATTTAAAAAACGCTTCTTCCACAATTGATACTATTGAAGTTATAGATGTTTTAGGAAAAACGTTGTTGACTAAAACCAATCATTATTCAGCTGCTGCAATTGATTTGTCTTCACTTTCTAAAGGAATGTATTTAGTAAAAGTAAAAGCGAATGGACAGGAGAAAACAGTGAAGATTACAAAAAATTAATATCTTTAATAAAAATTCACTTATGAAAAAGCACTATTCTTTATTTTTTTTGTTTTTTGGATTGTTGTTCAGCACCATTTCATTGGGACAAATTACTGCTGTTGATGACACTTTTGGCGTTGTGTATGGCGCATCCAATGTTACCGCTGGCAATGTATTACTCAACGACACGCTCAATAATGTGCCCGCAACACTAAGTACAGTAACCATTACCCAACTCACCTCTACCAATGCTGGAGTTTCCATTTCGGGAACTAATGTGGTTGTAGCTGGAGGCACGCCAAGAGGAACTTATACGTTAACCTATAAAATTTGTTCGATAGCGAATAGCCTTCTTTGTGCAACAGGAACTGTTACTATAAATACACAGTTAATTACAAATCCTGATAATTTTTATACTAACGTGTGTAGTTGGGGGGCTACTATTGGCAATGTCCTTGGGAATAGTTCCGATTTAAATTATGTTGATACCCTTAATGGAGTTCCTGCAATCTTGACACCCTACATTACCCAACCAGGAAATGTGAATCATCCTGCCGATGTAATATTAACTTATATACCAACTTATCCTGAATTTAATATTGAAAGCAATGGTAATGTTGTCAATACTGGGGCTTTTACATTTCAACCTCAGTATATTTTAACCTATCAACTGTGCGAAATAGCAAATCCAACCAATTGTAGTGTCGGTTATGTAACTGTAAATGTATATCCTTCAAATCTTTTTGCTGGTGATGATTATTTTTGGACTCCAATTGATAATACCGTTGGAGGGGTTGCTGGTAATGTTTTATTGAATGATACTAGCGATTGCATTGGTCCTTTAGGTTCTTTTAATTCCACTATCTTCACGGATAATCTTCCTTCCGGTCTCTCAATAGATCCCGATGGAAATGTTGTAGTAGCTATTGGAACTTCTCCTGGTACTTATGTCATAGGTTATGCGGTTTGTGAAAATCAATTTGGAGCGTGTGGTTCTGCCAATGTTTATGTTACAGTTACCGGTCTTTCAGCTTTAGTAGCGAATTACGATGATTTTAGCGCACCAAATTACCCGAACACCACCACCGCAAGCGTATTCACGAATGACACACTTTATGGCAATCCTTTTTTACCTTCTGATGTAATTGTAACACCATTAAACAATCCTACAGGTTTTACATTAAATTCTAACGGAACCATAGCAATTGATGCAACAGTTCCAGAGGAAACCTACGTAGTTCCTTATAAAATATGCGTGGCTTCCAACCCAACTGATTGTTATGTAAACTACGCCTATGTAGTTGTTTTGAAAAACAGAATTTTAGGTAAAATCAAATATGACGCAACCGCAAATGGCTGTGATGCTGGAGATGCCTTTTTGAATAATATCAGCGTGCAAAATATAAATGGTTCCACTACGTATGGAAGTAGCACACGATCTTATGCAGGAAGTGACTATTATCTTATTGGTGACTCTGGAACCAATACGGTTTCTGTTACCGGTTTACCTCCTTATTTTACGGTAACTCCTCCTACACAAGTTTTCAATTTTAGCACGCCAGGAACCACAATAGCACTTGATTTTTGTGTAGTTGCCAATAGCAATGTAGACGATTTAGAAATTGTACTTATCCCTTTATTTAATGTCGTTCCAGGTCTACCAGCTTTCTATAATATCTGGTTTAAAAACAACGGAAGCACAACTTTAAGCGGTCAAATTACCTTTCAATTCGACAATACTAAAATGTCGTTTCTAACAAGTAGCCCAACTCCAAATACAATAACAGCCAATTCATTAGTGTATAATTATACGAGTTTAGCACCTTTTGAAAGCAGAATGATCAACAATGTGAAATTCCAAGTTGCTATACCACCAACAGTAGATTCAGGCCAAATTGTTCCGTTCTCGGGAAACATTACGCCTGTCGCTGCAGATTATACGCCTTCAAATAATGTTTGTTTGGTCAATCAAACCGTAGTAAACTCGCAAGACCCTAATGATATTGTGGTTCACGAAGGTGCATCCATCACATTAGCTAAAGCGCAACAAGACTATTTACATTATACGATTCGTTTTCAAAATGTAGGAACTTCCAATGCCATCAACATAAAAGTCATCAATGATTTAGATGCAAAATTAGATTGGAGTACTTTTCAATTGATAAGTACAAGTCATAATTGTAGAGTTAAAAGTAAAAACAATCGCAACGAATTTCTATTTGAAGGGATTAATCTACCGGGAACTTCGGATGAACCTCAAAGTCATGGATATATTTCCTTTAAAGTAAAACCTATATCATCCATTGCTGTAGGAAATGTGATTCCGAATACCGCCAATATCTTTTTTGATTTTAATGCACCGATTGCGACCAATATTGCAACTACCACAATTACACCTAATTTAGGAACTGAAAATTTCGCTTTCAATAATTTCAATTACTTCCCAAATCCCGTAAAAAACACATTGTTTATTAAAAACACAACAACGATAGAATCAATCGAAATTACTTCGCTTGTCGGACAAACGATGCTTTCTAAAAAAGTAATGGATTTACAAACGGAAATCAATTTAAGCCAACTTTCAAACGGAATTTATTTCGTAAAAGTAACAGCTGAAGGGCAAGAAAAAATAGTGAAGATTTTAAAAGAATAGTTTTCAACAGTAATCTCTAAAAGCCATCTAATTCTTTAGGTGGCTTTTTGTTTTTTAAAGGAAAAATAAGCGATACTAGAACTCAAAACCATAAAGATTCCTCCCAAAACAAATGGTGCTCCCGCAAATTGAATCGGTGCGTCGGCATGCGTAAAATAATAAAACGTACTCGACATCAAGGGTGGTCCAACAATCAAACTCGCGCTCATCAAACTGGCTAATGTTCCTTGAATTTCTCCTTGCTCATTGGGCAATACTTTAGAGGAAATAACCGATTGCAACGCCGGTCCAGCAATACCTCCCAAACAATACGGTACCAAAAACACAAACATCATCCAACTTTGAGTCACCGAAGCAAACAAAAACATTCCGATAGAATAAAGTACCATGCCTACATAAATACTTTTTTCATTGCCCAATTTCGGATTTACCCATCGAATCAAAACACCTTGAACCAATCCTACTAAAACACCAATAATTCCTAAAGAAATTCCAACCATCTTTTCATCCCAATGCAAACGATACATCGCAAAGTAGCTCCAATTGCTTTGCACCGCATGCGACCCTACATAAAGAAAAAATACCGCCAACATCAATCCAAATAAAGAAGGATATTTTTTAATATTTCGTAATGCTCCGATAGGATTGGCTCTTCTCCAATTAAATTCTCGTCGGTTTTCTTTACTTAACGATTCGGGTAAAATAAAATACCCATAAATAAAATTAATCAGACACAAAATACCCGCAGCATAAAAAGGAATACGCGATCCGTATTGTCCTAAAACACCGCCAATAACAGGTCCAATAATAAACCCTAATCCAAAGGCAGCGCCGATCATACCGAAATTTTTTGCACGGTTTTCTGGTGTACTCACATCGGCGATATAGGCGGAAGCTGTGGTAAGACTTGCTCCCGTTATTCCGGCGAGAATTCGTCCGATAAACAACCAAGTTATGGTGGGTGCAAAAGACAATAACAAATAATCCAATGAAAAGCCAAATAGAGAAAACAAAATTATCGGTCGTCTCCCGTATTTGTCACTTAAGTTTCCAATTAAAGGGGAAAATAAAAATTGCGTAATTGCATAGGCAAAAGTCAACCAACCACCTATTTTAGCTGCTTCGCTAATATCTCCATGAATCAGTTCTTCAATCAATTTTGGAATCACAGGAATAATAATTCCCCAACCAGTGATGTCAATCAGCATCGTGATGAAGATGAATCCGATGGCGGCTTGTTTCTTGTTTCTTTTCATGATGAATCAATTGAGATGCAAATAAACAAAAAACGAATTAATTTTCTTACGCTATGCAACTACGCAAAAAAATGGTACACTAACTTGTTTATCATATTTTAATTCCTATTTTTACGACTTAACATTAATAAAACAAAACATGAAAAAATTTTTCTTATTTATTACAGTGACTTTTTTAAGTTTGTCATTGAACTCTTGTTCAAAAAGCAGTAGTAGTGATGATGATGGCGGTGGTGGTGCCAATACCATTACCTGCAAAGTTGCCGGCGTTAGTAAATCATTCACAGCAACTACTTCTTCATCTGGTGGTTACGTAATTATTTATGGCTATACCGGACCTCAAGCAGACCCAACAGAAACCCTACTTATTTCTATGCAAGCCGGCGCAACAGGTGCTAATAAAATTGATTCGATTTCTTATATGAATGCTGCTGGAGCTTCTTTTGATGGAGATCCTATTACTGATAATGTAACAGCAAATAGCGCAACCGCTGCTGCTGGGACTTTCTCTGCAACCTTGACACCATTCGATGCAGGTAGTAATCTTTCATTAACTGAAGGCAGTTTCTCAGTTACTTTTTAATAAAATTTATAATTAAAAAAGCCGTCTCATATAAAATGAGACGGCTTTTTTAATTATAAATTTTACAATTCCAACGCTTTTTTCGCATCGCCACCCATCAATAATTCAACAGGATTTTCTAGCGCTTCTTTCACGGCAACCAAGAAACCAACCGATTCACGTCCGTCGATGATTCGGTGATCGTACGAAAGCGCCACGTACATCATGGGGTGAATTTCCACTTGCCCATTCACCGCAATTGGACGCTCGATGATATTGTGCATTCCAAGTATTCCAGATTGTGGTGGGTTGATAATTGGCGTACTCAACATACTTCCAAAAACACCTCCATTAGAAATTGTAAATGTTCCACCTGTCATATCATCTACTGTGATTTGACCGTCACGAGCGCGAATAGCCAAACGTTTGATTTCTGCTTCTACGCCACGGAAGGTTAAGTTTTCAGCACTACGAACTACCGGAACCATCAAACCTTTCGGTCCTGATACAGCTACTGAAATATCACAGAAATCATAAGCGATTTTGTCTGTTCCGTCTATCATCGAATTCACATCTGGATACAATTGCAACGCTCTGGTTACTGCTTTGGTAAAGAACGACATATAGCCCAAACCTAATCCACCATGTTTGGCTTTGAAAGCGTCTTTATATTCGTTACGCACTGCGTTGATTGGCGTCATGTTGACTTCATTAAAGGTCGTCAACATTGCCGTTTCGTTTTTCGCAGCCACCAATCTTTCGGCTACTTTACGACGTAACATTGATAATTTAGTACGACTAGAACCACGGTTTCCGCCGGTTGGTGTTCCCATTGATGGAATGGCACTTACCGCATCTTCTTTGGTAATTCTACCGTCTTTTCCGGATCCGACTATATCTGAAGGCTGTATGTTTTTCTCGTCTAGTATTTTCTTTGCTGCTGGTGAAGGTGTGTTGGCTGCGTAGGAAGTTGGCGCTTGTGCAGCTGCAGGTTTTGCTTCTACTTTTGGCACCTCAACTTTAGGAGCATCTGCAACTGGCTTAACTTCCGCAACTGGTGCGCTTCCTGATGGTTTTGCACCGTCGGTGTCGATTAGGCAAACCACAGCGCCTACGGCAACTGCATCGCCTTCTTCGGCTTTGAGTGTGATGATTCCGCTTGCTTCTGCTGGCAATTCGAGTGTGGCTTTATCAGAATCGACTTCGGCAATGGCTTGGTCTTTTTCTACATAATCGCCGTCTTTGACTAACCAAGTGGCGATTTCAACTTCTTTGATGGATTCGCCTGGTGAAGGCACTTTCATTTCTAAAATCATCTTTGAATATTTTAAATTTTGAACGTTGTGTTGTTGTTTATTTGTTTCTCTAGCCCTGATGGAAGCGGCATCCTTTTGTGTCGTCGTTCGACGCAAAAGATACAGCGGACAGCAGGAATTAGCTCCTCATTATTGAAATAAATCTTTATCAAAAACCATTTTAATAGCATCAGCGTGACGACGTTTGGCTCTGGTGTAACTACCTGCTGCTGGTGCGGCGTAAGCTTTTAGTGAGGCTAATCTCCATTTTACGAAATTGAAATTCATCAACATAAAGCTATAAGCTCCCATGTTTTTTGGTTCTTCCTGTGCCCAAACGTAATCGTCGGCATTCGGATAACTCGCGATAATGGCTTTTATTTGTTCTGTCGGCAAAGGGAATAATTGCTCAATTCTTACGATTGCCACATCTTTTCTTCCCAGATTTTCTCTTTCGGTATGGATGTCATAATAGAATTTACCGGTGCAGAACACCAATGTTTTGACCTCTTTTTTATTTACAGTTCCATCGTCTATTGTCTCTTGGAAACTTCCGGTTGCAAATTCCTCGACCGTCGAAACCACTCTTGGATCCCGCAACAAACTTTTCGGCGTGAACACCACCAAAGGTTTGCGGTATTTGGTTTTCATCTGACGACGCAACAAGTGGAAGAAATTGGCTGGTGTGGTACAATCGGCTACGAACATGTTGTGACGCGCACAAAGTTGTAAATAACGCTCCATTCTTGCTGAAGAGTGTTCCGCACCTTGTCCTTCGTAGCCGTGTGGCAAAAGCAAAACAATTCCGTTTTGGTTATTCCATTTATCTTCACCGCACGAGATGTATTGGTCGATCATAATTTGCGCTCCGTTACTGAAATCACCAAATTGTGCTTCCCAAATGGTAAGCGTGTTTGGACTTGCTAAGGCATAACCATAATCAAATCCGAGTACGCCATATTCTGATAAATGCGAATTAAATATATTGAATTTTCCTTTGGCATTTTTGAGGTTCGAAAGCAATACCACTTCTTCTTCGCTATCCTCTACTTTCACAACCGCATGACGGTGGGAGAACGTTCCTCTTTCGACATCTTGCCCTGAAATACGTACGCTATAACCTTCTGTAATTAGAGAGCCATAAGCTAATGATTCCGCCATCGCCCAATCGAGTGCATTGTTTTCGAAGAACATATTTTTGCGATCATTAATGAGTTTCTCGATTTTGCTGATGAATTTTTTGTCTTTCGGAAGATTGCAAATAACCTCAGCGATTTCGGTCAGTCCTTTTGTAGAGAAAGTCGTATCTACTTTTTGCAACATCACATCGTCGGAAACTTGTTGGAATCCTTGCCACTCATTTTGCATGAAAGGCGTGATGATTGTTAAATCTTTTTTTCTAGAGGCTTCAAGATTTTGATCTAAATCGAGTTTGTAAGCCGACTCTAAATCTTTGACAAAATTGGTGTCGATAACGCCTTGCGCCAATAACTTGTCTGCATAAATATCCCGTGGATTTTTGTGCTTGGCAATGATTTTATATAACAACGGTTGTGTAAAACGAGGTTCATCACCTTCATTATGCCCGTATTTTCTGTATCCTAACAAATCGATGAAAACATCGCGCCCGAATTGCATTCTGAAATCGAGAGCAAACAACATGGCGTGAACGACCGCTTCGGCATCATCCGCATTGACGTGCAATACAGGTGATAAGGTAACTTTAGCCACATCGGTGCAATAGGTAGACGAACGGGCATCGAGATAATTCGTGGTAAAACCCACTTGGTTGTTGATGACAATATGAATGGTACCGCCGGTTTTGTATCCGTCTAACTGCGCCATTTGTATAATCTCGTATAGAATTCCTTGACCTGCAATGGCAGCATCACCATGCACGGCAATCGGCAACACTTTTGAGAAATCTTCTGGGAAATAATGGTCTTGTTTCGCGCGGGTAATTCCTTCTATCACGGCTCCAACCGTTTCTAGGTGAGACGGATTCGGCGCTAAATTGATATTGATATGTTTTCCGGTGCTTGTTTTTCTATTCGATGTTAAACCCAAATGGTATTTTACGTCCCCATCAAAATATTCTTGGTCGTAATCTTTTCCGTCAAATTCGGAAAAAATATCTTGAGTTGATTTTCTAAAAATATTAGCCAACACGTTCAATCGACCGCGGTGTGCCATTCCCATGACGAATTGCTCCACGCCTTTTTCTGCTGCGGCTTCGATTAGTGCATCGAGTGCTGGAATTATGGATTCGCCACCTTCGAGTGAAAAACGTTTTTGCCCAACGTATTTGGTGTGTAAGAAATTCTCGAAAGAAACTGCTTCGTTGAGTTTGCTAAGAATGTGTTTCTTTTGTTCTTTATTGAAATTGGGTTGATTGTCATTGATATTGATTCGATCTTGAATCCATTGAATCCATTCGGGATTTCGCATGTACATGTATTCAATTCCGATATGTTGACAATAGACACTTCTCAAATGCGTCAATATCTCTTGTAAAGTTGATGGTTGATGCCCCAAGATTTTTGCCGCATCAAAAACAGTGTTCAAATCATCGTTGGAAAGTCCATAATTTTCTATTTGAAGATTTGGCAAAAAGATTCTACGATCGCGAACTGGATTGGTTTTGGTGAACAAATGACCACGAGTACGATAGCCATCGATGAGTTTTAGAACGTTGAATTCTTTGAGAATTTTATCAGAAGTAGCACCATTCTGAACAGCATTGGACGCTAAGTTTGTCATTTGAGCGACTGCATGTTCTTCGTTGTAAGTTACCATTCCAAAATCGAAACCTTGAAAGAAGCTTCTCCAACTTGGTTCGACGCTGTCTGGACTTTCTGTATATTGCTCGTATAAATCGGCGAAAAATTCGGTATGTGCTGCGTTTAAAAAGGAAAACCTATCCATAAGTCTTGTTAAATGTCCTAATTTGTAAAAATGTTACGCAAAAGTACAATAAAACCAATAAAATTTTAATTATTTTGGATACTTTTATCTTTTTAAAAACAAACTCTATTTTATGTGTGTTAGTGCCCGATTATCTGTTAATTTCAAAAGTATTTTTGTGTTTAGTTTTGTGCTATTGACGAGCTTTATTTTTGCTCAAACAAAACCTGAAAATGACTTTTGGAAAAAAGTGCAATTTGGTGGTGGTTTTGGTCTGAGCGTGGGTTCAGGCTATACCGACATTAGCATTGCTCCAAGCGCTATATACAATTTTAATGATATTTTTGCAGCGGGAGTTGGTTTGCAAGGCAGTTATGTGAAGGTTAAAGATCGTGAAGTGACTTACAATTCTTATATTTATGGTGGAAGTTTAATAGGTTTAGTAACGCCAATTGAAGAAGTGCAACTTTCTGTAGAATTGGAAGAACTCAGAGTCAATCAAGAATTTACAGATTTTAAAATCAAAAATAATTTTTGGAATACGGCGCTGTATTTAGGCGCGGGATATTATACAGGAAACATTACCGTCGGTATTCGATACAACGTTCTATTTAAAAAGAATGATTTTGTCTACAGCGAAGCTTTTATGCCATTTGTTAGAATTTATTTCTAAACCAAACTTTCTTTTAATGGTTTTAAAATCATAAATGTTTTAATAAATCATTGTATGACTAGTGTTTGTTTATTTTATTATATTTTGCGCAGAAATTACCTCAATGCAATGCGGTTGTGGTGTCAGGTTTTATGTTTGTATATATTTGATTTAATAAAAACAAAACAATGAAATAACTTTTACTTTTAATAGGTTTTGCATCCCTTACTATAAATGCTAAAGCATCTTCTTATTTACCAACAAATGATTTGATTGGTTATTCAAAATAATTTTTTTCATACTTATTATTTTTTGTACAGATGGTAAAAAATAAAAAAGTTGCGTAAAATAACCGACTAAATGTAGTCGGTCTAAAATTTGGCAGCAATTCAATCGTCTTACAAATCAAACTTAATCCCTTGTGCCAATAGCAAGTAATCTGAAAACCAGATTACTGAATTTTTTTAAGTCCCAGTGCTGAATAAATCAAAATAGTATCAGGATTATAGAAAAACATATCCTTAATTGGTACATAAGCAGGATTACTTAGCCCGTTTTCTAGAAAATATCCAGAATTCGTGCCGAAAGCAGGGTCTAAAACGGATGAACTATTCATTTTAAAGATAATGGCATTGGCATTGGAAGTTCCACCTACATAATAATCAGCTCCTTTCACTACTATAGAGCCCGTACTAAAGTCAGTCGCAAGTGTACTCAGGTCAAAAGTACCATTCGTACCAAAGGTAGTATCAATTGTTCCGTTTGCGTTTAATTGCACTAGGTTGTTTTTATTGTAAACCAATAATTTGCCCGTCGTATTGTTAATGGCAAAGTTTATTTTATAGCTCGCATTAAGAGCGATTCCTACATCAGCTAGGCCGTTACTTCCAAAAGAGGTATCAATGACGCCGCTTGGGCTGAATTTGATAATCTTAGTGGAATAGGTAGAAACGCTATTATAAGCATAAGCTAGTGCATAATAATTGCCTAAGGCATCCATGGCAAAATCTTCAGCGGCTACATGGAACGAGAAATTGGAGCCTGTTGGAACAGTAGATAGCGTTAGAATTCCGTCAACGCCAAAAGTCGAATCGGTCTCACCAGCGTTATTTATTTTAACAACATATAATGCGCCTGGATTCATGCCATAATTTTTCGTTATTAAATAATCGTTTTGGGGAGTAATGGTGATGTTATCTACTCTAAACAATTGATTGCTGATTATTTTTCCAAACAATCCAAAAGGGAGATCTATTTTTCCGTTTGGATTGTACCGCGCAATCAGTACTTTATTAGAATAGTTATCTATTAAATCTAAATTACAAATTACCTTATCTTCCAAATCAATCTTAAAGGACAATACATCGGTAAGATACCCAATTGTTGCAAAGGATTTGTCGATATTAAAATTGGAATCCATCTTAAAAAGTCTTTTGTTAATGTCAAGCACATAATATCCGGCGCTGCTTTTTATGATTTTTTTAATGGTTATTTTATTATTGGGATTGCAACTAGTAAAAAAGTTACCTGTTGGCGTTTTTAAAAAGGTGGACTGACCCCCAATAGTACAGTTATCATATTTTACTACTGAATAAAATGTATTGTTACTAGGCTTAAGGGCCACAGAGACCGCGTTAACATTAAAAGCAACGGCCGGCACACTCATATTATAGGAAAGGCCAGTGTTAGGCAGTGCGTCAACAGGAACCTGAAATGACTGCACCGTACCATAGGGAGAATTCAGTTGTTTTTGATCACAGATACCATAAACCCAACCGTTATAGTATAGTAGGTTTTTTATCTCACTGTCCAAAATAGTGCTTTGTGTTCCGTTTACATAGCAACCCGACTGTACATAGGCGCCCGGAATGGCGCCATTGGTAAAGGAGGTCATTAGCTGTCCGTTGGTATCAAATCGAAAGACAATCCGGCTATAACCGTATGCATTGGTACAACCAAATGAATTACCAGCGCCGTAGGCTTTACCTGCAACAAGTAGCGAACCGTCTGAAGCAATCACCAGAGAATTTCCAGTATTGTCGTGATTGTTAACATCCTTAACGATTATACCATTTGCGCCAAATGAAGTATCTAGCGTTCCATCGGTATTATAACGGGTTATGAAAAAATCGGTATCGGTTCCATTAAAACAATTCCCCGCTATTACCACTTTATCATCCGGTTGAACAACCATGGAGGTTGGCTTGCAGTTTAAGCCAAACTGAAACTTGCAAAATCCACCCTGATTAAACGTTTTATCCAAAAATCCATCTGAGGTGTACTTTGCCACGATTCCTTTGCTTCCTGAATATCCTGTGATGAAGAATTTATTATCTGCTGCTAGTTTTATCGCTACCGATTCTTCATCAGTTTCATTGGTGTCAAAAACTATTTTACCGTCTAAATTGAAACCAGTATCCAAATACCATCGATCATTGTTCGAACCCGTACCTCTTATCAGTCTAAAAACAAAAAAAGCCTTATTATCATCGTCTTTTGAAGTATAACCTGTGCCATAAATTTTATTAGATTCAAAGATTCCATCATTAAAATACGTAATTTGATCCCATACCGTGACATGGTCGGAAAAAGTGACGCAATTACCTGAATACATAACGCCTCTAGTGATCTTGTCATTAGTAAGATAAACGATGTCAGGGGTACTATTCGTAATGGTATTGCCAAAAAGGATTTTGTCTTGACTGGCATAATCATATAAATCGGTATAAATGTTTTTTATGCCATTAGTTCCAAAAGTAAGGTCGATTTGCCCATTTTGCGCATAGAAATACGAACTAATTAAAAATAAGAACAATAAGTATTTTGATTTCATAATGTTATTGTTTAATGACTTTTACGGTTTTAGTTCCTATTTCACTTTTTATTTTTAAAAAATAAATTCCTGAAGCATAGTTGTTTAGGTTTTCATAAAAGACCTGTTTATGGTCTTGGTAACTTTTTTTATGAAATACAGCCATCATGGCCCCCGTAAGATTATACACTTCTACTTGTACATTGTCCTCTTCTAAAGCTTCAATAGCAATGTTTACAAAGTCTTTTACAGGATTTGGATATACCGTACTACTCAATGCTTCAGGATGGTTTACGGACAAAGTAGCATCAAATAGGAAGCCATTGATTTTAAAATCGCCGCTATCATAACCAACATATAAATAGTTGTCAAAAACAACAGAAGTCGAATTTCCTATATTGACAAACGGATAGGATTGGGAAACCGAACTACCATTGCTAGTTACAGTGATATTGTTTAGACCACCCGTATCCGTAAAGTAATTATAAAAGATATTTTGGTTTGGAAGGATTTTTATCAGCCCTCTATAAGGCTTATAAGCTAAATTAATATAGCCCGTACCATTAAAGGACGTAATTGGAGTTCCGTTCAAATCTATTTTATACATTCTCCCGGCATACAAAGCTGTAAAATTAGAATTATAATAACCACCTACAGTTAAAACTAAAAGGTTATTGTCAGGGAGCAACTCAAATTGAGAAATATAATTGTCTTGTTCGTAAATTCCATTGGTTATTTTTTTAATTCCAAAACTGGTATCAAAACTACCATTGTCTGAAACTTTAAAAAAAATGACATCATCACTGGCACTACTGTTGGCCGTTTCTCCAAAACAAAGGATTGTATTGTCATTCATTACTTTGGCTTTTTTAGGATATACTAGAGAACCGTTATCAGTAATCAGGCTTACGCCTAAGGCGCCAAACGTTTGATCAGAGAAACCATTTGGGGTTAAACGTTCAACAGAACCACTCAGTCCATTTTTTCCAAGTACAAGTATATTGTTATTAGCATCAAGCAAAACTTGATAAACCTCTTCAGATTCAAGATAGATTGTGCCATTTACGCCAAAATCGGGATCTAAAATTCCGTTCGGAAGAAAGCGGTAGACGATAACACGAGACTTTGTAAGTCCCCCTGTTGTCAAAGCCAAAACCACTTTTCCGTCATTTTGAGCCAAACAATAACTTCTAGCAGTTACAATACGTTGGTACGAATCAACATGGTAAAACAATTTACCGTTTGTCCCAAATGAAGCGTCCAAACTACCATCGGTGTTATATTTAACCACCGATAGAACATTAGGTTGGCCAAAGCTGTTAATTGCCGTATAACTGTACCCAAAATAATCGACACCAGCCAAGGTACTAGAGCCAAACAACATAATTTTACCATCGGGCAACGTAGTCATCGTGCAAAAACCGTCTACCGCATTGGCAAAATCAGTAACCACAGCACCATTAGTGCCAAAATTGGTATTAACCAATTGAGCATTAATCAAATTAGTTGAAAAAGCAAAAACAATATAACCTAAGAGTTTAATTTTAAATCTCATAACATATTTTTTTTCTAAAAGTAACAATAATACTCAAGCAGTCAAATATAAATGCTATTCTTTCTTAAAAAGCAACAAATTATTCAGGGCTTTTTGTCTATTATCTAAACGACCACTAATCAAACTTAATCCCAAGCGCCAAATGCCATTTACAACTTCAATCAATACTCTGCGGCTGGTGTTGGTTTGTAAGGAAGTTTCATCAAAGTAAGAACCCAAAAACCCTATTATGAAGGCTACAAATCCTATGTTTATGGTGGTAGTTTGATTGGGTTGTATACGCCTATGGAACAAATTCAACTTTCTGCAGAGCTCGAGCAATTGCGTGTGAATCAGGAATTCAATCAAATTGATTATAATCGCAATTTCTGGAATACAGCTTTGTATGTTGGTATGGGTTATCGGTCTGATAACATTACCATTCGGATGCGCTTTAATGTGCCGTATGATGAAAAGGACTTTGTTTACACCGATGAGTTTATGCCTTTTGTTAGAGTTTATTTCTAAACCACACTTTCATCCATTCTCGCTTTAAAATTAAAAAAGCTACTTGTTCGGAAAGTTCAACAATGTCCGAACCATCTAACTTTTTGATTTGATCTTCTGGAACGTCGATGATATAGAGCAAATTCAAGTATTCCGCAAATTTATACTGAATCAACCGGTAGATTTTTTCGTGCAATTGTACCTTCAATTCTTCAGGTTTGGTACTCAAGGGAAAGTCAATTCCTTCGTTGGCTAGATTAAAATCTTTGTTGATTTGTTCGATTAATTTAAGATATAAATTTTCCTTTTCGGCTTCCGATAATAAAGTGTCTGAGGATAATGGTGCAATAAAAATCATGAAATTATAAGCTTTTTTTTAATCTATTATTTTCCCAAACTGAGATAATTTTAACCAACAACACATCGCCACCTGCATAAAAAAACACGGCGCCCATCGGTGGATTGGCTGCTGGAATAACTCCGAACGTTTTCGGAACCCATGTCCAGCATTTGAAATACGTTCCAACCAACTCGATAAAGATAACACAAAGTGCAATGAAATAATACAGATTTTGCCAGCGTTTTCTTCTCATCAACACAAAAAATAAAACCCCAAAAATTAGGGTAAAATAATCTTTCAAAATAATTCCAACTGCAAGAAAAAGTAGCGTAAAAGAAACCGCGAAGAATTTACCTAATGATGCTTCCTTTTGAATGGCCCACTTCGTATGTGCAAAAATAAATCCCGATGCATACACAATGGCGTGTCCAAACGGAACATAAAGTGGAATTAATTCCGTTCGATACGCGTACATTCCTAATAATTTGCAGAAAATCAATTCGCCGATATACGATAAAAAAACCATGACAATCATCAGTTTTCGTAAGCTTAGATCTGCAGAGAAAAATAGGAGAGAAAAATAAACAACAGCCGCTATATTCGTAATTATTCTGGCATCGAAATAGGTTTGGGTAAAAAAAACAGAATCAATCCCTAAGGCAAGAATGGTAAATAGAGTAAAGCCAAAAGCCAAACTTAATTGCGTTTTTGGGTTGCAATTTGTAGCATTAAAAAAATAATGTTCAACTTGTGAATATTTCAAAATTGGGCTTTTTTAAGAAGACTATTTAAACGTTTCTTCCCATTAATTTCTCTCCAAATGTTTTCAAAACTTCTTTTTTATCCGATTCTATTTGTAACTTTTCTAAGGTTTCAAAAGCTTTAAACGTATAGTTTTCTATTGCTGTTTGAGTAGTTTTAGCGGCTCCAGTAGCGATAAAAAGCTCTTTTACAGAATCAATTTTATCAAAGTTATCTTGCGGTTGAATAGAATATAAATGCAACAATTGGTCTCTTTGTTCAGAAGTAGCAAATTCAATCGCTTTCAAATACAAATATGTTTTTTTGTTTTCAATGATATCGCCACCAACTTGTTTCCCGAAAGTTTCAGGATTTCCAAAAACGTCTAAATAATCGTCTTGTAATTGAAAAGCCAATCCTAAATTCAATCCAAAATCATAGATTAAATCGGCGTTTTCTAAAGAAGTTTGCGCTATGATTGCGCCCATTTTCATAGCAGCAGCAACTAATACCGCCGTTTTGAATTCGATCATCTTTAAATATTCAGCAATAGTAACATCTTCTCTGTTTTCAAAATCAACATCCCATTGTTGCCCTTCACATACTTCTAGAGCCGTTTTGCTGAATAATTTAGCCAATTCTTTAAAAATAATTGGTTCGTATTTTTCAAAATATTGATACGCAATAATCAACATGGCATCTCCTGACAAGATTCCGGTATTCACATCCCATTTCTCATGAACAGTTTCGTGCCCTCTTCGCAAAGGCGCATCGTCCATAATATCATCATGAATAAGCGAAAAATTGTGAAAAACCTCAACAGCTAATGACGCCGGCAATGCTTTTTTATAATCCGTATCAAAAACTTCAGCACTCATTAAAGTCAAAACTGGGCGAATTCTTTTTCCTCCAAGATGTAAAATATAGGCTATAGGTTCGTATAAGTTTATAGGTTCTTTTACTTGAAGTTGTGATTTCAAATACTCCAAAATAAACTCTTGATACTGTTGTGTTGAATGCATATTGTAATTTTTGGCTAATTTACAGTATTCACATCGGAATACAAACTCCACTAAAATTTCGAATGTTAAATAATTGTAAATACTCCGGAAACTATTTTGGTGTTAAAAGTTTCCTACATACATTTGCTCAGAATTTTAGAAACTATTCCTTTTAAAATTCTAAAATAAATCCCATCTAAATGAAGTGCAAAATTATAGCTAAAGCCACCGATATGTTTTTGAAATTAGGTTTCAAAAGCGTCACTATGGATGATATTGCTGGTGAGATGAGTATTTCAAAAAAAACCATTTATAAATATTTTGAAAACAAAGAACTTCTCATAGCTGAAGGAACGATGATGGTACATCAGAAAATTCATGAATCCATCGATGCGATTGTTGCTCAAAATTTTAATGCCATTGAAGAAAATTTCGAGATTCGAAAAATGTTCAAAGAAATGTTTAACTCTTTCGACAACTCTCCCATTTATCAACTAAAAAAACATTATCCGGAAATTCATGATCAGTTTATGTGTCGTGAAATAGAAGATTGCAACATGGTTTTTAGACAAAATATTCTGAAAGGAATCGAACAAGGTTTGTATCGCGAAAACATACATGTTGATTCTTTTGTGAAATTTTATTACACTTTGATTTTCAGCATCAATGAAAACACCAAATCAGAAAAAGAAGTTTTTGCTTTAGAATATGATGCGCTTGAATATCACACTCGCGCATTGGCTACACAAAAAGGCATTCTTGAACTTGAAAAACATCTATACAATCCAATCCTATAATCCATACTCTATGAAAAAAATCTTTAGTATCTTATTGTTGATTTTTGCATTTAGTGCAAATTCACAAACCAACCAACAGAGTTATTCGTTTTCGCTGCAACAGGCCATCAGTCATGCCTTGACAAATAACTACCAAGCCATCAACGCCGATCGAGACATCGCTTCTGCCAAACAAAAAAAATGGGAAACAACCGCTTCAGGTTTGCCACAAATTAATGCGGGGCTTGACTACTTAAATAATTTCGATTTTACACTTCAAGGTGTTACGGGAAATTTATTTATTCCTGGCGGCGATCCGAATGCCATATCGACTTTTGCTTTCGGAACCAAACATAGTATGAATGGAAGAGCGACTTTGAGTCAATTAATTTTCGATGGTTCCTATATTGTAGCCATACAAGCATCCAAAACTTATTTGCAATATTATCAAAATGCCAAGCAAAAAACGGATATAGAAATCAAAGAAATGGTAACTAATTCCTACGCCAATGTGCTATTGACCGAAGAAAGCAAAGCCATTTTAGAAAAAAACAAAACCACTTTATCTAAAACCTTATTCGATACCGAACAGATCTATAAAAACGGATTGATTGAAGAGGAAAATGTGGAGCAACTTCAAATTACATTAGCTTCCATCAATAGTAATTTGAATAATATCACTCGATTGAATGATGTCGCTTTAAAAATGTTGAAAATTGCTTTAGGAATTGACATTAATGCTGATTTAAAACTTACCGAGAAATTAGACGCTTTGACAACATCTAATTTAGATTTGGCAATGACAAAAGCAACTTTTACGCTTGACAATAATATCAATTATCAAATGATGTTGAACTTCAATGAGCAACGTCGTTTAGAATATAAATTACAAAAAAGTAAAGCGTTGCCTTCACTTGCTGCCAATGTTAACTTTGGTTACAACGCTTTTGCAAACAACTTTTCTTTTTTTACAACAGACCAAAAATGGAATAAATTCTCCAATTTGGGTGTAGGTTTGAACGTTCCCATTTTTAGTAGCTTTGGTAGAAGTGCCAAAACACAACAAGCCAAAATTGCTTTTGAACAAGCCAAAACACAATTAATAGAAACCGAACAAAAATTAAAATTACAATACGAAAGCACCAAAAGCGATTACGAATTTAGTATTGAAGAATACGCAACATCAAAATCGAATTTGAATCTGGCGGAACGTATCGAGAAAAAACAACAAATCAAATTTAAAGAAGGTTTGTCTTCGAGTTTTGATTTTAGCGAAGCCCAACGACAATTGTATACGGCGCAACAAAATTATTTACAATCGATGGTAAATATCATTAACAAAAAAGCCGCTCTAGAAAAAATAATAAACAAAAACTAACAACCACGATGAGAAAAATTTTCATACTATCCGTTTTAACCCTTGCGTTTTATTCGTGTGGGAATAAAGAAAAAAGCCAAACTATCGATTCTTTAATCGAATCCAAAAACACCAAAGCATTGGTTGAAAAGAAAGCTGCATTGCAATTAGAAATAGCTAAAATTGAAGAGGCTTTAGCAAAATTAGACACAAAAAAAGAAGAGGCTTTAGTTTCTGTAATCACCGTAAAAGACACTCTTTTCAATCATTATTTAGATATTCAAGGTAGTGTCGATACCAAAGAAAATATCATAATTCAACCTGAATTTAGCGGGACATTAACTTCATTAACCGTAAAATCTGGACAAAAAGTTGCCAAAGGACAAATTCTCGGAAGAATTGATGATGCTGGAATGAGTCAACAATTGGCGCAAATTCAAACACAATACGAATTGGCAAAAACCACTTTTGAGAGACAAAAAAATCTTTGGGATCAGAAAATCGGTTCTGAAATTCAATATTTACAAGCGCAAACTCAAATGACAAGTCTACAAAAATCGATTGGTCAGATGAAAGCGCAATTGTCTAAAACGATTATTCGAGCTCCTTTTTCAGGAACCATCGATGAATTATTTGTTGAGAAAGGACAAGTAGTAGCTCCTGGGCCACAAGGTTTGATGCGAATTGTAAATCTTGGAAATATGTTTGTTTCCACCTCTGTTCCTGAAACCTATATTGGGAAATTGAAAATAGGAACTGAAGTAGATGTTTATTTAACTTCATTAGGGAAAACCTACAAAGGAAAAGTTCGTCAAATTGGTAATTTCATCAATCCAAACAACAGAAGTTTTGGGATAGAAGTGAGTATTCCAAATCCAGATAATTTATTGCGTCCTAATCAAGTGGCGAAGCTTAAAATTATTGATTATGCAAATAAAGACGCTACTGTTGTTCCGACCAATGTTATTCAAGAAGACGGAAAAGGAAATCAATACCTATATATCGTTGAAGGAAGTAATGGTAAAACTGGAGTTGCTAAGAAAACAATTGTAACTGTTGGTAAATCTTCTGATAATGTAACAGAAATCATTACAGGTTTATCGGAAGAAGATGTTATCGTTTCTGAAGGTGTGAATGCTATTTCGGATGGAATGAAACTTAATTTTTAAAAAAAAGGTTAGAAAGTTTAAAAGGTTAGGAGGTTTAGTTACTCCGCAAGTATGGTCTATTTAAATAACCTTTCTAAACCTTCTAAACCTCATAACCTTTCTGAACTATCCACATGAAAACATATTCTTTCGAAAAACTATTGGTTTGGCAAAAATCTAAAAAATTAGCTGTCGTTATTTATAAAATCACGAGAGCATTTCCCAAAGAGGAACAATTCGGAATGTCAAGTCAAATGCGTAGATGTAGTGTTTCAATACCTTCAAATATTGCGGAAGGTTCAGGGAGACAAACCTTTAAAGAAAAAGCAAGGTATACAGAAATAGCATATGCATCTGCTTTAGAATTGTTAAATCAATTAATGATTTCTTTAGATTTAGAATATATAGAAGAAGAAAATTATTTAAAAATCAGAATAGAAATAGAAGAAATAACATTTATGTTAGATGCATTACGAAAATCACAAATAAATAATGAAGGATAAAAAAGAGTTAGAAGAGTTATAAGTTTAGAGGATTTAGTTGCTGAAATTTTTATATAATTACTAAACTCCTATACTTTCTAACCCTTCCTAAACTAATAACCCTTCTAAACTATAAAAAAATGAGTCACAAAAACAAAGAATTCGGCATATCAAGTTGGGCTGTAGACAATCGTGTTACAGTTTACATCTTCACACTTCTAATTGTAATAACTGGTTTAATTGCATACACTTCGATGCCACGGGAAGATTTCCCGGAAATCATCGAAAACAAAGTATATATCTCTTCCATATTCCCTAGGAATTCTGCAGAAGATGTTGAAAAATTAATTGTAAAACCACTTGAGAAAGAAATCAAAAACATCAGCGGTGTTGAAAAAGTAACCGCAAGTTCGTTTCAAGATTATGGAATGATCGTGGTAGAATTTGGTGACAAAGTATCCATCGAGGAAGCCAAATTAAAAATCAAAGATAAAGTTGACATCGTAAAAGCAGATACCGATTGGCCTAATCTTGACAACGGTAGTAAAGTAGAACCAAGTGTTTTTGAATTAAATATTTCGGAGGAAGTGCCTATTTTGAATATCAATTTGAAAGGGAATTACACCACGCAACAACTTAAAAAATATGGGGAACGATTGCAAGACGATATCGAAGAAATTCCTGAAGTTAAAAAAGTTGATATTCTAGGTGTTGATGACAAAGAAGTTGAAATAGCCGTTGATATTTTTAAAATGTCTGCTGCACAAGTTTCTTTTGACGACATTCAGAATGCAGTGAAATATGAAAACATGACACTTTCTGGTGGAAATTTAATTTCACAAGGTTCTCGAAACAATATTCGAATTGTAGGTGAAATTAAAGATCCAAAAGAATTAGAAAATGTAGTTGTAAAACATCATAACGGAACTGTTTACTTAAAAGATATTGCTACCGTTTCTTTTAAAGAAAAAGAAAAAACCACTTATGCTCGTGAGAAAGGAATCGAAGTGGTAATGCTCAATGTTAAGAAACGTTCAAGTCAAAATATGATTTCTGCCATTGAGCAAGTGAAAGAAAAAATCGAATTGGCGAAAGAAAATTATTTGCCAAAAGATTTAAAATTAGAACTTTCCAACGATCAATCTTCTCGTGTGGAGCACCAAGTAAATGAACTTTCAAATCACATCATTTTTGGAATTGTACTGGTGATGATTGTCTTGATGTTTACCATGGGATTGCGTAATTCATTATTTGTTGGAGCGGCAATTCCGCTTTCGATGTTGATGGCTTTTACGATTCTTTCAGCCTTTGGATTAACCTTAAATACGATGGTTCTTTTCGGATTGGTAATGGGATTAGGAATGCTGGTGGATGACGGAATTGTCGTCGTCGATAACGTATTTGCCAACATGAAAAAAGGAATGCCTCGTGTGCAAGCTTCCAAAATTGGAATTGGCGAAATTGCTTGGCCTGTTATCTCCTCAACTGCAACTACATTGATGGCGTTTTTACCTTTTGCGCTTTGGCCAGGAACCATGGGAAAATTCATGAAATATTTCCCAATTACCTTAACCATTACACTTAGCTCTTCTTTATTTGTGGCAATGATTGTAAACGCTGCAATGACTGGAGGGTCTATGGATATTGAAGACAAAAATGTCACTTCTAAATCCGCTAAAAAATACTCTATTATTTTTGCAATTATCGCCCTTATATTTGTGATTGTTGGAAATCTATACGATAGTAAAGGGTTGAGAGCTGTTGGGCATTTGTCTATAATCTCATTAGTGTTAATGTGGTTGTATAAAATCAAATTATACCAATGGACACAAGATTTTCAACATGGTTTTTTCCCTCGAATGGAAAACAAATACAAAGCTTTTTTAGCTAAAATTCTAACAGGAAGAAATGCATGGTTAGCTCTTGGAGGAATCATCGCTATGCTATTTATTTCCTTTATGTTATTGGGGATTTTTCCGAGGAAAGTGTTGTTTTTCCCAGACAATATTCCAAATCAAGCCATAGCGTATATCGAATATCCACAAGGAACAGACATTGATAAAACCAATAAGGCGACGAAATATGTAGAAAATCAAGTCATTGATATCCTAAGTAAATACATCGACCCATCCACTAAAGAAAATTTTATAGCCGAAAGCATTGTTTCTCAAGTCGGAGTTGGCGCTGGAAATCCAAATGTAGATGCAGGATCTTCTTCTGAAACACCTTTTAAAGGAAAAGTTACGGTGAATTTCTCTGAATTTAAATTCAGAAGAGACGTCAACACTTCAGATATCTTAGAAGAGATTCGTACTAAAGTAAAAGGTATTGCTGGAGCAACTGTTACTGTCGAAAAAGATGCAGCTGGCCCACCATCAGGTTATCCAATAAGTATTCAACTTACTGGTGATGATTATGATGCTATGATAGCGCAAGCAGACAAAATGATTTCATTTGTCAATAGCAAAAACATTCCTGGGATTGAAAAATTAAACGTCGATGTCAACAAACAAAGCCCAGAATTGGAAGTCAAAGTAGATCGTGTAAATGCAGGAAGTGTTGGCGTTTCTACTGGTCAACTTGGTTTTAATTTACGTCGTTCTGTGTATGGTCAGGAAATCTCCACTTTCAAAGAAGGTGATGATGATTATAATATTGTGGTAAGAATGCAAGAAGATCAACGAAAAAATGAAAATGTTTTGTTCAATCAATCTTTGACTTTTAGAAATCAAAACAACGGACAAATGATGCAAGTCCCGATTTCTGCCGTTTCTAAAACGGAAAAGACAAGCACTTATAATCAAATTAAACGTAAAAATTACAATAGAATCTTAACGATTTATTCTAATGTCCTAACAGGTTATAATGGTGATGAAATTTCAAAATTAATTCAAACCGAATTAAAAGGCTATGAATTGCCTAAAGGAATCACCTATTCGTTTTCTGGTGTACAAGAAGAACAAGGAAAAAATCAAAGTTTCTTAATGTATGCTTTGTTTTTAGCCTTAGCCGGAATTACAATTATTATTGTTTTGCAGTTTAATTCTGTATCCAAATCGATGGTGATTTTATTTACTGTTTTACTAAGTTTTAGTGGCGTTTTCTACGGCTATGTCATTGCCAACATGGATTTCGTAATCTTGATGACTATGATGGGAATTATTTCCTTAGCGGGAATTGTCGTGAAAAATGGTATCGTATTGATGGATTTCTTCGTACTTCTTTTAGATAAAAAAGTAGCCGATAAAGGAGTAGAAACTCATGATGATTTATCACTCGAAGAAATAAAAGCTGTCATTATCGAAAGTGGAAAATCGCGTTTGCGTCCAGTTTTATTGACTGCCTTAACCGCAGTATTAGGATTAATACCTTTAGCCGTTGGATTAAACTTTGACTTCTTCGGATTGGTAACCGATTTAAATCCACACTTATATATAGGTGGTGATAATGTAATTTTCTGGTCTCCACTTGCATGGACAATCATCTTTGGATTAACCTATGCTACAGTGCTGACTTTAGTCATGGTTCCCGTTATGTTCTACTTGGTAAAAAGAGTGAAATATTGGTTGAAAGATCGCAGAAATAAAAGTAACGAATTGAGCAATGCTTAATTATAAGCACAAAAAAACCCGTCTTAATTAAGACGGGTTTTTTTTATTGTATTTGAGACTTAGTGAGTCGTAACGTAAGCCACTTGATTATTAGAATAATCTACTTGACTTAATTTAGCGTCGTTGTAAAAAAACCACTTTCCAACTTTCTGTCCGTTACTATATTCTCCTACAGAAAGTTTATTTCCTTGCGCATCATACGCAATCCACTTACCTTCAAGTTTTCCATCTTTAAAAAACCCTTCTTGTTGAATCTTACCATTATCATAATAATAAGTTGCTTTCACCATAATATCAACAACTTCCAATTTTGGGGTTTGTTTTTGTGCGAAAATCATGCTTGACATCAACACTGCCCCGATTATCATATACTTTTTCATAGGTGTAGGTTTTAGATTATTAACAATTACACAACAAATGTATACATTAATTTACAAAAAACAAACTTTTGCTTAACAATTTGGTAACATTGAGAAAAACTTAACATTGGGTTTTGGTTTATGGGCGTTCCCTAAAGGTCGGGCTTTCCGCTATATCTGCGCTAAAAGCAGCGCAGGATGCCGCTTCTATCCCTAACGCAACCATTATAAATCAGAAATTGTTTTAAAATCCATCTCATTTTATAATTTACAATTCCACTCTTATTAATTAACAATTATCCTTAAATTTGCCGCATAAAATTCTGAAAATGTATAGAAGTCACAATTGCGGTGAACTAACTGCTGCGCATATCAATAACGAAGTAACTTTAGCGGGTTGGGTTCAAAAATCTCGAGACAAAGGATTTATGAATTGGGTCGATTTGCGTGATCGCTACGGAATTACCCAGCTGATGTTTGACGAAAGTAGAACGGAAAAATCAGTTTTCGAATTGGCAAAAACGCTAGGTCGTGAATTTGTGATTCAAGTGAAAGGAACTGTCATCGAAAGAGAAGCTAAAAACAAAAATATCGCAACGGGCGATATTGAAATATTAGTGACTCAAATGACAATCTTAAATGCGGCACTGACACCTCCATTTACAATAGAAGACGAAACCGACGGCGGTGAAGACATTCGAATGAAATACCGCTACCTTGATATTCGTAGAAATCCAGTAAAAAACAGTTTACTCTTCCGTCATAAAGTAGCCATGGAAGTACGTAAGTATTTATCAGATTTGGATTTCTGTGAAGTAGAAACACCTTATTTAATCAAATCAACTCCAGAAGGAGCTAGAGATTTTGTGGTTCCAAGTCGAATGAACGAAGGGCAATTTTACGCTTTACCACAATCGCCTCAAACTTTCAAGCAATTGTTGATGGTGGGCGGTATGGACAAATATTTCCAAATTGTAAAATGTTTTCGAGATGAAGATTTGCGTGCGGATCGCCAACCCGAATTCACCCAAATCGATTGCGAAATGGCTTTCGTAGAACAAGAAGATATTCTGAATGTTTTCGAAGGATTAACGCGTCATTTATTGAAAGAAATCAAAGGCATTGAAGTAGAAAAATTCCCAAGAATTACTTACGATTATGCCATGAAAACCTACGGAAACGACAAACCAGACATTCGTTTTGAAATGAAATTTGGGGAGTTAAACGAAGTGGCTCAACATAAAGAATTCCCTGTTTTTAATGCTGCTGAATTAGTCGTTGGAATTACAGTTCCTGGTGCAGGAGAATATACAAGAAAAGAAATTGATGGCTTGATTGATTGGGTAAAACGCCCGCAAGTTGGCGCTTCAGGAATGGTTTATGTCAAATGCAATGAAGACGGAACCTACAAATCATCCGTAGACAAATTCTACGACCAAGACGATTTAGGGCAATGGGCAAAAGTGACTGGAGCCAAAGCTGGCGATATGATTTTCGTGCTTTCTGGTCCAGCAGATAAAACTAGAACACAACTCTCTGCGCTTCGTATGGAATTAGCGACGCGACTTGGGTTGAGAAATCCTGCCGAATTCGCACCACTTTGGGTTGTTGATTTTCCTTTGTTAGAATATGATGAAGAAAGTGGTCGTTATCATGCGATGCATCATCCTTTTACATCACCAAAACCAGAAGATATGGCGTTATTGGAAACAGATCCTAAAGCGGTTCGTGCCAATGCCTATGATATGGTTTTGAATGGAAATGAAATTGGTGGTGGATCAATTCGAATTCACGACAAAGCCACACAAGAATTGATGTTTAAGTACTTAGGATTTACTGAAGAAGAAGCCAGAAATCAATTTGGTTTCTTGATGGATGCTTTTCAGTTCGGTGCTCCGCCACATGGAGGATTGGCTTTCGGATTAGACCGATTGGTAGCTATTTTGGGTGGACAAGAAACTATTCGTGACTTTATTGCTTTTCCTAAAAACAATTCCGGTCGTGATGTTATGATTGATGCGCCTTCGGTTATTGATAATGCACAATTAAATGAATTGCATATTAAATTAGATTTAAAATAATTTTTTTTCAAAATTTTTATAGAAAACGTTGAGAATCAATAATTTTTACAAAATAGTAACACACTAGTTGCATTCGTATTATTTTTAAACCTACATTTGCAGCATTATAAATTATTATTACAATTACAATGCGTACAGGTACAGTTAAATTTTTCAATGAATCTAAAGGTTACGGATTCATTACAGATGAAGAAACAGGAAAAGACATTTTCGTTCATGCATCAGGAATCAAAGCGGAAGAACTTCGTGAAGGTGACAGAGTAAGTTATGAAGAAGAAGAAGGAAGAAAAGGTAAAGTAGCTGCTCAAGTAGTAGCTCTTGAAGACTAAAATATAAATTATTTTTGTTACCTAGAAAATTTAACGTTCCGATGTATTTCGGAACGTTTTTTTTTGCTCTATTTCATAAAATAATAGTTTAACCTATTTGTATCGATCAACAATTCAAAAAATTTATTCTTCTTATTTATAATCAATAAAAATTAGAAGCATGCATCGTTATTCTATCTAGGATTTTGAATTTTATCGTTGCTATTTAATTATTGAAAGTTATCTTTGTGGTTGAAAAAATAAAATACTCTTTTTAAGACATGCAATCAAATCAATTAGACTATTTTCCTATACTAATGCAGCTGCTTTTAGCCGTTGGGTTTGTAGCTGGAACCATTTTTATTTCTGGTAAATTAGGCCCAAAAAGAAATTCAGAAATTAAAGATAAGAATTTCGAGTGCGGCATCGAATCTGTTGGAAATGCACGTATTCCTTTCTCTGTTAAATACTTTTTAGTAGCTATTCTTTTTGTGTTATTTGATGTTGAAGTAATTTTCCTTTATCCTTGGGCAATTAATTTCAAAGAGTTAGGCGTTGAAGGAATGATTAAAATGGTGATTTTTATGCTTTTGCTTTTGGTGGGATTTTTCTACATCATCAAAAAGAAGGCTTTAGAGTGGGAATAGTTTTAATTAAAAATTAGAAATTAATAATTAAAAAATTTCTAGAGAAATTAGTTTTAAATTATGATTATTAATTCATAATTTTTAATCTTTAATTCATATATAAATGAGTGATTCAAAATTAACGATGGTTGAACCTCCTGAAGGAGTTGTTGGCGAAGGTTTCTTCGCAACAAAACTAAATGATGTTGTTGGTTTAGCTCGTGCCAATTCACTTTGGCCATTGCCATTTGCAACCTCTTGTTGTGGAATTGAATTTATGGCAACCATGGCTTCGCATTATGATTTAGCAAGATTCGGATCAGAACGCGTAAGTTTTTCTCCTCGTCAAGCAGATATGTTGATGGTCATGGGAACTATTTCTAAAAAAATGGGGCCAATTCTTCGTCAAGTCTACGAACAAATGGCAGAACCTCGTTGGGTTATTGCAGTGGGAGCTTGTGCTTCTTCTGGTGGGATATTCGACACTTATTCTGTTTTACAAGGAATCGACAAAGTAATTCCTGTAGATGTATATGTTCCAGGTTGTCCGCCAAGACCAGAACAAATTGTTGACGGTGTAATGAAATTACAAGAATTAGTTCGAAGCGAATCGGTTCGTAGAAGGAGTTCGCCAGAATACCAAGAATTATTAGCCTCTTATAATATCCAATAAAAATGGCTTTAGAAAATATAGACATTCAAAATAAATTACTCGAAACTTTTGGCGAAAGTTTATTTAACTTTCAAGAAGAAAAAGAGGTGTTTTCCTTTGAAATGGCAGCCGATAAAAATACAGCTGTTATTTTATTCCTTAAAAATAGCGAAGATTTGCGTTTTCATTTCTTAACGGATTTATGTGGAATTCACTATCCTGAAAATGACGAAAATCATCAGTTTGCCATTGTTTATCACTTGCACAATTGGTACGAAAACAAGCGAATCAAAATCAAAGCATATCTTAACGGAACTCCAGAAATCAAAACCATTTCGAATATTTTTCTAAGTTCCAATTGGATGGAGAGAGAAACGTATGATTTCTATGGTGTTAATTTCATAGGTCATCCACAATTAAAACGCATTTTGAATATGGATGAAATGATTTCCTTTCCAATGCGAAAAGAATTTCCTATGGAAGACAGCGGAAGGACCGATAAAGACGATCGTTTCTTTGGAAGAACCACAATAAACTTATAATTACGAATTAAAAATTACGAATTACGAGATCTAATAAATGATAACTATTTAGTAAAATAAAAAACACGATTTAAATTGCAATGATGCCTTTAAAAGTAAAATTTTTAATTCATAATTTTTAATTCGTAATTGAAGATATGTCAGAACTATTATTATCACCTGAGCATCGTTATGCTAAACGAATAAAAGAGCAACTCAACGAAGACGGAAGTGAATTGTCGATGCTGAATTTAGGGCCAACGCACCCCGCAACCCACGGTATTTTTCAAAATATATTGTTGATGGATGGCGAGCGAATTTTAGAAGCTGAGCCTACCATTGGATACATTCACAGAGCTTTTGAAAAAATTGCTGAAAATCGTCCGTTCTACCAAATTACACCACTGACCGACCGAATGAACTACTGTTCCTCTCCTATTAATAACATGGGTTGGTGGATGACTTTAGAAAAGCTTTTGGATATTGAAGTGCCAAAAAGAGCACAATATCTAAGAGTCATTGTAATGGAATTGGCAAGAATTACCGATCACTTGATTTGTAATTCGATTCTTGGTGTTGATACTGGTGCTTATACCGGTTTCTTATATGTATTTCAATTCAGAGAAAAAGTATACGAAATCTACGAAGAAATTTGCGGCGCACGATTAACTACGAATATGGGAAGAATCGGTGGCTTCGAAAGAGATTGGTCGCCAGAAGCGTTCAAGAAATTGGATGTATTCTTAGAAGAATTCCCAGTAGCTTGGCAAGAATTTGAAAACCTTTTTGAAAGAAACAGAATTTTTATTGATAGAACAGTAAACGTTGGAGCTATAACTGCTGAGCAAGCTATGGCTTATGGATTTACTGGACCAAACTTACGTGCCGCTGGCGTTGATTATGACGTTCGTGTTGCACATCCTTATTCTTCTTACGAAGATTTCGATTTTATCATACCCGTAGGAAAATCAGGTGATACGTACGATCGTTTCTGCGTTCGTAATGCCGAAGTTCGTGAAAGTATCAGCATCATCAAACAAGCGTTGGCAAAAATGCCGGAAGGACCTTATCACGCTGATGTTCCGGATTATTACTTGCCTCCAAAAGAAGATGTTTATAATAATATGGAATCTTTGATTTACCATTTCAAAATTGTAATGGGAGAAGTTCCAGTTCCTGTGGCTGAAATTTATCACGCCGTAGAAGGTGGCAATGGTGAGCTAGGGTTTTATTTGGTGACTGATGGAAGCCGAACACCGTATCGTTTGCATTTCCGTCGTCCTTGTTTTATTTATTACCAAGCGTATCCTGAAATGATCAAAGGCTCGATGCTATCGGATGCCATTGTGATTTTGTCAAGTTTAAATGTTATTGCTGGAGAATTAGACGCATAAAAAAATTATAAATGATGAATTTTAAATTTTAAATCAAAGACAAGCATTCAAAATTTAACATTCAAAATTTAACATAATAAGAAATGGAACACACGCATTACAAACAGGAAATCTACATCACCGATGCACTAACGACACGCATCAACGAATTGATTAGTCATTATCCTGAAGATAAAATAAAATCAGCTTTAATGCCTGTTTTGCATGAAGTGCAAGATGCGCATGATAATTGGCTGAGCATAGAATTGCAAGATAAAGTTGCTGAAATTTTAAAACTAAAACCGATTGAAGTCTATGAAGTGGTGACTTTTTACACCATGTACAATCAAAGACCAATCGGAAAATACATGTTTGAGTTTTGCCAAACTTCGCCTTGTTGTTTGAATGGCGTAGAAAATTTAATGGATTACACCTGCTCCAAATTAGGTGTAAAAGTAGGCGAACCAACCGCTGACGGGCTTTTCGAAGTTCGCGGCGTTGAATGTTTGGGTGCTTGCGGATACGCTCCGATGATGCAGTTGGGAGATTTCTACAAAGAACATTTGAATGAAGAAAAAATCGACCAGCTGATTGCCGATTGTAAAGAAAATAAAATCACGTTACACGATAAATAATATGTCACAAAAAATATTATTAGACAAAATTAACGTTCCGGGTATCAGAACCTACGAAGTGTATCGCAAAGAAGGCGGTTATGCATCGGTAGAAAAAGCTATCAAAAAAATGACTCCAGACGAAGTAGTCGAAGAAGTGAAAACTTCCGGATTGCGTGGTCGTGGTGGCGCGGGTTTCCCTGCCGGAATGAAATGGAGTTTCATTGATAAAAAATCCGGCAAACCAAGACATTTCGTTTGTAATGCCGACGAATCAGAACCTGGGACTTTCAAAGATCGTTACTTAATGGAGTTCCTTCCTCACTTATTAATCGAAGGAATGATTACCTCGAGCTATGCCTTGGGAGCCAACTTATCCTACATCTACATTCGTGGAGAATACATGTGGATTTATAAAATTTTAGAAAGAGCCATCGCCGAAGCTAAAGCGGCTGGTTGGTTAGGAAAAAATATCTTAGGTTCGGGTTACGATTTGGAATTATATGTTCAAATTGGTGGAGGAGCATACATCTGTGGAGAAGAAACTGCCTTAATTGAATCGTTAGAAGGTAAACGTGGAAATCCAAGAATCAAACCACCATTCCCGGCGGTATCTGGACTTTGGGCCAATCCAACGGTAGTGAATAACGTTGAAACCATTGCCGCTGTGCCATGGATTGTCAACAACTCTGGAGCCGACTACGCTAATATTGGAATTGGAAGATCAACAGGAACGAAACTAATTTCAGCTTCAGGACACATTAAAAACCAAGGTGTTTTTGAAATTGAATTGGGATTAAGCGTATATGAATTCATGAATTCTGAAGAATACTGTGGAGGTATGATCAACGATCGTCCTCTAAAAGCATTCGTGCCTGGAGGAAGTTCAGTTCCAGTTTTACCAGCGAATTTAATTTACAAAACGGCAGCCGGAGAAGACCGTTTGATGTCATACGAATCCTTAAGCGACGGTGGTTTTGCAACAGGATCGATGTTGGGTTCTGGTGGATTTATCGTTTACAATGACACCGCATGTATCGTAAGAAATACTTGGAATTTCTCTCGTTTCTACCACCACGAAAGCTGTGGACAATGTTCACCTTGCCGTGAAGGAACCGGCTGGTTAGAAAAAGTATTGCATCGAATCGAAAACGGTCACGGCCGTGAAGAAGATATCGAATTGTTGTGGAGCATTCAAAGCAAAATTGAAGGCAACACCATTTGTCCGTTGGGTGATGCAGCAGCATGGCCTGTGGCAGCGGCGATTCGTCACTTTAAGGACGAGTTCGAATACCACATTCGTTTCCCGGAGAAAATAAAAAATAGAGATCACTTTGTGAATGAACCATTTGAAAAAGTGAAGCATTTAGTAGCAAAGCAAACAGTATAAGTAAATTAGAATATGAAGTCATGAAACTAAACTTTCTAAACTTCTAAACTTTCTAAACATAAAAAGAATGAAAGTAACCATAGACGGACATAGTATTGAAGTAGAACCAGGAACAACCATCCTACAAGCAGCACGTATGATTGGCGGTGAAGTCGTTCCTCCAGCGATGTGCTATTATTCAAAACTAAAAGGAAGCGGCGGAAAATGTCGTTGTTGTTTAGTGGAAGTTGCTAAAGGAAGTGAAGCCGACCCAAGACCAATGCCAAAACTAATGGCATCTTGTGTAACCGGTTGCATGGATGGCATGGAAGTGAATAGCAAATCTTCTGATCGAGTGCAAGATGCGCGCAAATCTGTAACTGAATTTTTGTTAATCAATCACCCTTTGGATTGCCCAGTTTGCGATCAAGCCGGAGAATGTGATTTGCAAAATTTAAGTTTCGAACACGGAAAATCGCAAACTAGATTCATCGAAGAGAAGCGAACTTTTGAGCCAGAAGATATCGGCCCGAATATTCAATTGCATATGAACCGTTGTATTTTGTGCTACCGTTGTGTGATGGTAGCCGATCAGTTAACGGACAATCGAGTACATGGCGTAATGGACCGCGGCGATCACTCGAACATTTCGACTTGTATTTCAAAAGCGATAGACAATGAGTTCTCTGGAAACATGATTGATGTTTGTCCAGTGGGTGCGTTAACAGACAAAACCTTCCGATTCAAATCGAGAGTTTGGTTTAACAAACCTTACAATGCGCATAGAAACTGCGACAAATGTTGTGGAAAAACGACCGTTTGGATGTTTGGGGATGAAATTCAAAGAGTAACCGGACGCAAAGATGAATACCATGAAGTGGAAGAATTCATCTGCAACGGCTGTCGTTTTGACCACAAAAACCCAGCGGATTGGGTGATTGAAGGGCCAAGAAAATTTGAAAAAGATTCAGTAATCAATCAAAATAACTACACTCGTAAGTTAGAGAAAGTAGAGATTGCAACAGAGAAAAACATATTGTTAGGACGTGATATTGACCGTAAGAAAATTAGCATGCCAGACACTCCATTAACAGCGGAAGACATCACTAATCAGCAAAAACTAAAAAACAATGGATAGTACTCTTATCATCGATAAAAGCGTCATCATTCTTGTCGTATTTGCTGTAACCATGCTGATGGCGATGTATTCCACTTGGGCGGAACGTAAGGTAGCGGCTTGGTTGCAAGACCGAATCGGACCTAACAGAGCAGGACCATTGGGATTATTTCAACCTTTGGCGGATGGACTAAAATTATTCTCCAAAGAAGAGTTTGAGCCCAATACCCCAAATAGATTTTTGTTTTTTGTTGGACCTGCGATCGCCATGAGCACCGCTTTGATGACCAGTGCTGTTATCCCTTGGGGCGATAAATTTCATTTGTTTGGCAGAGATATAATTTTACAAGCGACAGACATTAATGTGGCTTTATTGTACATTTTCGCGATTCTTTCTGTTGGAGTATACGGCATTATGATTGGAGGCTGGGCTTCTAACAACAAGTTCTCATTAATGGGCGCAGTTCGTGCCGCTTCGCAAATGGTTTCGTATGAAGTAGCGATGGGATTGTCTGTTATTGCTTTGTTGATGATGACAGGTACATTGAGCTTGAGAGAGATTTCTTTGCAACAATCTGGAATGAATTGGAATGTCTTTTACCAACCGCTTTCCTTTTTAATCTTTTTAATCTGCGCATTTGCAGAAACCAACAGAACACCTTTCGATTTAGCGGAATGTGAATCAGAGTTAATTGGTGGTTACCATACCGAGTATTCTTCAATGAAAATGGGATTCTATTTGTTTGCGGAATATGCGAATATGTTTATCTCATCTACGATTTTGGCGGTGTTGTTCTTCGGAGGTTATAACTATCCTGGCATGGCTTGGGCTGTAGAAAATTGGGGAGTAAATCTTGCCAATGTAATTGGCATTGTTGTTTTGTTTATTAAGATCTGTGGGTTTATCTTTTTCTATATGTGGGTTCGTTGGACGATTCCGAGATTTCGTTACGACCAATTGATGCACTTGGGTTGGAGAATTTTGATTCCACTGTCGATAGCCAATATTATTGTGACAGGTATTGTGATTTTGAGACATGATATCGCAGTCTATTTAGGAATGTAAAATCTTGAAGTCGCAAAATGCGACATCAAGTTGTAGTAATACCAAAGTAAAAGCCAATAAAGATTAGGTAGTCGCAAATTGCGACGACTTCGAAAAAAAACTAAGGTGTCGCATTTTGCGACACCTTGCAAAGAATAAATTTTTATCAACGCCAAACAGATTTTTTATGAAAGAAATTATCATCCCTGACGAGGTGATCACTAATAAAATTTATTTTATTAGAAATCAGAAAGTAATGCTGGATCGAGATTTAGCAGCACTTTACGAAGTAGAAACAAAGAGAATAAACGAACAGATTAAGAGAAATAGTGCAAGATTCCCAGAGAATTTTATGTTTCAACTTAATGAAGTAGAATACGAAAACTTGAAGTCGCAAAATGCGACTTCAAGTTGGGGAGGCTCAAGAAAATTACCCTTTGCCTTTACAGAGCATGGTGTCTTGCAATTAGCCAACGTGCTGAAAAGTGAAAGAGCAACTCAAATGAGTATTAAAATTATTGAAATATTTGTGCATTTACGAGAATTACTAACGGACAATTTAAGTGTAAATCTCGAAATAGAAGCCATAAAAAAAAAGCTCGTCAATCACGATAAAAACATCGAATTGGTTTTTTCGTATTTGGATGAACTGATAGAAAAACGAGAACATAAAGAAGAACGAACAAAAATTGGATACAAGAATTAAAATTTAAGAAATAGAACAATAAGTACGAAAAGCCCTAGCCCTGATAGCAGCGGCATCCTTTTTCTGCTCCCTTTAAGCAGAAAAAGATAAAGCGGATAGCAGGATTGGCTTCGAAAAAAATAAGAAATAAAAAATGACTTCAATAGAAACAATATCCTTATCGGGACGCAAAAAGATGGTTTCCAACAAGGAAATGACTTTTTTAGAACGCTTGTATTTGGTGGCGATTGTCAAAGGTTTGTGGATTACCATCAAACACTTGTTTACGCGCAAAGTAACGATTCAGTACCCGGAGCAAGTGCGAACTATGAGTCCAGTGTACCGTGGACAACACATGCTAAAACGCGACGAGCAAGGTCGAGAAAACTGTACAGCTTGTGGTTTGTGTGCCTTATCTTGTCCAGCTGAAGCAATTACGATGGTGGCTTCAGAGCGTAAAGCAGATGAAAAGCATTTGTATCGTGAAGAAAAATACGCTTCGATTTATGAAATCAATATGTTGCGTTGCATTTTCTGCGGATTGTGTGAAGAAGCGTGTCCGAAAGATGCGATTTACTTGACGACATCGAAAGTGTTGGTGCCTTCTAGCTACGAACGTGAAGATTTTATTTTCGGAAAAGACAAATTGGTCATGCCTTTAGATATGGCGATGAAAAATGCTCAACTTAAAAACGCAAACTAATGTCGATAGCTTTAATCCTTTTTTGTGTATTGTCCGCGGTTACTGTAGCGACTGCTTTCCTTACGATTTTTACTAAAAACCCGATTCACTCGGCGATTTATTTGGTGATTTGTTTCTTCTCGATTGCTGGACATTATTTGTTGTTGAACTCGCAATTCCTTGCTATTGTTCATATTATTGTCTACTCGGGTGCGATCATGATTCTGTTTTTGTTTACGATCATGTTAATGAACTTGAATAAAGAAGATGAAGTTCACAAGCCTCGTGTCACCCGTTGGGCGGCGGTCATTTTGTTTTGCTTGATCTGTTTGGTCTTGATTGCCATTTTCGTGAATTCGAAACCAATTGTGGGCGAGTATGTGTCGACTGGAGAAGATTATCAATCGATAAAAGTGCTTGGAAAAGTATTGTTGAACGAATATATGGTGCCGTTTGAATACGCATCGATCTTGCTTTTGGTGGCGATGATTGGAACGGTGTTGTTGTCTAAAAAAGAAAAAACCGGAAGAACTAATGAATAATATTTTAAATCAAATCGGTATCGAAAACTACATTTTCCTTTGCGTGATTTTGTTCTGCATCGGGGTGTTTGGCGTGCTATACCGAAGAAATGCCATCATCGTATTTATGTCGATTGAAATTATGTTGAATGCCGTGAACTTATTGTTCGTTGCGTTTTCGACTTACCATCAAGATTCACAAGGACAAGTATTTGTATTCTTCTCAATGGCAGTAGCTGCGGCGGAAGTGGCGGTTGGATTGGCGATTTTGGTTTCGATTTTTAGAAATTTAGGATCGATTGATATTGATAATCTAAAAAAATTAAAAGGATAATTATCTATGGATACTACTTTAGCTTTAGTCTTAGTTTTAGCTCCTTTTATAGGATTTTTGCTTAACGTTTTCTTCGGAAAAGCGATGGGAAAAACACTTTCGGGCACTATTGGAACGCTCTCAGTAGTGGTTTCTTTTGTAGTGACTTTGGTTTTCTTCTTTCAATTAACGCAAACCAATAAACCGGTTGTCATTTCATTATTTGATTGGATTCAGATTAGCAATTTTAAAGTTGATTTTGGATTTTTATTAGACCAATTGTCGTTATTGTGGCTGTTGTTTGTCACGGGAATCGGCTCGTTGATTCATTTGTATTCCATCAGCTACATGCATGACGATGAGAAAATGCACACGTTTTTTGCGTATTTGAACTTGTTCGTGTTCTTCATGATTACACTGGTAGTTGGAAGCAATTTGTTAGTCATGTTTATCGGATGGGAAGGCGTTGGATTGTGTTCTTACTTACTCATCGGATTTTGGTATAAAAACCAAGAATATAATGATGCTGCGAAGAAAGCTTTCATCATGAATAGAATTGGAGACTTAGGATTGTTGATTGGAATTTTTATACTTGGAGCCCTTTTCTCTACATTAGATTTTACTAATTTAAAAACAGCCTTAATGAGCATATCAGCTCAGGATTCTCCTTGGATTGTTATAGCCGCATTAGCTTTGTTTATAGGCGCATGTGGAAAATCGGCGCAAATTCCTTTATATACGTGGTTGCCGGATGCGATGGCCGGACCAACGCCAGTTTCTGCCTTAATTCACGCGGCAACAATGGTAACTGCGGGTATCTTTATGGTAACGAGATTGAACTTCTTATTTGATTTAACTCCGTTTGTTCAGAATATTATTGCTATTGTCGGCGCAATAACTGCTTTAGTGGCTGCCACTATTGGATTGGTGCAAAACGATATTAAAAAAGTATTGGCGTATTCTACCGTTTCTCAATTGGGCCTGATGTTTTTAGCTTTAGGATTGGGTGCTTACGAAGTAGCTGTTTTTCACGTAATCACGCACGCTTTCTTTAAAGCTTGTTTGTTCTTAGGTTCGGGTTCTGTGATTCACGCCTTGCACGGTGAACAAGACATGCGCAATATGGGTGGATTGAAAAAAGCTATGCCGATTACTTTTTGGACCATGTTGATTTCTTCCTTAGCGATTGCAGGGGTTTTTCCATTCGCAGGATTTTGGTCGAAAGACGAAATTTTGATGGTCGCTTTTGAACACAACAAAGTACTTTGGGTAGTTGGTTCTGTTGCTTCTATTTTAACTGCTTTCTATATGTTCCGCTTGATGTACTTAACTTTCTTCAAAGAATTTAGAGGAACGGAGGAACAAAAACATCATTTGCATGAAAGTCCAGGCTTGATTACATTTCCTTTGATTGTATTAGGAACTTTAGCCGCGGTTGGTGGGATTATTAATCTGCCAGGAAGCACTTGGTTGCATCACTACTTGTCTCCACTTTTTTCTAAATCAACTGAAGAACACGCTTTTGGATCTACAGAATATATGTTGATGGGAATTGCATTGGTGGGAGCGTTTGTTGGAATTGGTATCGCGTATTCGAAATATATCAAACAAAATAATGTTCCTCAAGAAGACGATCAAATTACTGGTTTTGCGAAAGTCTTATACAACAAATACTATGTGGATGAATTTTACGAAAGTTTGTTTGTAAAACCAATCAATGCTTTGTCACGATTCTTTAGAGATTTTATAGAAACAGCAGTATCTGGATTCATTTTCGGATTAGGCAAAGTGACCTTAGAACTGGGTTCACAAGGAAGAAAATTACACAATGGAAATACCGGATTTTACCTTTTTGCTTTTGTTTTGGGAGTAATTGGAATGATTTCGTATTTATTTTTAGCACAATAAATTATACCTAATGGATAGTACTTACGTATTAATTTTACTTTTAGTCGGTGCATTAGCCACCTATATTTCGGGAGATAAATTAGCCTCAAAAGTGGCGTTGCTTTTTGGCGTTGCTTCCTTTGGCTTCTCTATTTATTTGTTGAATTTATTTCAATCTGGTCAAAACATCGATTTCATTTCCCCGTGGATCAGCAATCCAAACATTTCGTTCGCGTTGAAAGGGGATGGTCTTTCCTTGACCATGCTGCTATTAACTACTGCTTTAACACCACTAATTATTCTTTCGGGATTTGGAAATTCATTTCAAAATGCCAAGTCCATCTATGCTTTAATACTATTTATGTCTTTTGCCATGGCGGGAACTTTCCTAGCTGCCGATGGACTGTTATATTATATTTTCTGGGAATTGGCGTTGATTCCAATTTACTTTATCACTTTGCTTTGGGGCAATGGCGATGCCGAAGACCGTAAAAAAGCGGTGGTTAAATTTTTCATTTATACTTTAGGAGGTTCGTTGTTTATGCTAACCGGTTTTGTGTACTTGTACTCACAAGCAGGCAGCTTCATGCTTGAAGACTTATATGCTTTGCGTTTGTCTTGCGCACAACAATTCTGGATATTTCTTGCCTTCTTTTTGGCGTATGCCATCAAAATTCCGATTATTCCTTTTCACACCTGGCAGGCCAAAGTCTACCAAAAAGCTCCAACAGTTGGAACGATGTTGCTTTCTGGAGTCATGCTAAAAATGGGATTATACAGCGTCATTCGTTGGCAGTTGCCCATTGCGCCACTTGGAGCGAAGAGTTATCAATTCCTGTTTATAGGATTGAGTATTGCCGGCGTTATTTACGGTTCGATTGTAGCCTTGCGTCAAAAAGATTTGAAAAAATTGTTGGCGTATTCTTCACTGGCACACGTTGGTCTGATTGCCGCTGGTGCTTATACATTGACCCTAGACGGATTGCGTGGTGCCATTTTACAAATGATTTCGCACGGTTTTGTAGTTGTTGGTTTGTTCTTTGTTGCTGAAATTATCTTTAGACGTTACGAAACCCGATTAATTTCGGAAATGGGAGGTATTCGTTCCCAATCTCCAAAGTTTACATCGATGTTTTTATTATTGGTCTTAGCCTCTGTGGCGCTACCTTCTACCTTCAATTTCGTTGGAGAATTTACAGTATTATATAGTTTGTTTCAAGTCAATTTAGGGTTTGCCATTCTGGGTGGAACGACCATTATTTTGGGGGCGTACTATATGTTGAAAATGTTTCAACACGCCATGTTAGGAGAAACCAATGCCAAACCATTTAGTGACGTGACTTTCAATGAAGGACTTGTATTACTCATCATCATTGGTGTCTTGTTCTTTTTCGGATTGTACTCCAAACCCATTACAGATTTGATTACGCCAAGTTTGGAAAATATTTTAACTCACATCAATCGTTAACAATCAAATAAAAAAATGAATACATTAATAGCTATAATAGGATTAGGTGTTTTATGCCTTTTATTTGAAATTCTTAATTTAAGAAAAGCACTAATCTCGATTACGGTTTTAGGTTTAGTCGGCGTTCTTGGCTTGACGATTTCTGAGTTCAACACACCGGGGAGTTTTTACGGCAACATGATAATGGTGAATAAATTTTCTGTTGCTTTCTCAAGTTTATTCATTGTATTGACGATTTTCTTAGTGACTTTGAGTCATAACTTTTACGAAAATCACCCAACCAAACTTTCTGATTATGTTGCCATCAAAGTGTTCCTTTTATCAGGTGCAGTCGCTATGGTTTCGTTTGGCAATTTGGCGATGTTCTTTTTAGGTATTGAAGTGCTCTCGATTTCGTTATACATTTTAGCGGCAAGTAGTCGAATGAATCTGAAAAGTAACGAAGCTGGGATGAAATATTTCTTAATGGGATCATTTGCTTCGGGAATTATCCTATTCGGAATTTGTATGATTTATGGCGCCATGGGCACCTTCGATGTAGTTGAAATATCAGAATTATCAAGATCTGCCGAATTGCCGGTTTGGTTTCCAATCGGAATTATATTAGTAACTATTGGAATGTTTTTCAAAATTGCCGCAGTTCCTTTCCACTTTTGGGCGCCGGATGTTTATGAAGGTTCACCGGCTTTGACTACAGCGACTATGAGTACGTTAGCGAAAGTGGTTGCGATGGCGACACTATTTAAGTTACTTACCGCAATGAATGCTGAAATATCCTATCAATATCAAATCGTTATAGTAATTGTTTCTATTGCGTCGATGACTGTTGGAAACATCATGGCATTGAAGCAAGCGAATGTCAAACGTATGTTGGCATTTTCTGGAATTTCTCATGCTGGATTTATGTTGATGACTTTATTAAGCGTAACGACTTCTGCAAGTAGTTTGTTATACTATGCAACCGCCTATTCGTTAGCTGGAATCGCTGCTTTTGCAGTAATCTTATACGTTTGCAAAAACCAAGACAATGAGGACATTGTCAACTTCCATGGATTGGGAAAAACAAATCCACTATTAGCTGCGGTGTTAACTGGCGCACTTTTATCAATGGCTGGAATTCCCGTTTTTGCCGGATTTTTTGCTAAACTAAATTTATTCAGTCAAACCATTCAGGCTGGCTTTTTAGTTTTGGTCATTTTCGCTGTCATTAATTCGATCATTAGCGTGGGTTATTATTTCAAGTTGATTTTGGCTATGTATACGAAAGAGCCAAACGAAAATAGAACTGGAACACCAATCTTAATATATGGTGTGGCAGTTATAGCAATATTGATGAATTTAGTCATTGGATTGTTTCCGTCTTTAGTGATGGATTTGTTAGGATAAGATTTTTCATGAAAATAAGATGAGCCATCAAGATTTCTTGATGGTTTTTTATTTTATTTCAATCGACCTAAAACTATAATCAACCGATTTCCGTATATGAAAGTATGAATAAACACAAGATCTATTTTTTACTTTTATTAGTTTCTTCTTTTGGAAGTGCACAGAAAATTGATAACATGGTTTCATTTCGAGACCTCGAAACCAACCGTTATTTTCGATTCAATTATGACAATGATTATTTTGCATCTAGGGATCAAGACTACACACAAGGTTATAATTTCGAGTTAGTTTCGCCAAGTTTAGTCAAGAATCCAATAAACACGTTATTGCTAAAACAGAAAAATAGCAACCGTAAATACGGTATCTCGATAGAGCATATCGGCTTTACCTCTTTCAATATCGGAAGTCCTGAAATTCAATATGGAGATCGTCCTTTTGCTGCTGCTATCATGCTCAAAAACTTTGTAATTACGACCGATACGATTCATAAATCTAGATTGGTTTCCTCTTTAAATGTTGGGCTAATCGGGCCTGGTGCTTTTGGGAAAGAGATGCAGGTTGCCATTCATGAAGCAACGGGGAACACTATTCCGCAAGGTTGGCAGCACCAAATACGAAATGATGCTGTTGTGAATTATGAAGTGAGTTATGAGAAACAATTGCTTTCTTATCGAAATGTATTTTCACTACAAAGCAACACATCGCTTCGACTCGGTACTTTGTTTACGAATGTCACTATAGGTTTCAACACAAGTTTTGGAATTATTAATACGGTGTTTAAACAAACTAAGACTAAAAAAAGAATTGCAATATATGGATACGCCCAGCCAATTTTAACTTTCGTTGGTTATGATGCGACTTTACAAGGCGGATTGTTGAATCACAAAAGTCCGTATACGATTAGTAACAGTGCTATTGAACGATTGACAGCACAATTAAATTATGGAATAATACTCCAAACACGTACGTTGTATTTTGAGTATTCCCGTGCTATTATTACTAGAGAGTTTGATGCGGGAAATAGTAGTGAATGGGGAGGCATTAAAGTCGGTTTTAGATTTTAGATTGTACGTAGAATTGGAATGGATTGCCCTAGCCCAGATGGTAACGGCATCCTTTTTAATAAAAAATCCAGCTTTTTAAAGGCTGGATTTTTTATTAAAAAGATATAGTGGACAGCTGGAAAAAGCTCCTTAAAAAATTTATCAACAGGACTCATAATTAACTTTTGCTGCTCTTCTTTTTTGAAGTGAAATCGGTAACTTTACGAAATGTATGCTTTAGTGGATTGTAACAATTTTTATGCTTCTTGTGAACGCGTTTTCCAACCTCAGTTGAATGGAAAACCAATTGTTATTTTATCTAATAATGACGGTTGCGTGATCTCTCGAAGTTACGAAGCCAAAGATTTGGGGATTCCGATGGGTGCTCCTGAATTTAAAATTCGCGAACAATTGAAGCAACAAAACGTGCAGGTGTTTTCTTCTAATTATGCGTTGTATGGCGATTTGAGTAGTCGGGTGATGAAAATTCTAGAAGGATTTACGCCACATGTTGAAGTGTATAGCATTGACGAAGCCTTTTTGAATTTTGATGGAATGAAAATTCCCGATTACCACGACTACGGTTTGCAAATGAAAGCGCGAATTCAAAAATGGTTGAGTATGCCTATTTGCGTGGGTTTTGCCGAGACAAAAGCGTTGTCGAAAGTAGCTAATAAAATTGCTAAAAAATTCCAAACCCGAACTCAAGGAGTTTATATAATCGACTCGGAGGAGAAGCGTATCAAAGCTTTAAAATGGACGAAAATTGAAGACGTTTGGGGAATTGGCTTCCGATTGACAAAAAAAATGTTGGCTAAAAACATACGAACAGCCTATGATTTTACCTTGCCTCACAACGAAAGTTTTATCAAAAAAGAAATGGGAGTTGTAGGGATTCGTTTGAAATATGAGTTGGAAGGGAAATCTGTTATAGAAATGGAAGAACCTAAAGACAAAAAGAACATTGCCATTACTCGAAGTTTTGATGGCAACATCCGAACCTTTGACGAGATGAAAGAACGCGTTTCTACTTTCGCCACCGTTTGCGCAGAAAAGTTACGCAAACAAAAATCGTGTTGTTATGGCGTGATTTTGTATTTGCGGAAAGACAAATACAAAGTAGACACCCAACGATATAATTTTTATAAAATGGAAACGTTGCCTTACGCCAGTAATTCGAGTATTACCTTAAGCGGTGTTGCGGTGAAACTACTCAAAGAAATTTTTGAAGAAGGAGAAATTTATAAAAAAGCGGGGATTCTTATCACACAAATTATTCCGGAAAACCAGAAACAATTTCATTTATTTGAAGAAGAAAACCCAAAACATTTGAAGTTGATGGAAGTAATGGATGCCTATCATCGGAAAACAGGCGAGCGCAAAATTCGTCTCGGAAATCAAGATCTACAACGTACTTGGAAAATGAGACAGAATCATTTGTCCCGGAAATATACTACTGATTTTAAACAAATATTTGAAGTGCAATGTCATTAAAAAACAACATAACCTTCTTTCTCCCTGATTTTGAAAATCCGAATCCACTACCTTATATTGCGGGTGGAATAAAAGCTGGGTTTCCTTCTCCAGCTGCTGATTTTGATGAAAGTAAAATTAGTTTAGACCAGGTATTGGTTAAAAATAGAGAAGCCACTTTCTACGCCAAAGCAAATGGAACTTCGATGATTGGAGCTGGGATAGACGATGGTGATGTTTTGGTGATTGATCGTAGTATTGAACCTCAAAACAATAAAATTGCGGTTTGTTTTATTGATGGTGAATTTACTATCAAACGAATTGTTGTTGAAAAAGAAGGTATTTATCTAATGCCTGAGAATCCGAAGTTCTTACCGATAAAAGTAACAGAAGAAAACGAGTTGGTGATTTGGGGAATTGTAACCTATGTCATCAAAGCATTATAAATAAAAAAACCTCCCTTGACGAAGGAGGCCTTTTACTGAGTTAACCAATTATGCTTAAGTAAAATTATGCGATATTAGAAGCGTATTGAGACGCTTTTTTCAAAAACGTTTTGATTAACAAACGATTTGGAGCAACTCCTGAAGTCATCATTTGTTTTTTTGAAGAGGTTTCTTTAGTGGTGTTTTCGTTGGTAGTTTGTTTTGTTCCCATAAACCATGAAACCATATTCATGGAAGAATTAGATTCTACTGTAGTTGTTGAAGCAGCAACAGTAGCAGGAACTTC
>JAYVZG010000027.1:0-185999 GCA_043783565.1 Flavobacterium sp. | reverse complement strand
CAACTGATGTACTTGTACTAGGCGCAATATCTATTTGAATTGGTGTTCCCGCTGGGGCATCAATAAATGGAGTTGCTGTTCTAAAAGCAAAATCATTTGCTATAAGTGTTCCATTCAAATACACATCAACCAATGCTGCAGCAGCATCAGCTGAGTTGTGAATTACTTGAACTCGAGCAGTTGGAGGTGGTGGAATAAATGGCAATGGAATTAGATTTCCACCTGCTCGCAATGCTACCCATAAACCAAAAGAGGGTCCATTACTATTTTGAGATGGGTTTAAAAAACCACTTGCAACAACAGTAATTGCTTTTCCTTGCAATCCTAAAGTAGCTAAAGGAGCAGCATATGAAGCAACTACTGTCGTTCCAGTTTCATCTCTAACATCTAAAGTATAATCCGAAGTTGGCAATTCTAAATAAGCGGAATTGAAATTCGGAAAGGATATATCATTTACAATAGTTCCTGTTGGAATACTAGTTTCAACAACATCTACTATTGGGGCATCTGTAGCACCGTGATTTACTAATATATCGGTATTAGAACCATTAGAAGCTGTTTCTCTCCCTTGAGCAAAAACGGATAAACCAAAGGATTGACTTGGAGAATATCCGCTTGGGCTAACAATGCCATTAGCGACAATTATGTAAGTTCCTCCAACATCTAAAGTAGTTGTTAAATTATAAATACTTTCCGAAACTGAAGAACTTGTGCTTGGTGCGATATCTATAGAAATTGGAGTTCCAGCACTCAAATCCAAAAAAGGTGTAGCGGTCCTAAATGCGAAATCATCTAACGCCAAATCACCGTCAACATACACATCAACAAGTGTTGTTGCGATATCCGGTGAATTGTGAATTATCTGAACGCGTGCATATTGAGATAAATTTAAGGGTATTAAATTTCCTCCTGTAGGCAATGCCATCCATAAACCAAAAGAAGGTCCATTACTATTTTGGGAGGTATTAATAAAACCACTTGTTAAAATAGTAATTGCTTGTCCTTGGAGTCCTAATCCCTGAAGTAAAACATCATAGGAAGCTACAACCGTATTACCAGTTTGATCGGTTACATCAATTGTGTAATTTCCAGTTGGAAATTCTAAATAGGTAGAATTGAATGTAGGATATGAAATATTATCAACTATGGTTTCAATCGGAAGAATCGTTGTATTTACAATATCATAGGTTGGTGCATCAGTAGCACCGTGACAAACTAAAATATCTGTATTTCCAGATAAATTAGCGATTTCTCTTCCTTGGCTATAAACTAGTAATTCGAAAGGTTGAAAAGGAGAGTAACCTGTAGGACTTACAATTCCATTTGCAACTATAATATACGTCTCGTTGGCAATAAATGCAGTCGTAACATTGTAAAAACTTTCCGCATTTGAAATACTATTTCCTGGAGCCACGTCAATAGTTAAAGGAATTCCAGCAGGTACGTCGGTAAAAGTTGTTGCTGTTCTAAAAGCTAAATTATCTTCTGCTAAATTTCCATTGACATAAATATCTACGGTTGCAGCGGAAGCATCAGCTGAATTGTGAATGATTTGAACTCGAGCAGTTTGAGAAAAACTATAATTTGTCATAAAAGACAATACTGCCAAAATCAAATAGTTAGTAAATTTTTTCATAGTTATTTTGTTTATTTGAACTTCAAAACTAGTTCAAACTTTTTCTCAAAAAAATAAACATTTATATTTTTATATTTTTTTTAACTGCTGTTAAAAGCCTTTTTTTGTTACAAAAATAAAAACCTTTTGAACTTAATAAATAAGTTGCAATGTATTGATAAATAAAAGTTTTACTATTAAACAGTAATTAATAGTTATCAAAATTTTATTAAAAATGCAAACCTAAAAAAAGCATCTGAATAATCAAGATTTTATTACTCAATTATATTGCTTTAATTTGTCTTAAATAATTTTCGAACAATGAATTTTAAAAAAAATTTATTTTTTTCAATAGCCTTTATAGCTTTATTTTCTTGTGCAACTAAGAATCGAATTATAGATACTAAAAAAACAAATAGCATTTCAGAAATTAATAGTAATGAAAACAAAAGTGTTGCTGTCAATTCAATTAAAATTGAAAATGCTCCGAAAACTCCTTTAAAACCTGAAGAACCTAACGATACTACTTTTGTGAATCTAAAAGAATATAGCAATGATTTTGTGTATAATATGAAATATGCAACTACCGATAATTTTTTAAAATCAAAAGTATATGATTGTGAAGCATGCTATCTTCGATATAAAACCGTAAAAGCATTAGTAAATGCAAATGAAAAATTTTTAAAAAAAGGATTTCGCATCATGCTTTTTGATTGTTATCGACCTTTAGCAATTCAAAAAAAAATGTGGGAAATTGTTTCCAATCCAAATTATGTAGCAGATCCCAAAAAAGGTTCCATACACAATAGAGGAGGAGCTGTTGATATTACTTTAGTAGATCTTCAAGGGAACCAATTGGATATGGGAACACCTTTTGATTTTTTCGGAATAGAGGCAAGCCATAATTTCGAACAACTTTCGGACGAAATAAAAGCCAATCGAAAATTAATTCGGAAAATTATGACTCAAAATAATTTTAAAATATTTGAAAGTGAATGGTGGCATTATAATTTGAAAAATGCACAAAAAGATCCCATTTCAAATTTCAAATGGGATTGCCACTAATTTTTTACTTCTAAGCAATGGAGATAATCCATAAAATAGGATTCTGGTTGATAAATTTCTCCATTCAATTCTGATTTAAATTCTTTTCTGAAGATAAAATCATTGACATCGGTGGCAAATTTAATACGAATAAAAGAAACAGGAGACTGTTTCAAAACGTCATAATCTGCTTTATTGATACTGAAATATCCTGACAAAATTCGATTGTTAAAACCTTTATCATCACGCAATAAAGTGCCGCAACTTTCTTCATTCGTGTGCGTTAGCGTAATGATTTTATTGTTGAGAAGTTGAATATAAATCTTTGAGTTGGATTCAAAACATCTAGCTTTAATGAAATTCGTGCTTTTTTCAATCAGTTGTATATTGAATAAAGCGGTAGCATCCGACAGGACAAATGAACCAAATAAATACGTTGAGTTATCTGCGAAGTTTTTTTCATAAATCAAATATTCCTTAGTTGTTTTATAACTGCCGATAGAATCTACAACATTGGTTGAAAAATCACATGGTTTCTGAGCAAATATTGCAATTGAAACTAATAATGTAATTGTGGAAAGAATGTATTTCATTGTTGATTTAAAATTTGGTGCAAAGTAAAACTATTTTGGTGTTGTTTACATCAGTTGTAAAAAAACAATACAAATTTCCGCCCTCCTTGATTTTCCATTTTTTACGAATTTCATCCACGGTATCGGGAAAATTCCGTGTAGTAACATTTGCTTTTATTCCTTCTAAAGCAACTTTCATTTCTTTTTTTTGATAGGGAACAACAGCATTAATTTTAAATGTTCTGCCAGGAAAGGATTGCAGTTGATTGGCTGTATATAAATGTGAATTGGGATGCAATTTCTCCAAATTAAATTGAATACTCACTTCATTAAATCCACCTGATTTCATAATCGCATTATTCGGCTCATACAGATATTTTTGAGGCAGACTATAACGAACAGATTCTGAATTTTTATTCATTTCAAAATGAAAATTGTCAATCTGTTCTTTCTTTAAATTAACCGTATTGATTTCAACAGAATTAGCATCTAATTTTGAAATTTCCCACAGTAATTCTTTAACTTCATTATCTACGGCAACAATATGAATCTTTTTAACTTTTTTCAATTCATTCAAACCAGCTGCAATGTCTAATAAAGGCGCAGTTTTTATCAAGATGTTGTCTGTATAATTCAAGTAAAAGTCTAATAAATCGGGTACATTGGGCAAACAATCCTTCAACATAAAAACTTTTCCTTTATGATCATTTCTTCTTGAAGGATCAATATAAATCCAATCGAATTTTTTGTTCAAGTTGGATAGTATTTCATAGCTATCACCACTAAAAAATGCAATAGAATTGGAATGCAAATGCTTAACATTGTGAGTAACAATAGCCGATAACTCTTTATTCATTTCGCAATGCACCACTGATTGAAAGTGCTTTGAAAAATAATAGGCATCCACTCCAAAACCTCCTGTTAGATCAATGATTGAATTCCCTGAAATTAAAGTAGTTTTGAAAGCAGCCGTTTTCTCTGAAGAAGTTTGTTCAATAGAAATTTTACTGGGATAAATTATAGATTCAGTATTGAACCAAGTTGGCAATTTGTCTTTCGATTTTTGTCGACATTCAATTTGTTCTATAATTTTTTTCCAATTAAAATCAGGAAAAGGATTTTTATGTAGTGCAAGTTTGTGTATAGAAACCTCTGCATTAGCTTTAATAAATCCTTGAATTTCTTGTTGTAGAATTGGAAATTGCAAGGCTAAATGTTTTTGGTCAATAATAGAATTACAATATTATTTGGAAAAAATTCTTTGCCAATAACTTTCAGAATTGTATACAAAGGAACTGCGATTATCATTCCGACAATTCCGGTTAGAAAGCCTGCAATTAGTATTACTAAGAATATTTCTAAAGGATGAGAACTGACGCTTTTGGAAAAAATAAACGGTTGTGAAATATTATTGTCAATCAATTGAACAATCCAAAACCCAATCAGAACATAAATGGTTGTTGGTAAAATTTCACTTTGAAAATCATTTCCTAAATGACTAATCATCGTTAATATAGCAGCTAAAACTGAAGCGATTAATGGACCTAAATAGGGAACGATATTCAAAATGGCACATAAGAAAGCAATAACAATCGAATTTTCAATTCCGAAAATAAGTAAAACAATCAAATACAATATAAAAACAATAAAAAGCTGTAGCAATAATCCAATAAAATAGCGGGATAACAAATGATTGATTTTATCGAGAGAATTTAAAATTTGCGTTTCGTGACTGTCTGGAATAATTTTTTTAAATCCAATAATAAACAAAACGCGATCTTTCAAAAAGAAGAAAGTAATGAATAAAACTGCGGCCAATCCAATTCCAAAACTACTGATGAATCCAATAATACCATTGATGAAATTGGGGATGAAATCAAAATTGATTAGTGAAGAAATTTGAGTTTGATCGAAAACAATTTTAGAATCGATGTTATGACTTTCAAGAAAAACCGAGATTTGGTGAATCAGGTTATTAATGTCCTTTTCAATTGCAACTGTATTTAATAAAGACAGATTTTGCCCTTGATTGACAATCAACGGCACAAATAAAGAAAGTAATCCTACCAGTATTAAAATGAATACTGATAATGTGGCAATTGTTGCAAAAAGATGATTGAATTTGAAACGTTTTTTGAAAAAATTCAGTATCGGATTCCCAATAAGTGTAGTGATTAATGCGACTACTAAGTAAATTAGAATGGTTTGAATTTGATATAAAAAATAAAGTAATACACAAATTCCGACAAGAATTCCAGTAGCTCTGATTATTCCAATAGATAACATCTTCGAATTCATATCACTCCATTTAATTAGTAAAGATGTAATTTAAAATATTAGCACCCATTTTCAATGCTTTAAGTCGCACTTCTGCCGGGTCATTATGCACTTCAGCATCTTCCCAACCATCACCTAAATCAGTTTGAAAAGTATATAAAAGCACCAATCTAGTTTCGTAGAATATCCCAAAAGCTTGAGGTCGTTTGCCATCGTGTTCATGAATTTTTGGAATACCACTTGGAAAAGAATACGGTTTTTGAAAAATAGGATGATTCGCGGGTATTTCCACTAAATCACTATTGGGCATTAATTTTTTAATTTCTTTTCGGATGAATTCGTCCATTCCGTAATTGTCATCGATGTGTAAAAACCCACCAGAAGTGAGGTAATTTCTCAAATTAATTTGGTCCGCCTCGCTAAAAACCACATTGCCATGTCCGGTCATGTGAACAAACGGATACGATAACAAGTCTGGGCTGTCTGGTGTTACTAATCCTGGTTTTGATTTTATTCTAGTATTGATATTTTGATTGCTGAACTTAATCAAATTGGGTAAGGATGTTGGATTGGCATACCAATCACCACCACCACTATATTTGAGTAAGGCAATTTCTTGTGCAGAACAAAGGTTGTAGAGCAATAAAATATAAATCCAACTTTTTCTCATATTATTCTTTACTAATCTTTACGGTTTTACTTTTGTTTCCTGACACTATTTTAATAAAATAAACACCATTATATAATTTTGATGTACTGATTTTAATTTCCTTTTCATTTGGAAATAAAGCCATTACTTCTTGCCCTAAAGTGTTATAAACAGCAATCGAATTTATTGTTTCTTCGTTTGAAACAGTTACAAAATCACCAACTGGATTGGGATAAACTAAATAAGAAGAACTTGCAAAAGAAGTGTTACTCAATACTAAATGTGCTGTAACTGCTAATCGATTCGAGTTTACACTACGATTACTTTCACAACCATTTACAATCTGTAAAGCATAATACGTAGTGTTATCCACCAAAAGGGTTGTACTAGGAAGAACATTTCCATTTGTTGAAGCGTCATACCAAATAATGTTTTCTCCAGTAACTTGAAGACTCGCTAGAGTTTGCTCAGCCAGAAAATTTTGAGAGGCATTACCTGTTGGAGGTGCAACTGTAGGTTCAATTATCAATTGAAATTGTTTTAAATAACGACAACCTGTTTGAAAGTTTTCTTCGATAACAGCATAAATGGTTTTATTTTGTGCAAAGGAATAATTAGTGCTATTCGTGATATAATTCGAGGTTCCATTTTCTGCATCAGACAAGTTTTCATAATAGGTAACAATGTAGTTTGAAGGACTTGCTGTTCCTGACAGCATATGAATTGCGTTAACATTTAAATTTGCCACATAGACAAAAGGAGACTCTGTACAAAATAAAATATCAAAAGGGTCATTAAATCCTGGATCAGGAACAACTAATTGATTTACAGTATTCGATTCTAAAATAGTTAGAGAATTATCACAATTCGGAATTGACATTCTTACACTATAATTGTCATTTGGAGTAGGGCAAACTAGTAAACTATTATTGAAAGTATCCAAAATTGGATTTCCATTATTATACCATAAAAAAGTTATTGGCAAATCAGAACCATTTGGAGAAATTCTCCAAGCTTCATTATTCGTAGACCAAGTTCCAGTATTTCTTAATGGAGGTGTGTATGCTAAAGTTCCTTCTTGATTTTGAATACCAATAAGACCTGAACCTGAATTCCAACCAATACACGAAGTCCTACTTTTTACATTGATATCAATAATATTGGTAGTTTCATAAAGTATAATTTGAGAAGTTTGTAACCCAACACTATTATTACAACTAAATTGTGGTAATTCATTGAAGTTGACCACAAAAACTCTATTGGGAGCAACGTTGACACCCGTATCTAAAATATAAAAATTTACATTTTGAATTTGTGGATTAGTAACAGGAGGAGTTCTAATATCCGAATCTTGATATACACCATAGATAGCATTTCGAATAGGAAATGTAACATTAGGAATTGTTTGTGTAAATGGCCATGAACAGTAGCCTGAAGGTAAATTATTTGTTAAATCAAAAGTTAGGACACCATTACTTCCTACCAAAAGTGAATTGAAAGTGTTGCCGAAAAAACAAAAATTGAATGGTAATTTAATCTCAGGAGACCAAACATCATCAGAGCTTGCATTTATGTTTGTTCCGCCTGTAAAAGGAAACAATGGGTTAAATGGAATGCTATTGATAACGTAATCCGTAGTTGATCTTGTTGTTAAATATTCTGTAGTCAATTCAATACAGTTTCCTTGAGTACAGATAAGTTCTGGTTGTTGAATATTTATATATGCAGTAGGAGCGTTTTGCGCTACAGCAAATAAACTAAATCCAAATAGTTGAACAGAGAGAAAGAGGTTTTTCATAATACTTTAATTATTTTCATTTACAAAAACAACTGTATGACAAGCTACAATTGCAGCTGTTTCAGTTCGCAGTCTAGTATTTCCCAAAGATACTGGAATGTATTTATTTTCTATAGCCATTTGAATTTCTTTTGAAGAAAAATCACCTTCAGGACCTATAAGTAAAGTAACATCGATTTGTGGTAGTAACAAATCTTTCAATAACTTTTTATCCGTTTCTTCGCAATGTGCAATAAACAGTTGGCCAGAATAACAATTCTTCAAAAAATCTTTATAAAGAACAGGTTCATTCAATTTGGGTAAATAATACTGATTGGATTGCTTCATGGCAGCAATTACAATTTTCTCAAATCGATCCGTTTTAATATGTTTGCGTTCGGAATGTTCACAGATAATTGGCGTGATTTCTGAAATTCCAATTTCGGTGGCTTTTTCTAAAAACCATTCAAATCGATCATTCATTTTAGTAGGAGCAACTGCAAGATGCAAATGAAAAGGCAATGATTTATCTTTTTCAGAATTCATTATTCCAACAGTACATTTCGTTTCAATAGCCAGGATTATTTTTGTTGTAAATAAAAAACCTAAACCATTAGTTACGAAGAGTATATCGCCGTCTTTTTTCCGAAGTACTTTAACAATGTGTTTGCTTTCTTCTTTATCAAAAGTAAATTCTGTAGTATTCTCTGAAATCGTTGGATTGTAAAATAATTGCATAATTAAAAGGAAATTCTAGCTTTAGAAACAACGGTTGCTGTTTCAAAATTATCAATTAAAAACTTTTGATAACCAACAATGCCAATCATGGCTGCATTATCTGTAGTATATTCAAATTTAGGAATATAGGTTTTCCAACCGTATTTTTGTTCTGCTTCTTTTAAAGTCTTTCTAATTCCAGAATTAGCGGAAACTCCGCCACCAATAGCAACTTGTTTTATACCCGTTTGAGCAACGGCTAATTTTAATTTATCCATCAAAATGTCAATGATGGTATGTTGAATGGAAGCGCAGATATCTTCAAGGTTTTCTTCGATAAAATTTGGGTTCACCGCTACATTCTTTTGAATAAAATACAATATAGCAGTTTTCAATCCTGAAAAACTAAAATCTAATTCAGGTACTTTAGGTTTTGTAAAAGCAAATGCTTTTGGATTACCCAATTGAGCATTCTTATCTACTAATGGACCGCCAGGGTAAGGCAACCCAAGTATTTTTGCACTTTTATCAAAAGCTTCACCGACAGCATCATCGGTGGTTTCTCCAATAATTTCCATGTTGAAAAAATCATTCACTCGAACAATTTGTGTATGACCACCAGAAATGGTTAATGCTAAAAAAGGAAAAGTAGGTTTGTCAAATCCAACTTCATCAATAAAATGTGCTAAAATATGAGCTTGCATATGATTGACAGCAATTAAAGGAATTCCCAAAGCAATCGCCATCGATTTAGCAAAGGAACTTCCTACCAATAAAGAACCCATCAAACCTGGACCTTGCGTAAATGCTATGGCGGACAGTGCTTCTTTCTGAATTCCGGCTTTTTTCAAAGCGGCATCAATTACTGGTACGATATTTAATTGATGTGCGCGCGAAGCTAATTCAGGAACAACGCCACCAAATTCGTTATGAATTAATTGATTTGCTACAACATTAGACAACACTTTATCGTTTATTAATACAGCTGCAGCCGTATCATCACATGAACTTTCTATAGCTAAAATAAAAACTGGTTTTTCATACATAAATACACGCAATTTTTGAATTATATTTGACCAAATCCTATGAAAATATTTTATTTTTACAGCGATGCCAAAATTAACCTTTTTTTGTCAATGGAAAATGATTCCCAATTGTTAAAAAAATTAATTTTATTTTTAAACTAAAGCAACCACGTATCAAAAAAGTTCGCAAAATATTTATTCGTTTACTGCTATTACTACTATTGCTTATTTTAGTGCTGGGTATTGCTTTGACATTGCCAGCAGTTCAAACTAGAATTGCTCATTATGTTACCGAAAATTTGAATAAAGACTACAAGACTGATATTCAAATAGATCAAATTTCTGTTACAATTTATGGAATTGTCAAATTGAAAAAAGTACTGATAAAAGACCATCACAAAGACACGTTGATTTCCGTTAACCGAATCCATTTGAATCTGTTAGATTTAAAAAAATTAATTGATGGCAATTTGATTTTTGGAAAAGTAAGTATGGATCGTATGCTTTTAAACATGAAAACTTATAAAGGTGAGAATGATTCTAATTTGAATATGTTTATTGAGTCCTTTGATAATGGCAAACCTTCATCGGGTAAATTTTTACTAACTGCGGATAATTTATATTTAAATGAAAGTCGATTTATTCTGACTGATGAAAATAGAAAAATTCCAAAAGATGTCGATTTTACAAAATTGAATGCCTTTGTAAGTGATTTTAAAATTAAAGGCCCAAATGTTACCACTCATATCGAAAAAATGTCTTTTTATGACCATAGAGGATTGATTGTTAGAAATCTAGTTTCTAAATTCAGTTATTCCAAAAAGCAAATACTTTTAACCGATTTGGATATCATGACAACTGAATCCTTATTTAAAGGTAATGTCGCTTTAAACTATAAAAGAACAGATTTTCAAGATTTCAATAATAAAGTACACTTCAATATATTAATTGACCAAGCATCCCTTTCAACCAATGATATTCGCCATTTTTATAAAGAAATTGGTAAAAACCAAAATTTTACATTAAAGGCGCATGTAACTGGAACTCTCAATGATTTGAAGGCAAGACGCATAAATTTAATTGATGGCAAAAAATCTCAAATTACTGGTAATGTAAATTTTAAAAATTTATTCGGCACCTCTAACCAACCCTTTTATATGAAAGGAGATTTTACTAAAGTAGCTTCTAATTATGACGATTTAATAAAGCTACTTCCTAATGTTTTAGGCACGAAATTACCTTCTTCATTGAAAAAATTAGGTCAATTCAATATCCGTGGAAAAGCAGAAATCACCACCAAAACTATTGTTTCTGATTTTTATATGACGACTGCTTTAGGAAATATTCAGTCCAATCTAAATATGAGTAATATTGACAATATTGACAATGCCAATTATAAAGGAAATATTATTCTTGAAGAATTTAATATAGGTTCCTTTTTAGGAGAAAAAAATGTAGAAAAAGTAACGTTAAATATAGATGTTGAAGGCAAAGGATTCAAACAGAAAAATATTAATACTACTTTTTCAGGAGATATTTATAAATTGAAATACAACGGATATACCTATACAAAAGTAATCGTTGATGGTACTTTTAAGAATCCTGTTTTTACTGGTAAAGTATTTATCAATGATCCTAATTTGTTTTTAGACTTCAACGGATTGGTCAATTTAAGTAAAAAAGATATTGCCTATAATTTTCAAACAAAGATCGATTATGCCAATTTGTATCGATTGAATTTTGTCACAAAAGATTCTATAGCCATTTTTAAAGGCGACATCAATATGAATATTGTCGGGAATAATCTCGATGATTTAAAAGGCGATATACATTGTTCAGAAACTTCCTATCAAAATAGTAAAAACGAATATTATTTTGAAGATTTTTCCTTGCATTCGAGTTTTGATTCGAATAATGTAAGAACAATCGCTATAGAATCACCGGATATTATAGAAGGTAAAGTGGTAGGTAAATTCAAAATTGGGTTATTGAAAAAAATGTTAGAGAATTCTGCTGGAAGTCTGTATGCTAATTATTCTCGAAACCCTATTCAAAAAGGACAATATCTCAAATTCGACTTTAGTATTTACAATAAAATCGTAGAAATTTTCTATCCTGGTATTGCCATAGGAAACAATACTAGATTACGTGGAACCATCGATTCGGATTCGGATGATTTTAAACTCAATTTCTCCTCACCATCAATCCTCGCGTACGACAATACTTTTGACAATATTAAAATTGATATCGATAATAAAAATCCATTGTACAACACCTACATTTCCTTAGATTCGATTAAGACAAAATATTATAAAGCAAGAGATTTTAGTTTAATCAATATTACAACTAAAGACACTTTGTTTTTGAGAACCGAATTTAAAGTAGGAGATAGCGGACAAGATGCCTTTAGTTTGAACCTTTACCATACTATAGATGCTCAGAGACAGAATATTGTCGGAATTCAAAAATCAGAATTAATGTACAATGATTTTTTATGGTATTTGAATGAAAAAGATGCCGCAGATAATACCATCGTTTTTGATAAAAAATTCAAGAAATTCAATATTAATAACATCACTTTATCGCATGAAAATCAAAATTTAAAATTGAATGGAAATTTGTTAGACACGTCTTATAAAGATCTTAATTTGAGTTTTTCTCAAGTTCAGTTAGACAAACTTTTACCAAAATTAAAGCGATTTAAAGTGGATGGTGCCTTGAATGGCGAAGTGCATTTAAAACAAAATAATTCCATTTATCAACCCACTTCTTCCTTAAAAATTGATAGTTTGAAAGTCAATGATGTTGCTCTTGGAAATATGAATTTAGATATCAAAGGCGATGAGAATTTTCAAAAATTTTATTTGAATTCTTCTATTGAAAATGGAAATATTGAATCTTTTGTAGCAGAAGGAAACTTTGATATCATAGATCAAAAAACAAAATTTGACCTTAATTTGAATTTTGACAAATTCAATTTGGGTATCCTAAGTTCCTTTGGTGGCGATGTTATTTCGAATATTAGAGGTTTTGCATCTGGAAGATCAAATGTTTCAGGTGACTTTGATAATTTTGACATCAATGGAAGACTTTATGTAGATAATGCAGGTCTTGGAATTCCCTATCTCAATGTAGATTATAAAATTGATGATCAAGCCATTGTAGATGTCACAGAAAAGAAATTTATCATTAGAAATGCTACTTTAGAAGATAGTAAATATAAAACTAAAGCAAGATTAGAAGGAAGTATCGGTCACACCAATTTTTCGGATTGGAAACTAGATTTGGAATTGACTTCCAATCGAATTCTAGCTTTAGACACCAAAGACAGTGAAGATGCGGCTTATTTCGGAACAGCATTCATGGATGGAAAAGCTTATATTACAGGTCCTATAAGTAACTTATTTATCAAAGTAAACGGAAAATCAGAGAAAGGAACTTTTATTAAAATTCCGATTAATGATGCTGAAACTAGTGGAGATAACAACTACATTCATTTTATTTCTTCCAATGAAAAGTTCAATACTAAAAATGGTATCACGGATTTAAGCAAAAAATACAATGGCGTTGAACTAGAATTTGAATTTGATATTACCCCGGAAGCGGAAGTAGAAATTATTCTCGACCGTAATTCAGGTCACGGCATGAAAGGTAAAGGATTCGGATCATTGTTATTCAAAATCAATACGCTAGGTAAATTTAATATGTGGGGAGATTTTCAAGCTTATGAAGGAACTTATAACTTTAAATATGGTGGCATAATCAACAAACAATTCTCCATAAAAAAAGGAGGTTCCGTTGTATGGGAAGGTGATCCTATGAAAGCCAATTTAAATCTTGAAGCTGTTTATAAAACCTCTGCTAATCCAGCACTTTTAATTGATAATCCTTCTTTTAATAAAAAAGTAGATGTTGAAGTTATTATTGGTTTGAAAGGAAATTTAAGCAACCCAAACCCTGAATTTAATATTAATTTCCCTACAGTAAGTTCTATTTTAAAATCTGAAATTCAAACCAAACTAGACGATAAAGATGTTCGACAAAAACAAGCCTTAATTTTACTGTCAACAGGTAGTTTTTTGAGTGCAGATGGAATAAGTCAAACTTCTATCGCGAATAATCTGTACGAAAAAGTTGGAGATATTTTTGGTTCAATATTGAATGATTCAGAGGACAAAATTACCGTCGGTGTCGATTTGGTTTCTGCAGACAGAAATCCAGGGAAAGAAACCGATGGTAGAGTAGGATTGACAGTTACAACAAAAGTTAGTGAAAGAATCAGTATCAATGGAAAATTAGGAGTTCCAGTTGGAGGTATTAACGAATCTGCTATTGTTGGAGATGTTGAAATTCAATACAGAGTAAATAATGACGGAACCTTAAACTTGCATGTTTTTAACAAGGAAAATGATATCAATTATATTGGTAAAGGAGTCGGTTATACGCAAGGAATTGGATTAACATATCAAGTAGATTTTACAACTTTCAAACAATTACTTCATAAAATATTTAAAAATCAAAATATTGATATTGTAAAAAAACCAGTAAAAACAATTGATGATTCTAATTTACTTCCAGAATATATCAACTTCGACAAGAAAAAAGACAAAAAAAAGCATGTCGAAAAACCGAATGCGGAAGCAATTCCAAATGAAGATTAAACAATAAATCAATCCATTTTCACTTTTCATTAAATTTCCACAAAACAAAGAAACTTATTAACGAAAACGTTTGAATTTCGTTAAATCTATTAAAGTATTAAAAACTGTAGCTTTTTATAGGAGATGTTTGCTAATTTTACATTTTAAATGTAATAAAATGTCAAAAACCATAAAAAAAATTGGTGTATTAACTTCAGGTGGGGATTCTCCTGGAATGAATGCAGCCATACGATCTGTGGTCAGAACTTGTGCTTATCATAACGTAGAATGTCTGGGTATTTACAGAGGCTATCAAGGCATGATTGAAGGCGACTTTAAAGAAATGGGACCTCGTAGCGTAAACAATATCGTAAATAAAGGTGGCACTATTTTAAAATCAGCTCGATCTAAAGAATTCATGACGGCTGAAGGTCGAAAAAAAGCCTACGATTATTTAGTGGCTTCCAATGTAGATGCTTTAGTAGTCATTGGTGGAGACGGAAGTTTTACAGGGGCCGAAGTATTTAATAATGAATACGATTTTCCAGTTATGGGAATTCCGGGTACTATAGACAATGATATTTATGGTACTAGCCATACCTTAGGATACGACACCGCATTAAATACAGTTGTAGAAGTTATCGACAAAATTCGTGATACTGCCAGTTCACACAACCGATTATTTTTCGTGGAAGTGATGGGCCGTGACGCTGGTCATATTGCACTAAACGCTGGTATTGGTGCTGGAGCTGAAGAAATTCTAATTCCTGAAGAAGATCTCGGATTAGAACGTCTTTTAGAATCTTTGAAAAAAAGTAAAGCCTCCGGAAAATCTTCAAGTATTGTTGTTATTGCTGAAGGGGATAAAATCGGTAAAAACGTCTTCGAATTAAAAGATTATGTAGAAGCAAATCTTCCCGAATATGACGTACGCGTATCAGTACTTGGACACATGCAGCGTGGTGGTGCACCCTCTTGTTTCGATCGTGTTTTAGCAAGTCGTTTGGGTGTCAAAGCCGTAGAATCTTTATTAGAAGGAAAATCTAATTTCATGGTAGGTTTACTCAATGATAAAGTGGCTTTAACGCCATTAGAACAAGCTATCAAAGGACATACAGAAATAGATCGTGAACTTTTAAGAGTTTCTGATATCATGTCAACATAGCTGTAAGCAATAGGCTATAAGCAGTAAGCTCCAAAAAAATAGAAATTTAATATACAATTGGCCTAAAGCAAATAGCTTTTAGCCTTAATCAAAAAAAAATGTCAAAAGTAAAATTAGGAATTAACGGTTTTGGAAGAATTGGAAGAATTGTTTTTAGAGAATCATTCAATAGAGATAACGTAGAAGTTGTTGCCATCAATGATTTACTAGATGTAGATCACTTAGCTTATCTTCTAAAATACGATTCTGTTCACGGTCGTTTCAACGGAACCGTAGAAGTAAAAGAAGGAAAATTATGCGTTAACGGAAAAAATATCCGCATCACTGCCGAACGCGATCCATCCACCTTAAAATGGGATGAAGTAGGAGCAGATGTAGTTGCTGATTGCACAGGTATCTTTACCACTTTAGAATCGGCTCAAGCACATATCAAAGGCGGAGCAAAAAAAGTAGTTATTTCAGCTCCTTCTGCTGATGCACCTATGTTTGTTATGGGTGTGAATCACCTCAAAGCTACTGCTGCTGATACAATTGTTTCTAATGCATCGTGTACCACAAACTGTTTAGCTCCTTTAGCAAAAGTAATTCACGATAATTTTGGTATTGTAGAAGCATTAATGACTACAGTACATGCTACAACATCGACTCAAATGACTGCTGACGGTCCTTCCAAAAAAGATTGGAGAGGTGGACGTGCAGCAAGCGTAAATATTATACCATCTTCAACAGGAGCAGCAAAAGCAGTGGGTAAAGTAATTCCAGAACTAGAGGGGAAATTAACGGGAATGTCGTTCCGTGTTCCTACAATTGACGTTTCTGTAGTCGACTTAACTGTAAAAGTTGCCAAAGAAACGACGTATGCTGAAATCATGAAAGTATTGAAAAATGCTTCTGAAACGAACTATAAAAATATTATTGGATATACCGAAGATGATGTGGTTTCACAAGATTTCATTTCTGATTCTCGAACCTCGATTATTGATGCTAAAGCCGGAATTGGATTGAATTCTACCTTTTTCAAAATCGTATCTTGGTACGATAATGAATACGGGTATTCAAGCAAATTAATCGATTTATCTGTACATATTGCTGGGTTAAATTAATAGAGTACATTTACAAAGTCCCCTTATTTATGTAATGGGACTTTATTTTTTAAGAAGCTATTTCCCGCTATCCGTTCCCAATCTTTTATGCCGAACAACGGCACAAAAGGATTTCCACTGCTATCGGGGCTAAATAAGCGAATTAGGAAATGAGCGAATGAGTTAATTCGCAAATCCGCTCTTTTTTAAATCCGCTAATAAAATAAATATAACACATGAAACTACTCGTAGATAGCGGTTCCACCAAAGCCGATTGGATTGCCATAGATGCATCTGGCAAAGTATTATTCACAACACAATCCCTTGGATTAAATCCAGAGGTGTTAACCAAAGAAGAAATCATCCATCGTTTGGATGACAAATTTGATATTTCACATAACAAAGACAAAGCAAATTATCTTTTCTTTTACGGTGCTGGTTGTGGAACTGATCGTATGAAAGATTTTTTAACCCAAGTTTTTGTGGAATATTTCACCAATGCAAAAGTAACCGTTCATGAAGATACGTATGCTGCCGTTTATGCTACAACACCGAAAGACGAACAAGCCATTGTTTGCATCTTAGGCACGGGTTCTAACTGTAGTTTTTTTGACGGAAAAGTATTGCATCAAAAAGTACAATCCTTAGGCTACATCGCCATGGATGATTGTTCGGGAAATCGATTTGGGCGTCATTTATTACGAGGTTATTATTTCAATAAAATGCCTGCTGAATTAGCCAAAGAATTTGAAGAAGAATACAATTTAGAACCCGATTATATCAAGCATAATCTTTATAAAGAACCCAATCCAAATGCGTATTTGGCAACCTTTGCAAAATTCTTAATTAAGCATAAAGACAACCCTTTTTGCAAAGAAATAATCAAAGCTGAAATGAAAGATTTTGCTGAAAATTACATCATGCAATTTGATAATTGCAAAGATGTTTTGGTTCATTTTGTTGGTTCTATAGCTTTCTATTTGAAAGAGGAATTGGAAGAAGTATTGGAATCTTATGACATCAAAGTTGGTAACGTACTACGCAGACCAATAGATGGTTTGATTGCGTATCACATTTTGAATAAATAATGTCACTATGGAAATCGCCATCATAGCCCACGACAGAATGAAAGCCGACATGATTCAGTTTTTAAATAAGAACAAATCCTTGTTACTCAGCGAAAACATCCGACTAATTGCTACCGGTACTACTGGAGGACAAGCTGAAAATGCTGGATTTAAAGTTAAAAAAATGCTTTCAGGCCCAATGGGTGGTGATGCGCAAATTGCTGCAAGAGTAGCGGAAGGAAAAACCAAAATGGTATTGTTTTTTAAAGACCCAAATTCAAGCCATCCACACGAAGTAGATATCAATATGCTTATCAGAGTTTGCGATGTGCACAATATTCCTTTGGCAACCAACGAAGCTACAGCGCAATTGCTGTTGTTGGGAATGGATAGATAGAGTTGTCGGTTATCAGTTGTCGGTTAAAAAAATTCTAACCGACAACTGATAACCGATAACCAACAACTTTTTTATATCACCGCCATCATAGCAATCTCGATATTCACAAATTTAGGCAAAGCTGCCACTTGAACCGTTTCTCTTGCAGGAGCGGTTTTTTCATTAAAATACTTTCCATACACCGCATTGATTCTAGCAAAATCGTGCATATTTGTGATGAAAATAGTTGTTTTAAAAACATTTTCAAAAGTCATATTAGCCGCATCTAAAAGTGCTTTTAAATTTTGCATAACTTGTTCGGTTTCAGATTCTATAGAGTCTAAAACTAATTCCATAGTTTCAGGATTTAAAGCAATTTGACCGGATGTATATAAAATGTTTCCAACCATTACAGCCTGACTGTATGGACCAATAGGCGCAGGTGCTTTTTCAGTATAAATGATTTTCTTATACATATTTTATAGATTATTTATTCACTGATTAATTATCTCAACACTCTATCTGGAAGCGTTCTTTTTTCCCACTTAATATCACTCAACACACTTGATTTAATTCCAATAAAGAAACTCCAAAAAGCATTCGTTCCGTAGGGTGTCCAGCTAAAATCCATTCTCCAACTCATCAAATCTCGCTCAAAACGAAACTGTGAAAACGTAACTCCTTTTTGCACAAAATCATAACCCGAAGATACTCCGACTTTCCATTTGGGAGATAAGCTGGTGTTTACAGACATCATCAATGAATTTCCTGAAATTTCCTTCTCTCTTTTAATATTCGTATACGTTAGTTGATAAGCGAAATTGACATCCCAAGGCAAGTCGTAATTAAAAAATCCTTTAAAATCATCCTTTTCTTCATCGTCCTTTTCACCAAACTGGCTTTGTCGTCGATCGCTAAAATCGGTGTTGGTTCCAAACAAATCATCTTCTCGACCACCGTTGCGCAAACCTTGATCATTTTTCTTCTTGGCGGCATCAGCTCCAAATTCCGAACTTGATAAAGAATAATTAAGCGTCATATTAGCGCTTGTCATTCGAAATAAACTGCCGCCATTATCGATATTCCATGTATTAAAAGTTCTTCCTGAATTATCAATTGCATAGGGGTTTAAAGTCATTCCAAAATTGACATTCATTTTATTTTTAAAAAAAGCAGTACCACCACTTACTCTTAATGGAGCCCAATTTAAAGAATCCGCTTTAATATCATAACTCGTAGAAAGGTTCAGATTGTTTAGTAACATGACCTTTTTGGCTTCCGTTTTTGTAGTGTCTTTATCGGTCACTTTGGCTTCGAAAGTATTACTAAGACTAAAACCAACACTACTAGATACTGTTTTACCTGGAGCTCCAAAGATTCCTTGTTCAAATCGAGTATATTCTTTCACCATAGTTCCACTTCCGTCCGCCGCATACGTATCATAATACTGATTAAAACTTGGCGTATAACCATACGAAACTGAAGGTCTCATTACGTGACGAATAGCTTGTATTTTTTTAGTTTCACCAAAATTGAAAGTTCCATAAATAGTTGTTCCCAAACTTGAAGAAAAAGAATAGGTTCTAAAAGCATCGAATTTGTTGACTTCTGAAATTACTTCTTTATTAGTAGGAATATCAAAACTTTTTCGAATAGTTTTCAAATACCAAACTTCTTCATAATTTACAGAAGTAGTGGCGCTAAAATATTTTGCCAATTTAAAGTTTGTACTTAAAGGAATACTATGTTGGAAACCCACTTTAGCGTCTTTAAACATTTGAGGTTTAAAAAACAACGAATCGGTTGTGGCAATTCTATTTTCTCCTCTTAAATTATATTGCAAATTGATATTTTTGACAAATCCTTTTTTTATTCCTTCTTTCGGTGCAAAAGGAAAAACACGATCTACACTCATTTGTAGCGTAGGCAACGTCATGTTGATTTGTTCCGTATTGGTGTTTTGTGAATGAGTGGCAGTTAGCGATAAATTCACTTGTGGAACCGAATTAAACGTTTTTGAATAGGAAACCGAGGAACTTAACGTATTATTCAAATTCGAACCTACATTAATCTGACTTGCCGACTGTCTGAAATACTTACTGCTTCCAAAATTTACAGAAGCAGAAAATCTCGAATTGGGACTTGATTTCGAATCTTGCGAATGAGACCATTGAATATTATAAATATTCGTTTTAGAATAATCGGGAAAACCTCTTTCACTATTGATTAAATTTTCAAAACGAAAATTAACATTCCCTCGAAATTTATACTTTAAGGCATAAGTCGATTCAAATCGAGTAGCATAACTACCATTGGTATAATAATCGCCTAAAAAAGCCAAATCATAGTAATCACTTAAAGCAAAATAATATCCTCCATTTTGCAGAGAATAGCCACGGTCTCGAGTGTCATTCCATGTTGGAATTATCAATCCAGATTGACTGGTTTCTGACATCGGAAAAAAAGCAAAGGGCAAAGCAAGTGGAGTTGGAACATTGGCAATTACCATATTCGTTAATCCAGTGACAACTTTTTTACCTGGAACAAATTTCAATCGACTGGTTCTAAAATAATATTCCGGATCCTCGATATCTTGAGCAGTTGTAAATCGAGCACCTTTAAGAAAGTAAACCGAATCATTAACTCGTTTAGAAATTTCAGCTTTGATTTTAAATTCATCCTGCTCCGTCCTTGAATTCCAAATTAATGCTTTTTTGGTTTTGTAATTGAATCGTATGGAATCAGGTTCCACCACATTTACACCTTGTTTGAAATTGGGATATTGAGTATAAACTCCTGCAGAATCCTTTATTCTTCCTGCATAAACTTCATTCTTTTCGTAATTGAAAACGATGATACCTGATTTTAATTCGATGTCTTGATAATACATTTCCGCTTTGTCATATAAAGTAATCAGTTTTTTCTTTTGATCTAACTTAGCATAGGCTTCTGCTTTGTATTTAATTTTTCCTTCAAGTATTGCTTTTTTGGGTTTAATGCTATCTGTTTTGATCGTGTCACCAATTTTTGTAAGGTCTTGAATCGCAATTGAAGTACTGTCAATTTGTTTCTTTGCTGGGATTGCTATCGATTTTGTATTTAATTCTTGAGAATAACTTTTTGAAATTCCAATTGTTAGGAAAAATGCTGATAAAACGATATGAAATAAGTTTGTATGCAAAGGTTTAAATGCTATTTTTGTAAAAATATGGCTTATTTTTGACGCGCCAAACTTAATGATTATTTTTCGTCAAAAATAAATAATATTACAATGTAAAACCTTTGAGTTTTTATTAAAATTAACTTTATTTGTTACTATGCGTATTCTACACAAAATCAATTATATATCCCTATTTTTAATCTTTGCTTTTTCTATTTCGTCTTATTCACAATCTAATAGCAAATTTAAAGTAACCTTAGATGCAGGACATGGTGCACATGATTTTGGAGCCATATATCATGGCCATATAGAAAAAAATATTACACTAGCTATTGTACTTAAAGTGGGTAAAATATTAGAATCGAATTCTAGTATTGAAGTAAACTATACTCGTAAAACGGATGTTTTTATAGAATTAGTAGAACGTTCGAGTATTGCCAATAGAGTCGATTCGAATATTTTCGTTTCCATTCATTGTAATGCCAATAAAAATACTACTGCTGATGGAAGTGAAACCTATGTAATGGGTTTAAACAAAAACTCTTCTAACTTAGCGGTTGCAAAAAGTGAAAATGCAGTTATTACTTTAGAGAAAGATTACAAACAAAAATACGAAGGTTTCGACCCAAACAATCCAAGTTCAATGATTGGATTAACCTTAATGCAAGAAGAATATTTAGACAATAGTATTTCTTTGGCTAGTAAAATCCAAGATCAATTTGCAGGATTAAATAAAAAAACACGAGGAGTAAAACAAGCCCCATTCATGGTTTTGCATAAAGCGTACATGCCTAGAGTACTTATAGAAACTGGTTTTATTTCAAATCCAACTGAAGGTGCCATGCTTGATTCCGAAAATGGTCAACAAGAAATAGCACAAGCAATAGCCAATGCAATTATTAGTTATAAAAAAGAATATTTTGGAAGTAGTGCTTCAGACATCATTGAAAAACCTTCTAAAAAAATGTCGCAAGAACCAGTTAGAGAAACTCCTGTAACTTCAAAAACAGAAACAATAGTAGAAAAACCAATTGCTAAAGAGGAACCAAAAAGTGAATCAACAGGAATTATTTTTAAAGTTCAAATTGCCGCAGTTGGAAAAAAATTAGACTTAATACCTTCTAATTTTAAAGGGCTTAATAACATTGCAGAATCGACTGATAATGGTCAATTATACAAATATACTTATGGTGAAACTTCCGATTATGCAACTGCTAAGAAAAATTTAGAAGAAGCCAAATCAAAAGGATATTCATCAGCTTACCTAATTGCTTTCAAAGATGGCAATAAAATTAGTGTTCAAGATGCCTTGAAATAAACCTAAAATTGTATAATTTTATTTTAAATTTGTTTAAATATCAAAATTTTGAAAATTACAAGAGAAATTAAAACTGCCATCCTAGTGATAGCGTCCATTTTATTATTTATTTGGGGCTATAGCTTTTTAAAAGGAAGAGATTTATTAACTTCCTATAAGACTTTTTATGTAGAATATGACAACGTTGAAGGTGTTGGCAAATCAGCACCTATAACTTTAAATGGTCTTGTAATAGGTAAAGTTAATAGTATTACACTTTCCAATGAAACGGGTAAATTAGTAGTTGAATTACAGATAAAATCTGATTTTCCAATTTCAAAATCTAGCGTTGCAATCATCTATGATTCTGGATTAATTGGAGGGAAACAAATCATGATTGTTCCCAATTTAAACGATAAAGAAATTGCAAAATCTGGAAGTAAATTACTTGGAAATACAAAACTTGGCTTAACGGATTTAGTTGGTGAGAAATTAGCTCCATTGCAAGAAAAATTGGATAAAGTGCTTTTGAATGCAAATAAACTGATGACGGGTTTAAACCATGTTTTAGACAAAAAGGGTCAAGAAGACATCAAACAATCTTTAGCCGAATTGACTCAAACGATGATTCAATTTCACAAAGCATCTGAAAGTATGAATGGTATTCTCGCCGATAATAAAAATAGCATCAACGGAATTGTTTCTGATTTTCATAAAGTATCTACTAATTTTTCTAAAATTTCAGATTCCTTGAATAAAGCTGATTTAGGCAAAACCGCTAAAAATCTGCAAGTTACATTAGACAAAGTTGATAAAATGCTCGCGGATGTGAATGCAGGCAAAGGAACTGCTGGTAAAATGATGAAAGATGAAGCGTTGTATAACAATCTAACGCAAACTTCTAAAGAACTTGAATTGCTTTTGCAAGATGTTCGTTTAAACCCAACACGTTATGTAAATGTTTCTCTTTTTGGAAAGAAAAACAAACCTTACGTTGCACCTAATTCAAGTACTAAATAAAATTCTCCGTATGAACTATTTAGACAACCTTTTCTTTGCAATTCTTCTCACTTTTGGTGCGTATTATTTTGTAAAAAATGTAAAGAAAATTATTCGAAATATCAATTTAGGCCAAGCTATAAATAGATCTGACAATGCTTCGGAACGCTGGAAAAACATGGCAATGATTGCTTTAGGTCAATCGAAAATGGTAAAAAGACCGGTTGCTGGAATTTTGCATATTATTGTTTATTTAGGTTTTGTAATTATCAATATTGAAGTATTAGAAATTATCATCGATGGCCTTTTTGGAACACACCGTGTTTTTTCATTTCTAGGAATCGTTTACGATCTTTTAATTGGTTCCTTTGAAATTCTAGCACTATTGGTATTAGTGGCAGTGATTGTGTTCCTAATTAGAAGAAATGGTATCAAACTCAAACGATTTATTAGTTCCGATTTAAAAGGATGGCCAAAAAGTGATGCCAATTACATTTTGTATTTTGAGATTGTTTTAATGTCTCTTTTCTTATTGATGAATGCTGCTGATTTTCATTTACAAAACATTTCTGGTGGATTTGGACATTATCATCAAGCGGGTTCTTTTCCGATATCTCAATACATTGCACCATTTTTTGATGGAATGAATCCAACTTCAGTGGCTTTCTTTGAAAGAATTTTTTGGTGGATTCACATTACAGGGATTTTGATATTCTTAAACTACCTTTATTTCTCCAAACATTTACACATTCTTTTAGCATTTCCAAATACGTATTTTGCCGATTTAAATCCAAAAGGACAATTAGACAATTTAGCTTCTGTTACCAAAGAAGTGAGGTTGATGATGGATCCGAATGCCGATCCTTATGCAACTCCTGTAATCGATGAAACCCGAGGCGGAGCCGAACTGAGCGAAGCTAATGCAGCTCCAACTAAGTTTGGTGCTAGTGATGTGCAAGATTTAAATTGGGTGCAATTACTCAATGCTTATACCTGTACCGAATGTGGTCGATGCACATCATCCTGTCCCGCCAATCAAACGGGGAAGAAGTTGTCTCCACGTAAAATCATGATGGATACCCGAGATCGATTGGAAGAAGTGGGAAAGAACATCGATGCTAACAAAGGTGTTTTTATTCCCGATAACAAATCATTACTCAACGATTACATTTCCTCAGAAGAGCTTTGGGCATGTACATCGTGTAACGCTTGCGTGGAAGAATGTCCCGTAAATATTAGTCCACTTTCAATAATTATGGATATGCGACGTTATTTAGTAATGGAGCAAAGCGCAGCACCAATGCCATTGAATGCGATGATGACCAACATTGAAAACAATGGAGCTCCATGGCAATACAATCAACAAGATCGATTGAATTGGAAAAACGAAAATTAATTTCTTAAACAATAAAATAAAAATTCTCTTATAGGTGAGGTTAAGGGTGTTTTTAATCCATTTTAACAAAAATAAATTAGAAACAAAACGAAAATGAATACAGAAGATTTAGACAAACAATTAGTTGCAGCAACAGAGAACGGACATACTATAAGTCCTATTTTACCCGAAGGAATCAAGAATTATTTAATCGATATTGACGGAACCGTTTGTGATGACATTCCAAATGAAGAACCAGAAAGAATGCTAACCGCAGATGTATATCCAGATGCTTTAGTGACTTTAAACAAATGGTATGACGAAGGACATATTATTTTCTTTTTTACTTCACGAACAGAAGCACACAGAGAATATACGGAGATTTGGTTGAAAAAATTCGGATTCAAATACCATGGGATTCTCTTCGGAAAACCTCGAGGTGGAAATTACCACTGGATTGACAATCACTTAGTGAAAGCGACTCGATACAGAGGAAAATTCACGGATTTAATTGACAAAGAAGTAACGATCCAAGTCTTTGATGATGGAAAACACGAATAAAATAAATGTTGAATCGTGTAATCGTTGAGTCGTTTAACCGATTACACGATTACACGATTACACGATTAAACAAAAAGTATGTCAGAAAATTTAATAGTGCCAACAATGGCTGAATTACTAGCACAAGGAAAACAACCTGAAGTTTTATTTTGGGTGGGTTGTGCTGGAAGTTTTGACGATAGAGCCAAGAAAATTACGAAAGCTTTTGTTCGAATACTCAATAGAGCGAATGTTGAATTTGCGGTATTAGGAACTGAAGAAAGTTGTACGGGTGATCCAGCAAAAAGAGCAGGGAATGAGTTCTTGTTTCAAATGCAAGCGATGATAAATATCGAAGTTTTAAATGCCTACGAAGCAAAGAAAATAGTTACTGCCTGTCCGCATTGTTTCAACACTTTGAAAAACGAATACCCAGAATTGGGAGGGAAATATGAAGTTATTCATCATACAGAATTTCTAAAATCATTGTTAGATCAAGGTAGATTAACCATTGAAGGAGGCCAATTTAAAGGAAAACGAATCACTTTTCATGACCCGTGTTATTTAGGTAGAGCCAATAATGTGTATGAAGCCCCACGAGATTTAATACAAAAATTAGATGCTGAGTTAGTAGAGATGAAACGTTCAAAAGCCAACGGATTGTGCTGTGGTGCTGGTGGGGCTCAAATGTTTAAAGATGCCGAACCGGGAAATAAAGAAGTGAATATCGAAAGAACTGAAGATGCTCTAGAAACACAACCCGAAATCATTGCTGCAGGTTGTCCGTTTTGCAATACCATGTTAACAGATGGTATCAAAAATAAAGAAAAAGAAAGCGACGTTAAAGTTATGGACATCGCAGAATTGATCGCCAATGCTCAAGATTTATAACACATTTTACTAATGTTACCTTATTCTGAATTCAGCAACTCAGGTACTTAGTAACTCAGCAACTCAGAAAATTATGTACGTTCCTTTTGAAAATTTACCACTTGAATCTAAAATTTGGATCTATCAATCCAACAGAAAATTCACTGAAGAAGAGTTTGCTTTAATCGAAAATGACTTAAAAACCTTTATTGATTCATGGGCAGCTCATGGAACAGGATTGGAAGCTTCGTATTTATTGAAATACAATCGTTTTATAATTCTAGCTGTCAATCAAGAAGTACAAATGGCAACAGGTTGTTCTATCGATAAATCCGTAGAATTCATTCAAAGTATTGAAAAAGAATACGCCGTAGATTTATTAGATAAAATGAATGTAACTTTCAAATTAGGAGAACATATTGCCCATAAAACATTGATTGATTTCAAAAAAATGGCTAAGGACAAAGCTGTCACTGAAAAAACAATTGTATTCAATAATTTGGTGAATTCTATTGAAGAATGGCATGACAACTGGGAAGTTCCTGCAGGAGAAAGCTGGCACAGTCGTTTCTTTTAATCCATTACTATTGATGAAAAAATCGTTTTTTACATTGCTGTTTTGGAGTAGCTTTTTAGTTATTGGGATTGGTTGCGCAAGCAAGAAAACTCCTGTAACTGTTGCGCCTAAAGTAATTATTCCAACACCAAATCCTGTAGTGGAAAGTTTTGATGGAAACTACGATTCCCAACTTCAGAAAAAATGGGTCGACAGCATCTACAATTCATTGACTTTTGACGAAAGAATCGGGCAATTGTTTATGATTTCTGCCTATTCCAATAAAGATTCCGTTCACGTCAAATCGATAGATAAGCTAATTCAAGAAAACAAAGTGGGTGGATTGATTTTCTTTCAAGGCGGTCCAGTACGTCAAGCCAAACTCACCAATCGATTTCAATCAAAATCTAAAGTTCCTTTACTTATTGCTATAGATGGGGAATGGGGATTAGGAATGCGATTAGACTCTACTTATCGCTATCCTTGGAACATGACTTTGGGGGCCATTCAAAATAAAAAACTGATTGAAAAAGTCGGGATTTATATGGGAGAAGAAAATAAAAGAATTGGAATTCATTTTAATTTCGCTCCTGTTTTAGATATCAACACCAATCCAAAAAACCCAATTATTGGTTTTCGTTCCTTTGGAGAAAACAAAGAAAATGTTGCCGAAAGTGCTTTGGCAATCATGAAAGGCTATCAAAGTTTAGGATTATTAGCCACAGGAAAACACTTCCCTGGACATGGTGATACCGAAATTGATTCTCACAATTCCTTACCTACCATTACTTTCACCAAAGAACGATTGAATGATGTAGAAATGTATCCTTATAAAAAGCTATTTGCAGAAGGTCTTGCCTCTGTTATGGTAGCTCATTTGAATGTTCCTAGTTTAGAGCCACGAGAAAATATTCCATCCTCTGTATCACATAATATCATTACCGACGTTTTAAAAAATCAATTGGGTTTTAAAGGATTGATTTTTACAGATGCATTAAATATGAAAGCGGCAAAAAATTTCAGAGAGCCTGGAGATATCGATTTGGAAGCTTTTTTGGCTGGAAATGATATTCTCCTTTGTGCTGAAAATGTTCCTGTTGCTGCTGAGAAAATTTGCATGGCATATCAAGATAATATGATATCAGAAGAACGATTGGCTTTTTCTGTGAAGAAAATTTTGAAGTATAAATACAAAGCTGGTTTGAATTCTTATAAACCTATTGAAATACCAAATATATATCTTGATTTAAATCCTGTGAAGAATGATGTGTTGCAATACGAACTCTATGAAAACGCCATTACGGTTATCAAAAATAAAGACAGTATTCTTCCATTAAATAATCTAGAAAACGAGAAAATTGCCTATGTAAAATTGGGTGATGATGTGAATAGTGCTTTTTTAAACACTTTAAAAAAATATACGAATGTCGTTGAAGTGAAAGATGAAGATATTGATTGTCTCAATGAAGAGTTAGTGCTGTATACCAAAGTGATTGTTGGTTTTCACAAAACTGATAAAGCATGGAAAAGCCACGCTTTTAATGATAAAGAATTATTTTGGTTGTCTGAAATTGCTAAGAATAATGTCGTCATTTTAGATGTATTTACCAAACCTTATTCTTTGATTCCTATTCAATATTTTGATGAAATTGAAGGCGTTGTCGTATCCTATCAAAACAGTGATATTGCTCAAACTGTTTCTGCTGAATTGCTTTTTGGAGCTATTGAAGCAAAAGGAAAACTGCCGGTTTCTATTAATGAACAATTTAGAGAAGGTTTTGGATTATCAACAACTAAATCCAATCGATTGGGATTTGCCTTACCCGAAAATGTTGGAATGGATTCCTCTAAATTAGCTAAAATTGAAAATTTTGCCAATGATGCGATATCTAAAAAAATGACACCTGGAATGCAAATATTGGTGGCTAAAAAAGGGAAAGTCATCTATCAAAAATCCTTTGGTTATTTTACCTACGAAAACAAAACAAAAGTAGACAATCAAACGGTTTATGATATTGCATCATTGACGAAGATTATTGCAACACTTCCGAATGTAATGCAACAATACGATCAACAAAAAATCACGATGCAAACAACATTGGGTGAAATGTTGCCAATATTCAAAAACTCAGACAAACAGGATATTCCATTTAAAGATTTATTATCCCATTACGCAAAACTTCAAGCATGGATTCCGTTTTATAAAGCAACTTTAGATAGTGCTAAAATACCATTGCCTAAATATTATAACAAAGTCTCTAATGAGCTATTCTCCAAGCAAGTGGCAGATAGTTTGTTTATGAGAAATGATTATCACGACACGATTATGAAAATGATTGTTGATAGTAAGTTATTACCAAAAAAAGAATACAAATACAGTGATTTTACTTTTATTATTTTGAAAGATTATCTAGAAAAAGTTACGGGTAAAAAATTAGAGGATTTAGTAAAAGAACAGTTCTATCAATCGTTAGGAATGAACAATACGACTTTCAATCCTTTGATTAATACATTTGATAAGGACAGTATTCCACCGACAGAAATCGATACCTATTTCCGTCATCAGCAAATTCAGGGTTATGTTCACGATATGGAAGCAGCTATGGAAGGTGGAGTAGGAGGACATGCAGGAATTTTTTCCAATGCTATGGATATTGCTAAAATGATGCAATTGTATCTTCAAAAAGGGAATTATGGCAATCATCAGTACTTTTCCGAAAAAACATTTACTGATTTTAATACCTGCTATTTCTGTGCTGAAGGCAATCGACGAGGAATTGGTTTTGACAAACCACAAGCTGCTGGAGCTGCTGGACCCACATGTGGTTGTGCTTCTTTAACAAGTTTTGGACATACTGGTTTTACTGGAACCATGACATGGGCAGACCCAGAAGAAGAATTGATTTATGTCTTTTTATCGAATCGAACTTTCCCGGAAGCAACAATAAATACACTTTCTAAAGAAAATATAAGAGAAGATATTCAGAAAGTGATTTATGAATCCATAATTAGATAAATTAAGATATTGATTGTTTAATTCTTAATTCAATATTTGATTTAAATTCAATTATATTTGTGAAAAAAATAAGTTATTTTTATGAAAAAGCATTTAGTATCTATCGTCACTTTATTGGTTATTTTCAATTTTTTTATTTCTTCATGCACTACAAATGATAGTAGTCCTGACGCAAACGTAATAGGATCTCCTTCAATTAGTACTTCTGAAACTTCACTTATCAATCAAACAACTGCAATAAGTGGTGGTATTCTTACCTCAACAGGAAATGGAACTATCTTATCTCGTGGCATATGTTATTCTATATCTCCAAATCCTACTATTGCTGATACTAAAATTTCCAAACCAGGAGCATTAGGTTCATTTACTTGCACTTTATCTGGACTAACAGCTGCCACTCAATATTATGTGAGAGCGTATGCATCTAATATAACTGGAATTGTTTATGGAAATGAAGTTACATTTACTACCACAACTAACGCAATAACTTTACCTATACTAACTACTACTGAAGCTACTGAGATTACTGAAACAACTGCTTCAAGTGGAGGAGAAATTACTTCTGCTGGAGGAGCTACAATTTTAGCAAGAGGAGTTTGTTGGTCTACAACTTCAAATCCTACTATAACTGATAACGTAATTGATGCTATTTTATCAACTGGCCCTTTTACTAGTGCTTTAATAAATTTAGAAGCAAATACAACTTATTATGTAAGAGCTTTTGCTACTAATGCTAACGGAACAGGTTATGGTAATGAGATTACTTTTACGACTCTAGATTCAACAACAATTGAGTTACCTACAATAACTACTACAGCTGTTACGGATATTTTTGATACAACTGCAATCAGTGGAGGAAATGTGTTATCAGCGGGTGGAGAACCAATTATTGCTAGAGGAATTTGCTATTCGATCACTCCGAATCCAACAACACTTGACGATGTAATTGACTCTCCTGGTACTACTGGACCTTTTACCAGTTTATTAGTAGATTTAGACCCAGGAACCATATATTATGTAAGAGCTTTTGCTACTAATGCTGGTGGTACAGTCTATGGTAACGAATTAATGTTTACAACTTTATGATTTAAATTGTATTTGAGCAAGGAGTATTTTGGAATATATTTAATTTAAAATCCATGAAACAATACCAACTCTTCGCAATCATCTCGATGCTATTTGCCGGATTGACTTCTGTCATTGCTAAAGCTGGACTCAAAAATGTTGCTAGCGATACTGGAATAGCAGTGAGAACTTCCTTTGTTTTTATCCTAATTTGGTTGAATGTTTTTGTATTTAATACCGTAAAAGATTTTGGCAATCTCACCAAAAAAGATATTATTTTGCTTGGCATTTCAGGTTTCACTACAACACTTTCCTGGATTTTCTATTATAAAGCCATTAAAATAGGGAATGTTTCTGAAGTTGCATTAATTGATAAAGGAAGTATTGTAATTACTTTATTGCTTTCTATTTTCTTTCTCAACGAAATTTTCACATGGAAAATGGCACTTGGAGGATCTATGATTATAGGTGGTTTATTAATTCTCACCTTAAAATAATTTACATTAGTTTTAAGATAATGCTATACTAATTTCAGTAAATTCGTATCATTAAAAATTCCCTATGAAAATAGCTATTGTTTGTTATCCAACTTTTGGTGGAAGTGGAGTCGTTGCTACTGAACTTGGACTAGAATTAGCCAGACGTGGACACGAAATTCACTTTATTACGTATAGTCAGCCTGTTCGTTTAGCACTTTTAAATCCCAACGTACATTATCACGAAGTAAACGTACCGGAATATCCATTGTTTCATTATCAACCTTACGAATTGGCCTTATCGAGTAAATTGGTAGACATGGTTAAATTGTATAAAATTGAATTACTCCATGTGCATTATGCCATTCCACATGCTTATGCAGGATATATGGCAAAACAAATGCTCAAAGAAGAAGGTATCGATATTCCTATGGTAACGACACTTCACGGGACCGACATTACTTTAGTAGGGAATCACCCATTCTACAAGCCTGCGGTTACTTTTAGCATCAATAAATCGGATATTGTAACATCGGTTTCTGAAAGTTTGAAACAAGAAACTTTAAAACTTTTTGAAATTACCAACGAAATTGAAGTAATTCCTAATTTTATTGAACTCAATAAAAACATAGACAATTCTTCAATTCCATGTTATCGTTCCTTAATTGCAAATGAAAACGAAAGAGTAGTCACTCATATTAGTAATTTCAGAAAAGTAAAAAGAATACCCGATGTAATCAAGATATTTTATAAAATTCAACAGCACATTCCAGCCAAATTAATGATGGTTGGCGATGGACCTGAAAAGGAAAAAGCGGAACGTCTTTGTGTTGAATTAGGAATTCAAGACAAAGTCATTTTCTTTGGAAATAGCAACGAAATAGATCGTATTCTAAGTTATTCTGATTTATTTTTACTGCCTTCTGAAACAGAAAGCTTCGGACTAGCAGCTTTAGAAGCTATGGCTTTAAGTGTGCCTGTAATTTCAAGTAATTCAGGTGGTTTGCCCGAAGTTAATTTTGATGGAATTTCAGGGTATTTAAGTGATGTAGGAAATGTAAATGAAATGGCTGAAAATGCCTTAAAAATTCTAAGGGACACGAAAACTTTAAACGAATTTAAAGCCAAAGCCTTAGCTACAGCGAAACAATTCGATATTCAAAACATTTTGCCTTTATACGAAGAATTGTATCTGAGAGCTCTTAGCATTTATGCTTAAAACCATTGAGAAAACTAGCATGAAAAAGTTATTGTTTTTATTTTTATTTTGTATTGTAATTTCTTGTAGTTCAAAACTTAAAACTACCGAATCAAAACCTTTATTTGAAATTTTAACTACGCAAGAAGAAGGTGGAGCATCCATTCGTTTTTTTGAAATTCTTTCGGAAGAAAAAGAAATTAAAATGCTTCAAAATGACGATTTACTTCAAAATAAAATAAATTCAAATGATACCAAAACATGCAATTTTATCATATTGAATATGGGTGAAAAAACAACTTTGGGATATACAATTGGTGTTAAAAAAGTGGAGGAAACCACTTCTAAAATTATTATTACAACGCAAGATAATGAGCCTAAAACAAAACAAAACGTAGAAAAAGAAGTGTTCTATTATCCGTATACAATTTTAAAAATAAACTCCAAAAAAGAAATTGTTATCCAATAAAAAATCCACTATAAATAGTGGATTTTTTATTTTATGTATTGCTATTTCTAGAACTGATAACGAACAGAAATCGCAATATCCGATCCATAGTTGTTTTTATAGTATCCGCTCCCACCAAATTCTGGTCTAAAATCTAAAGACAACAACAAGGGGATATCAAAATCATATTCTACACCAATATCACCTGCTGCAAAAACAAATGTTCCGCTGTCTTTATAACCATTCTTATCGTAACTCCATGAGCCCAATCCAGCGCCACCACCTGCATACCAATTAAAATTGCCATCAATATTCCAAACCCATTGGTATATACCAGCCAATTTTATCGCATTTACATTTCTGCTACTTCTCCATCCTAAATCAGCCTCCAATCTATTTGCTTTCCCAAAAGCTCTTTGATAGGAAACTTCCGTTCCAAAACCATCATTATCTCCCAAACGCAAGCCAATTGCATTTTCAGAAATTTTCTGAGCTTGACTACTAAACACAAATCCTATTAATAGGAATACTTTAAAAAATAATTTTTTCATTTGTTACATTTTTATTGGTTGCAAATTTAAACATTAAAAATGGTTAAATATTGCGTCAATCAATAAAAAAAGTATCACTATCATTTCAAATTCTAATATGAATTAATTTGCTTTGAAAAAACAATAGAAGCCACAATCTGCTGACTAATATTAGTTTCCATTTCTAATAAATCTTCCTCTTCTGTATAATTGCATTCGCTATAACGATACAATTTCCAACGTTTTGTATTGTACTCTAAAGCTGTGAGATTTTCAACCCAATCTCCTGAATTCAAATACAATGTTGAACCATTTTTATTTGATTTCTGAATAATTTTCGGATCGTGAATATGGCCACAAACCACATAATCGTATTGCTTTTCAATTGCTAAATCTGTAGCTGTGGTTTCGAAGTCAGAGATGTGCTTCACAGCTTTTTTTACGCTGGCCTTTATTTTCTTGGAGAAGGAATAAGGTTCTTTGCCTATTTTATGCAAACACCAGTTGACAAAGCGATTGATTACTATCAAATAATCATACCCTAATCCTCCAAGTTTTGCAATCCATTTTGAATGCTGTACTGACAAATCAAAAACGTCCCCGTGAAAAATCCAAGCTTTCTTATCATCTAAGTCCAATACGAGTTTATCTACAATCGAAAAACTACCCATCGAGGTATCGCTAAATTTTCGCAACAATTCATCGTGATTCCCTGTAATATAATAAATCTTGGTGCCTTTACTAGCTAAGCTTATAATCTTCTTGATGACCTTCAGATGAACCGCAGGGAAATATGACTTTCTAAATTGCCAAATGTCGATGATATCACCATTTAATACTAATGTTTTGGGTTTAATTGAATTGAGGTAATTGAGTAATTCCTTTGCGTGACTTCCAAATGTTCCCAAGTGCACATCGGAAATGACTACCAATTCTACTTTTCTTTTTTTCAAAATAAGATATTTGAAGTTTAGCAAATAAAAGCACATCATATTAACTAGAAGCCTCTCAAATGTTAAGAAACTGTAGTAAATAGTGTACTAAAATTAAATTTCTATTAACTAATATTCTCAGCAATTAATAAGAAATGAATCTAAACTTTCAATTTTTAATCGAAAATGCTACATTTGTTCAAAACCTAACCAAATGGCAGGCAATAGTTACGGAACTCTATTTAAAATTACCACTTTCGGAGAATCTCATGGCGAGGCTATTGGGGGTATCATCGAGGGTTGTCTTCCCGGAATCACTTTAGATTTTGAAGCAATTCAATTTGAAATGACGCGAAGAAAACCCGGTCAATCTGCTATTGTTACCCAACGCAAAGAAGACGACGAAGTACAATTTCTTTCTGGAATTTTCGAAGGAAAAACAACCGGGACGCCTATCGGGTTTTTAATTGCAAATACCAACCAAAAATCCGAGGATTACACGCATATCAAAGACACCTATCGCCCAAGTCATGCCGATTACGTCTACGAAAAAAAATATGGCATTCGCGACTATCGTGGTGGTGGAAGAAGTTCAGCACGTGAAACAGCCAGTAGAGTAGTTGCGGGTGCTATTGCAAAACAATTGTTGAAAACTATTACAATTAATGCTTTTGTATCTTCTGTCGGTGAAATATTCATTAACAAACCCTATCAAGAACTCGACTTTACTAAAACGGAAAGCAATCCAGTGCGTTGCCCAGACACTGAAACAGCAATTCGAATGGAAGAACATATCAAAGAAATCCGCAAGCAAGGAGATACGGTCGGTGGAACGATTACTTGTGTCATTCAAAATGTGCCCATCGGTCTCGGCGAACCTGTGTTCGATAAACTACATGCCGAATTAGGCAAAGCGATGTTGTCTATCAATGCGGTCAAAGGTTTCGAATACGGTAGCGGATTTTGTGGTGCCAAAATGAAAGGGAGCGAACACAACGACCTTTACTTGCCCGATGGAACCACCAAAACGAACTTATCAGGCGGAATTCAAGGCGGTATTTCCAACGGAATGGATATTTATTTCCGTGTCGCTTTTAAACCTGTTGCCACACTCATTCAAAAACAAGAAGCATTAGACAATCACGGCAATATTATCGAAATGCAAGGCAAAGGCCGACATGATCCTTGCGTGGTCCCGCGAGCGGTTCCCATTGTAGAATCCATGGCTGCTATTGTTTTGGCCGATTTTTATTTACTCAATAAAATGTATCATTCGAATGATTAGAAGCTATCCTGCCTGTCGGCAGACAGGTTTCCTGCTGTCCGCTTTATCTTTTGTGCCGCATGAGCAAAGTGAATAGACAAAGTAAACAATGGCACAAAAGGATGCCGCTACCATCAGGGCTAGAGCATTCCATTACAAACCCTCGCGAACTTAGCGTAATTCTTTGCGAAGTTTGCGGTTAAAAAAAACAATAATGACTATAACATCAACTCAAAAACCATCCATTTTCTCCAATCTTACGACACAAATTCTAATTGCCATGATTGTAGGTGCAATCCTAGGCATCGTCATTCACAACAATTGGAGTCAAGAAAGTGCCAAAGAATTTAGTGGATACATCAAATTATTAGCGACTATTTTCATTCGATTGGTACAAATGATTATTGCACCCTTAGTTTTTACAACACTCGTAGTCGGCATTGCAAAATTAGGCGACATCAAAGCAGTGGGTAGAATAGGAGGTAAGGCTTTAGGATGGTTCTTTTCTGCTTCTTTTATTTCTTTATTAATTGGAATGTTTTGGGTCAATATTTTGCAACCTGGTGTTGGTCTGAACCTTTCAGATGTTGATTTGTCAGCCGCTGCAGAAGTAACGGATAAAACTCAAAATTTTTCCGCGCAAAACTTTATCGAACACATTATTCCGAAAAGTATCGTCGAAGCAATGGCAACCAATGAAATATTGCAAATTGTCATTTTCTCAATTTTCTTCGGGCTTGCAGCTGCTTCTATAGGTGATTTTGCCAAGCCAGTTGTAAATGCATTAGACAAAACCTCTCATATCGTTTTGAAAATGGTCAACTACGTGATGAAGTTTGCTCCAATTGGAGTATTCGGTGCTATTGCAGGAGTATTTGCAGTTCGGGATTTTAATGAATTATTATTGACATATGCAAAATACTTTGGATCTTTTCTAATTGGTATCACGTCACTCTGGGTCTTTCTATTATTTATTGGATTTATCTTTTTAGGAAAACGATTAAAAGTATTATTACAACACATTGTCAGCCCATTAATAATCGCTTTTGGAACTACGAGCAGCGAAGCGGTTTTTCCAAAACTGACCGAAGAATTAGAACGCTTTGGCATTAAAGATAAAATAGTGTCCTTCATGTTACCTTTAGGATATTCTTTCAACTTAGATGGAAGCATGATGTATATGACATTTGCTAGTATTTTTATTGCTCAAGCTTACGGAATCGATTTGAGTATTGGCACACAAATGACCATGTTGTTAGTCTTAATGCTTACCAGTAAAGGAATCGCTGGAGTCCCAAGAGCGAGTTTAGTAGTTGTTGCTGCAACATGTGGGATGTTTAAAATTCCCATCGAAGGGATTGCATTAATCTTACCGATCGATCACTTTTGCGATATGTTTCGAAGTGCTACCAATGTTTTAGGAAATGCATTAGCAACTTCAGTGGTGGGCAAATGGGAGAAGGAAGATTAAATTTAATGTAATAAATTAAAAAAATAAACTTATTTTTAACCAAATTATAAAAATAACAACTATGAAAAAACTATTACTTTTAATGCTCATTTTGGTTGGTGTTCAAAATACGTCAGCACAAATTTTACAAACAGAAGATTTTGATTCTTTACCTATTGGTGCTGTCGGAACTGACGCTACAGGAACCATACCAACCAATAATTATTACATCTTATCTACAAATTACGATTTAGATCCTTTGGCAGCCACTACAGGAACCAATGCTAGTGCTGAAAATTTTCAAATTATTGATTATGGTGCAGGTCACGGAACTGTCTTGCAAATAGAAGGAACAAATGGTGACAAAGGAAGAAGAAACATGTGGCAAGATGGACTTGCGAATCAATGGGCTTTTAGAGATGCTGGCAATGATATCATTAGAGTTGAATTCGATTTATTTACAGGACCTACAGGAGGTGTGAGTAATAACACTAAAGGATTGTATATTTACGATTCTACTACAACTACATCAGCGCTTAAAATATTAGGGGGGTTTGTATTCAATACAAAAACATTAGTGCTTACGGGTATTGGTTATTATACTAGCGCTACTGCACCAATTGGAAATTATGGCTTTTTTTTAGGAACACCCAATGGAACAAATTTAGTTTTAGAACCAAATGTTTGGGTTAGATTATATGTTACTTTTGATAAATCCTCCGGTCAAATTGTTTGGAAAGGACCAGGTTTCTTGGGTCAAGTTACTGGAGCTGCAGTAAATGTTGATCCTGATAAAATTGCGTTCATTTCTAGAAGTGGTTCTGCAGCAGCTGTTGTAACACCACCAACTCCAGCCATTGTAAATGCTGCTGCAACAACTGCAGGTTTATTTGATAATTTAATTGTTACTGCCACTAATTTAAGTTTATTGGGTGTAGAAGAAATTGCAAACAATCAAATAGATTATTCAGTCTATCCAAATCCTGCTAATAGCACTATTTCAGTTTCTAATCAGGAAAGCAATCCTATAAATACAATTACTATTTTTGATATCAATGGTAGAATTGTTAAAAGCCAGACTTTTGATAGTATTGATACAATTGAAATGAATGTATCTGAATTATCTAAAGGAATGTATTTAATGAAAATTACTGCTGAGAACGGAACATCAATTCAAAAAATAATTAAAAATTAATAGTCAATTTCATTATTACTATAGAGAAACTCCTCATATGAGGAGTTTTTTATTAAAAATAAATGAATATTAATTAATAAAACTTATTTTTATAAAAATTTAAAATAAAAAATCATGATCAAAAAATTACTATTATGCAATGCGCTTTTCATTTCTTTTTTTTCACTAAATGCGCAAGTAACTATTTACGACACTACTCACGCAGCAAATAATGGAGGAGAAATTACTCCTACTGCAAATGGGCTAAATACGAGTTATGGTGATGCAATTCAGTTAGCTGGAACGGAGAGACAATTGGATATTATCTCTGTAAATCTTTTTAATTTAACCGATACATCTGAGGTTACATTAACAATGACTTTGTACTCTGACTGCCCAACATTAACTGGAACAGCAGCGTGTGGTACAGGTGTAGGAACATTAATACCATTTTCGGAAAATTCAGTTCTTGTAAAAGCTCCTCCAATTATAGGGCAATTTGTTGTTGATTTTGAATACAATGGTTTAGACATATCTAATTATGCTACCGATAATACAATAACTGTTATGATTAGAGCCACTAGAAACAATGTGTTTTGGATTACAAATGAAACTCCTATAATAGGAAGTCAACCAGCAGGAGATACAGCATTAAGTACTGTCACACGTTGTGGAAGTACTGCAGCAAATAACGGATGTAATAGAGCTATCGCCGCACCGACTATAAATAATTTAGCAATGAAAATTACTGCTTTACCAAACTTAACAGTCAATCAATTTTCTGCGTCTGATATAGCTATTTCTCCTAATCCGGCTACTGATTTAATTTCAATATCTAGTAAACAAAACATTGGCATAAATGCTATATCTATAACCGATTTGAATGGTAGAATTGTAAAAAATCAATCCTTTGAAAATGTATCCGATCTCGAAATGGATATTGAGAATTTAGCTTCTGGTATTTATATGCTGAATATTACTTCCGATAAAGGGACAATCACTAAAAAAATAGCAAAAAATTAAGCTTGTTTTTTTAAAGTTATAGAAGCCGTCTCAATACTGAGACGGTTTTTTTTATTCTAAAAATTTAGCTTTCAAAGCGGGTGTAGGAACCAAGCAACTTTCTTTTTTTCCATACCATCGGTAGCGATTCTGAGCGATATAATCATATAAGGCGTTCCTCAAAGGCGTTGGAATGATTTTGAATAAAGTACCCAAATGAAACAAACCACCAAGACTTTTTGCAATTTGAAGTGCTGCATTCGATTTATAATAATAGGCAACTCCTGGTAGATATAGAATTACGGAATCAATGTTTTTAGCATTTATTCCAATATGATGTATTATTTCCTGACCTAAATTGGATTGTAAAGCCACGAATCGAAATTGATCTTTAGTGTCGTATTTGATAACAAATTGAACCGAAGATTCACATAAATTGCAAACTCCATCAAACAGGATTATTTTTTTGTCTTTTGGCAATTCTAACATGTTCTTACTTTTTCGATTCTACAAATTCTAATGCTTCAAGACTGACTGTCGATGTAAAAACTCCGTAATTGACAATCGCTTTATTTTTCTCAATCTTATCAATACTACCAACTGCTTTTCCATCATACATTCTTACTCGATCGCCCACTTTTAATATGGGTTTAGGCTTTATGATAATTGTGTTCGCTTTTAATTTTTTCTCCTTTTTTTCTATTCTTATTTTCTCAACATGCACCGTAACTTCTTGGATGATTTCTTTCTTTTTAACTTCAATTATTTTGGATTCTTTTACAGTAGCTTTTTTTCGTTTAGAATTTTCTATTTCTACAATTTTCAAAAACTCACCCAACAGTTCTTTTTTGTTTTTAGAATTGAAATATTTCTCAGCAATGTCATCTATTTTCTGTCCCATGTATATTAAGCGTTGATTGCTATCATACAATTCTTGATAACTTTCTAATTTCTGCTTGATTTTTACATTAATAGATTCCATTTTTTTGCCTTCTTCACGCGCTTTTGATTCTTCTTCCTTCAACGTTTGAGACGTTTTTTCCATTTTAGAACGCTCTTTCTGTAAATTAGCAATGGTTTTATCAAAACGTACTTTTCCAACTTCAATTTTCTTTTTCGCTCTATTGATTAAGCCAAATGGGATTCCATTTTTTTGAGCTACTTCAAACGTAAAGGAACTTCCGGCTTGTCCTAATACCAATTTATAGATGGGCTCTAAAGATTTCTCATCAAACAACATATTCGCATTAATCGCAAAAGGCAATTCATTTGCTAGTATTTTTAAATTGGAATAATGTGTCGTAATGATCCCAAACGCTTCTCGATGATAAAATTCTTCTAAGAAAATTTCAGCCAAAGCACCTCCTAATTCCGGGTCAGATCCAGTTCCGAACTCATCAATTAGAAATAAGGTTTTGCTGTTACATTTCTTGAGGAAATAATTCATGTTTTTTAAACGATAACTATACGTGCTCAAATGATTTTCTATCGATTGATTGTCTCCAATATCTGTTAATATTCTATCAAACAAAAAAGTTTCACTACGCTCGTGAACAGGAATCAGCATACCTGATTGCAACATCAATTGCAACAAGCCAACGGTTTTTAAGGAAATCGTTTTCCCACCAGCATTGGGTCCAGAAATTACAATAATTCGTTTTTCTTGGTGTAATTCAAAAGTTTGTGGATACGTTATTTCGTTTTGGAGTTTATTGTTTAAATATAAAATAGGATGGAAGGCTTCTTTGAAATACAATTTACGATCATCAACTATTTTAGGCAAAATCCCATTAATACGTTGTGCGTATTTTGCTTTAGAAGCAATCACATCAATATCACTTAAAAATTCTTGGTATTGAATTAACAAGGGCAAAAACTGCCGAATTGAATCTGTCAGTTGTTTTAAAATACGTGTAATTTCTTCTTTTTCTTCGTATTCTAAATTGCTTAACTCACGAGAATATTGTAGCGTCAATTCGGGTTCGATATAAGCAATACTTCCTGTTTTAGAACTTCCTAAAATAGAGCCTTTCACTTTGCGACGATACATCGCTAAAACTGCTAAAACTCTACGATTTTGAACAAAACTTTCTTTAATTTCATCCAAATAACCTAAGCCATTATATTGTGTTAAAGCCACACCAAAACTTTGATTGACTTTTCCACGAACGGAATTCATATTTCTTCGAATGTCTAATAAACTTGGAGACGCATTGTCTTTAATTTCACCATATTTATCCACTACATCCTCTATTAAACCAATGATTACTTTCGTAATTTCTATAGAAGAAGCCTTTGAATTTAGCTTTGGATAATATTCATCAAACTTTTTTAAGAACAGCAATAAGGTATTAGAAGTTTCTGAAATCGTTGCTATTTTACGAAAGCTTCCGACTTCTAAAAAACTATCTTCAATGGCTAGAAATTTTAATTCATTCGTAATGGCTTCAAAACCATGATTCGGTATGGCATTGTTATTTTGAAAAGAAGACAAATATTCGGATGTTTGCAACAATGCATTCATTAAAACTTCTTTCTCTTTGAAAGGAATTATTTGCAATGCTTTTTGCTTTCCTATATCGGTATTGCAGAGTGAGGATAGGGTTTCTAGTATGGTCGGAAACTGTAAATCTTGTAAGGTTTTTTCAGTAATGCTTATCATTTTCTATTTCGGTTGCAAGGAATCAAAGTTACAAAGTTAGTCGGTTAATTCTAATTTCTTTTGATAGAGTTTCTGAAAAACTTTACGAACTTTGTCTGAAATAATTGTTATGCAAATTCCTTATCAGTGGCTGCCTTTTCTAGAAGATGAAATTCAGAAACCTTATTTTCTAGAATTACAACTTGCTGTTGAAAAAGAATATCAAGATGAAATTTGTTATCCTCCCAAAGAACTTATTTTTTCCTCATTAGAAAAATGTAGCTTAAAAAATTTAAAAGTAGTAATTATCGGCCAAGATCCCTATCATGGAGTAGGAGAAGCCAATGGATTATGTTTTTCTGTGAATGATGGGATTGCAATTCCGCCTTCACTAAGAAATATATTTAGAGAAATAAATTCAGATTTAGATACTGTTTTCTTACCCAATTCTGGTAATTTAGAGCATTGGGCAAATCAAGGTGTATTACTTCTCAATGCTACTTTAACAGTACGAAAAGACCACCCAAATAGTCATAAACACTTGCAATGGCAAATTTTCACAGATGCCATCATTGAAAAAATAGCACTTCAAAATGAAAATATAGTTTTTTTATTATGGGGAAGTTTTGCTCAGAAAAAAGGAGCCAAGATTGATCGAAATAAACATCTGGTTTTAATCTCGGGTCATCCTTCACCAATGAGTGCAAATAAAGGGAAATGGTTTGGAAACAAACACTTTAGTCAAACAAATAAATATTTAGAATCAATAAACAAAATTCCAATTCAATGGTTTACTAGATAATTGTAAATGGATAAAATCCTCCTGAATCTAATAACGGTGCAGTCGTATTCAAATTAAGGAATAGGTTATTATTTATACTTTCTGAACGAAAAGTAACTAGAGTGCCCGTGTTATTATTGAATCCAAAACTCAATCGATAATTCCCTGAAGTTAAATTTTGAAAGCCAACACTATATTCATAATTAGTTGTAGTAGTATTATAAACAGCACTTCCAGATATAAATGAACCTGTTTGTGTTTCTCCTTTTGTAGTAAGTAAATTTGCTAAAGGAACATCAATATATTCCCAATATCCTTCTATAGTCTGTTTTTCTAAAACATAAGAAAAATTCATTTTAGTAGCTCCACCAGTGGTTTTGAATAGGTCTAAAGGATTCGTTTGATTGTCAATATTCAATAATCTTGGTATCGTTGCATTAACTTGGATACCAGATGTAGTAGTTTCTATGTTCACTAAATTTGGTGAAGCAACAAACACATCATTGTAGAATTCGCTGTCTTTGTTAGAGCAATCAGCTGCCATTAATAGTGTAGCCATTGCTACAAAAAATAAATATTGAATCGTTTTCATACTTTTTTGTTAAAATCTATAACTAACCCCTAAACCAACTCTAGATAAGATATCCGGACTTTTATCTTTGTTAAAAAGATTCGAACCAAATCCTACCAATAACTCAATTCCGAATTGATCTTTGATATAATATTTATACCCAACAGCAGCTCCTAATCCTAAATCAGTATAGCTTGATTTTTGAATTGCATAATAATTAGAATTTGCTGCATCTGTCAAAAGAACTATCTCTCTAAAATCGCCACCATTTAAATCCGCAAAGATTTCAGCAAAGTAAAAACTACGTTGACCTTGTGAAAGGTTATATCGGATAAAAGGAATGATTTCATATTTTGAAAAAGTATTGATGTTTCCTTTATTAAAGTCATCTTGTACTTTCTTGCTATTGGAAAAAACACCACTTAAACCAACGGAATAGTTTTTATTTAAAAATCGTTCATACGTCAAATTGAATCTAGAGAATGCAGTGGATAAAACATCAACTCTAATTTCATTTCTTTTTTGATACAACACCGATTTAGGTATTGTGTCTTGAGCCTGAACAAATTGAAAACCTAATAGAAATAAGAGAATTAGTTTCTTCATAAAATGAGTATAAAATGATTGAGCTAAGATATAAAAAGGAATTGAATTTCTTTGTACATATAATAAATCAGTTAAATGTTAATGCACCCAAAATTTCTTCCGACATAAATGGACCACCAGGATAAGTAGCTGTGTAGTCAAGATTGAGCCAAATTTGCCCACGTTCATCGATGTGATAATGTATCTTGTTTCCTTTACTTTCAGAAACAAATAACACTTTTTTAATTAGAAAGTTAATAATCTCTAAATCTGCTTTTCTGCCTATTAATATTTCGGGATAAATATGTCCTCCGGTATGAATTAGTCGTGGTGTACCACCTATCGATTTCAGACAAGCCGCCATAAGAATGGAATGATCATCGCAATCACCAGAAAAATAACGCAACGATTCAGAAGCTTTAGCGATGTAATCTTTCCCTTTTGGATCACTTACATAATTCCATTTTGAATTTATTTCTTTAAAAACAGCAAAACATTGAATGATAGTGCGATATTTTGAATAGCCTCGAATGTCTTTGAAATCTTTTGTTGTGGCCATTAAAGCAAAATCTCTAACACGTGGATTTTCAAATTCTATCGCTTCAATAATTTTTGATTTATTGGGAAAAGGAAGCAGTTTTGAAATAATAATGTCCTGTGGATTTGGACTATCATTCATAGTATAAATCATATAACGATAGTCTTCAGTGACACTTCTAAATCCATATTTTCCTGAAAAACTTCCGAATATTAATGCAATAAAATACAAACCAATACACACAATTATGATGGTACGCATCAATCTTAAAACCAATTGAATAACTGCAAGAATAACGATAAATAAAATAAATCGATCTAATTGAAAATACCAATTCGGATCGACTAAGTTTTGATGAATAATAATAAATATTGGAATGGCAATCAAGATATTCAAAGCAAAAATAATAACGGTATCCCAAGGTTTTTTAACCTGTAGTTTTTCCTTTATTTTTTGAATAGAATAAATAGTATTTCGTATCATGACAGCCTAAAAAGTCAAACTAAAGCGTTCTAACAATTTCAGCAAAAGTACCTTTTTTATTGATAAGAGCGAGTTCAAAAAGTTGATTTTGTACCTTGTTTAACACTTCTTCGGTAAGTTGATTTTGAGACCAATGCGTAAGAGACAACCATTCTTGAATGTCTTTTAATTGAAGTTGGTATTTCGAAGCTAAAGTGATATCAATATTGGGAATCTCTTTAAATTCAGATGTTGTTTGATTGATAATTTGAAGAACTTTTGCAATTTCTTTTGGATATTCCTGAAGTATTTCCTCTCGAACAGCAATCACAAAACAGGGCCAAGGTGTAGGACAATCGCCAAGTCTTCTGAAGATTCCTTTATCAACTAATGGTTTGGTCATGAAATGTTCCCACATAAAATAATCGGATTGCCCTTGCGTTAAGGATTCGACAGCTCCATCGATAGTATTGACGATTTTAAAATCTAAACTATCGGTTTTCCAGCCTTGTTGGTGGGCATTAACATACGCCATGAGTTGTGAGCCAGAACCCATTCGTGAAATAGCAACTTTGGTATGTTCTAGATCAGAAATTGAATTGTATTTCGAATTTTGAGCTACATGAATTCCCCATAACAAAGGCGATTCCACATAGACTTGAACAATTTTTGAAGAATTTCCTGCAAGGATATCTTTGACAATTCCTTCGGTTAAGATGACAGCAATATCAATTTCATCCGAACGAAGTAATTGACATAATTTTCCAGTTCCTTCCGGAATGTCTGTCCATTGCAAATCGATTTTGGCATCTTCAAATTCATCGTGATCGATGCATAAATGCCAAGGTAAATTGAAATGTTCTGGAACGCCTGCAATTTTTAGAGTTGTCATTTTTTAGGTTGTCAGTTGTCAGTTGTCGGTTGTCAGATTATTATTTGAATTCAAGTACGTACCAATAACAAGGCAATTCGTGATGCAAATACTTTCCGGCTTGTTTCATTCCAATTTTCTGTAAAATTTTATTAGAGCCTTTATTTTCAGTATGGGCGCTGGCATAGACTGCAGCAACTTTCATTTCATTAAAAGCATACTCTAACCAAGCTTTTGCCACTTCATATCCATAACCTTTTCCCCAATAAGCTTCCGCCAATCGATAACCAATATCGTAAAAGTTGACATGATTATTTTCGGGTTCGGTGATGAATTTTAGTCCAGCCCAACCGATGATTTCTTGAGTATCTTTAATTTGAACTACAAAACGACCAATACCATTGTCTTGATATTGCTTTTGAATGGACTTGATGTATTGATCGCATTGTTCGATTGAGGTTACAGGTTCATTTCCGAGGTATTGATGCACATTCGGATTCGAGTCCATGACAAACATGGCTTCGTTGTCTGAAGCTAGAAATGGTCTAAGGAATAAACGTTCGGTTTCTATATTAAAAAGCATGGTTCAAATATTAATATATTCAAATGGAAGGAAAACCCTAGCCCCGACAGAAGGGAAAATCCTTTTTTGTTGCCTTGGGATAATTACCATTATTGAGATAGTCACCAAAAAGCAACAAAAAAGATTGGAATGATAGCGGGAAAAAGCTCCTAAGAATTCGCTAACTTATCTAAAGAATATGCGATCAATTCATCTACGGCTTTGTACGGATCTTCGCTAAAAGTTTTGGTAGCACGATTGGCAATGATGGCATTTAAAGACAGGCACTGATGCCCTAGAAGTTGCCCTAGACCGTAGATTGCAGAAGTTTCCATTTCAAAATTTGTGATTCTAGTTTCATCAATTTTGAAATTATCCATTTTATCATTGAGTTCTTCATCTTGAATATTAAGGCGTAGCACTCGACCTTGTGGCCCATAAAAACCACCTGCGGTAGCTGTAATTCCTTTGAAAATTTTATTGCTTTCAAAAACTTTTTCCAATTTTTCACTACAAGCAACTACGTAAGGTTTTCCTTTTTTCAAATCCCAATTGGTATGTGCAATAAAGGCGTCTTCGATGGTTGTATTCGTAATAGCATCGATGAGATAGGAGCGAAGCACATTGTCTAAACCCAAACCGAATTTACCCATTACGAAGCTGTCAACAGGAATATCTGCTTGAAGAGAACCCGAAGTTCCGATTCGGATAATATTGAGCGACGTTAGGTTTTCTTTGGGTTGTCTTGTTGTTAGATCGATATTAACCAGAGCATCGAGTTCGTTCATAACGATGTCGATGTTGTCAGGACCAATGCCTGTAGACATTACAGTAATTCGTTTCCCTTTATAAGTACCCGTCTGCGTTTTGAATTCTCTTTTTTGAGTAGAAAATTCGATGTTGTCGAAGAATTTAGTGATTTTTTCTACACGATTTTGATCTCCAACAAAGATAATATTGTTAGCAATATTTTCTGGTTTGAGATTTAAGTGATAGATGCTTCCGTCTGGATTGAGTATTAATTCTGAAGATTGTATCATGTTTTTGAGTTGCTGAGTTTCTGAGATTGTTAGTTTTTATAATTTAAAGCTTCAAAAGTACGGCAGATTTCTTTATCAATTGTAAATTAGCCGCCTACGCGTTTTACTTTGAAACCTTTATTTTTTAGCATTTCCATTATTTTGTCACGATAATCTCCTTGAATGATGATCGCATCGTCTTTGAAAGTGCCACCAACACTGAGTTTGGTTTTGAGTTCTTTAGCTAGAATTTTAAAATCTTCATCAGAACCTGTGTATCCTTCGATTATCGTAGTAGGTTTTCCTTTTCTTTTTTCAAATTTACAAATCATAGGTTCGGCTTGAACCCATAATTCTTTAGTTTCTAGAATTGGTTCGGGTAAGATCGATTCTTGGTGATCTGGAAAAAGTTTTTTTAATTGTTCTTGTAAATCCATTTTAAAGGAAATCGTGTAAAAATAATAAAGTACGAATTTTAACAATCCGTACTTTATTACAATTGAATTAATAATTTATTTTTTAACCAAGCCTAATTCTACTAGTCTTTCTGTTAAGAATTCCCCAGCAGAAATATCTTCAAATAATTTTGGATTTTCAGCATCTACACAATTTTCCAAACAATCCAATCGCATGTCGCTAACTGGATGCATAAAAAATGGTATGGAATATCTCGAAGTTCCCCACAATTCTCTCGGTGGATTTACCACTTGATGAATGGTTGATTTTAATCTATTATTGGTATGACGAGATAACATATCGCCAACATTGATAACTAATTCATCAGGCTCAGCCATTGCATCTATCCACTCTCCATCATGATTTTGCACTTGCAATCCTTTTCCTTGAGCACCCATTAATAAAGTAATCAAATTGATATCGCCATGAGCAGCAGCACGTATTGCATTTTCAGGTTCGGAAGTAATTGGAGGGTAATGTATAGGTCTTAGAATTGAATTTCCTTCATATCCATATTGATCAAAATAAAATTCCTCTAATTTAAGAAACAAAGCTAATGCGCGCAATACATAAATACCAGTTTTTTCTAGCATTTGAAAGGCTTCTTTTCCGGCACTATTAAATTTTGGTAATTCTTCAACTTCTACATTATTTGGATAAACAGAAGCATATTTTGAGTTTTTATCAACGTATTGACCAAAGTGCCAAAACTCTTTTAAATCGCCTTCTTTTCTTCCTTTTGCATGTTCTTTACCAAAAGAGACATAACCTCTTTGTCCGCCAATACCTGCAATTTCATATTTATATTTAGTTTCTAATGGAAGTGAAAAGAAATTTTTTATTTCTCCATACAACTCCTCTACTAATTGGTCATCAAGAAAATGACCTTTAAGTGCTACAAATCCAATGTTTTCAAAAGCACTACCGATTTCATTTACAAATTTTTGTTTACGTTTCGGGTCATCCGAAAGGAAATCACGCAAATCCACACTAGGGATATTTTGCATACTAAAATATTTTTGTTAATAACTAAAAGTTTGTCAACCCTTATTAATACAAATGTAAATAATAAATTTAAAACTGAATTTTAAAAGTTATCAACAATTCAAAAAAAAAAATCATTTCAAGGTCATCCTGTTATTTTTTTATACTTTTGGGAAGTTTATACAAACCGATACAATTTTGACAATGAATTTTGAAAGAAGACAGCTCACCGACGAACAATTATTAGATTTATACAAAAGACTTTTAAAACCAAGACTTATAGAAGAGAAAATGTTGATACTTATTCGTCAAGGAAAAGTATCTAAATGGTTTTCAGGTATTGGACAAGAAGCAATCTCCGTTGGAATTACTGCAGTTTTAGATAAAGACGAATATATTTTACCAATGCACCGAAACTTAGGTGTTTTTACGGGAAGAGATATTCCATTATACCGACTTTTTTCTCAATGGCAAGGAAAAGCAAGTGGTTTTACTAAAGGAAGAGATCGAAGTTTTCACTTTGGAACTCAAGAATACAAAATTATAGGAATGATTTCTCATTTGGGACCTCAATTAGGAGTAGCTGATGGAATTGCCTTAGCCAACAAACTCAAAAAGAACGGTAAAGTTACCGCAGTTTTTACGGGAGAAGGAGCTACTAGTGAGGGGGATTTTCATGAAGCTTTGAATATTGCTTCTGTTTGGGATTTGCCGGTTTTATTCGTAATAGAAAATAATGGATATGGATTATCGACTCCAACCAACGAACAATACCGTTGTGAAAACCTTGCGGACAAAGGAATTGGGTACGGAATGGAAAGCCATATTATAGATGGAAATAATATTTTAGAAGTATTCATTGAACTTTCTGAAATAGTAGAATCAATGCGTATAAACCCACGTCCAGTTTTGTTAGAATTTAAAACTTTCAGAATGCGTGGACATGAAGAGGCGAGTGGAACAAAATATGTTCCTCAAGAATTGATGGATTTGTGGGCTGAGAAAGATCCGGTTGATACTTACAGACGCTATCTAATTAAACAAAATATACTGTCAACGCATCAAGATGAAACTTGGAGAGAAGAAATTAAAAAAGAAATAGACGATCATTTAGTGATTGCAAATACAGAGGCAGAAATTGAAGCTGATTACAACGAGGAATTAAATGATGTTTATAAAGCATATGATTTTGAAGAAGTTAACCCGTCAACTGAAGTTGAAAATATTCGATTGATTGATGCAATTTCACAAGGATTAAGACAATCTATGGAACGTCATGATGCATTAGTGATTATGGGACAAGATATTGCTGAATATGGTGGCGCTTTTAAAATTACGGATGGTTTTGTGGATCAATTCGGAAAAGAAAGAGTCATCAATACACCAATTTGTGAAAGTGCCGTAGTTTCAGCTGGAATGGGATTGTCTATTAATGGCTATAAAGCAATTGTTGAAATGCAATTTGCAGATTTTGTTTCAACTGGTTTCAATCCGATTGTGAATTACTTGGCTAAAGTGCATTATCGTTGGCAGGAAAAAGCCGATGTTGTAATAAGAATGCCTTGCGGTGGTGGAACTCAAGCTGGACCATTTCATTCACAAACCAATGAAGCATGGTTTACTAAAACGCCAGGGTTGAAAGTAGTTTATCCTGCATTTCCCTATGATGCTAAAGGATTATTAGCAACCGCTATTAATGACCCGAATCCAGTATTGTTTTTTGAACACAAACAATTGTACCGTAGTGTTTATCAAGAAGTTCCTAAGGATTATTATACGTTGCCTTTTGGGAAAGCTGCTTTATTAAAAGAAGGAATAGACATCACAATTATTGCTTTTGGAGCTGCGGTACATTGGGCTTTAGAAACATTGGAAAAAAATCCTGATATATCTGCAGATTTAATTGATTTAAGAACATTGCAACCCTTAGACAAAGAAACAATTTATGCTTCCGTTCAAAAAACAAACAAGGCTATCATTCTTCAAGAAGATAGTATGTTTGGGGGTATTGCTAGCGATATTTCTGCAATGATCATGGAAGATTGTTTTGAGTATCTTGACGGCCCAGTAAAACGAGTAGCAAGTCTCGATAGCCCAATTCCTTTCACACGTGCTTTAGAAGATCAATATCTCCCAAAAGAAAGGTTTGAATTGGCATTACTTAAATTGTTGAAGTATTAAAAATCATTCATTTTTTATTTAAAAAGAGTTCTATAATTAGAGCTCTTTTTTCTTTAGATATATTCAAATATATAGATTATAAATTTTATTTTTTTGGCAATAATCATTACCTTGTGCCACTGATTTTATATGCAAAATAAACCTAATAAAAATGCAAAAAATAATTAAGTCTGTTTCTATAATAACTATTATATTATTTTCTTTTACTCTTTCTGCTCAAAATTTACTCAACAATGGTGATTTTGAAAGTGGAGGAAGTGGGGTAGGATTTCAAACCAATTACAACTTGCCTACTTCAGCAGGTACTAGTACAACTAGAGATTATAATATCATCGCGAATCCATTTACCATGAATAATCTCAATTTTTCAAATACGCCACCGCCAAATGGGGATCATACAACAGGTAGCGGTAAGATGATGGTAGTTGATGGATCGGGTAATGGAGGCGATAAAGTTTGGGAATTAATCAATGGCTCCTCAATTGGAGTTGTTAGTGGTAGTACTTATGTTTTTAGTTATTGGATTCGATCGATTTCTGCAACAAATAATGCTTCGAACTCAGCAATTATAGGAATAAATACAAATGGTACCACTTCAGCTCCGGTTTTAGTTTCTGGATCTGCAACTTGTCCATTAGGAAATCCATCAGTATGGACGAAAGTTACCTATAGTTGGACGGCAACCACAAATAATGCTCAAATTTGGATTACTGATACGCAAACTATTAGTTCATCAGGAAATGACTTTGCATTAGATGACATTTCATTAACACTAGCTCCAGTTTCTTTATCATTAACCTATTCCATCACAAATCTAACCTGTAACAATGCCAACGACGGTACTATTTTTGGGTATGGAATAGGAGGAAGTGGCACCTATACCAATTATACATTATCAGGTCCTATTCCTGCAACAAATAGTACAACAGGTTTTTTTACCGGTTTAGCTCCTGGGAATTATTCTTTGTCCGTTACTGATAATGCTGGAACTACATTTCCTCTAACTGGAGTTATAATTCCAAACCCATCAGTCTTAACACTAACTGCTGCTAGCTCAACAATATGCGCAGGTTCGTCTACATCATTAACGGCAAGTGGAGGCGGGGCAACATATACATGGAGTGTAAACAACGCTGAAGCAGTTCCATCCGGTTCAAACCCGACAGTTAGCCCATCGGTGACGACTACTTATACTGTTAATTCAACAACAGTAACTTCAAATAATTTAATATACAACGGTGATTTTTTCTTAGGTAATATTGGTTTTACTAGTGATTATAATTTTTACGCAAGTAATACATCAAATACTCAAAAAGCGTATGGAGTTGTTTCGCTCCCAAATTTATGGGAAGTTGGCTTTCAAAATTGTGTAGATCACACCAATGGTACTGGAAAAATGATGGTGATTGATGGTTCTACTTCCAATGGAGGAAATGATAAAGTTTGGTGTCAGACAATTCCAGTAACACCAGGTCAAAATTACACCTTCACTTATTGGATACAAACACTTGCATTGCCTAGTCCAGCAAATATTGAAGTGTTAATTAATGGAGTTTCTATAGGTTCTGATTTAGCACCCAACGTGTTGTGTTCTTCCGTAGCAACCCCATGGATTTTAAGAAGTTATGCTTGGGCTTCAAATGCCAATACAACAGCTCAAATTTGTATTTACAATAGAAATATTGCTTCATCTGGAAATGATTTTGCAATCGATGATCTCGTTTTTTCAAGAGTGAATACTTGTGCACTTCCTCCAAAATCAGTTACCGTTACAGTTACAAATACAGTTAGTCTGATAATAACAAATCCTCCTGGTGTTTGTCTTCCGGGAACCGTTGATATCACTGCACCATCAATCACTGTTGGTAGTACAGCGGGACTTACTTTAACCTATTGGAATGATGCAGCTGCAACTGCAAGTCCTATTAGTTTGGCAGCCGCCGCAGTAATTGGAACAAGCGGAACATATTATATAAGAGCAACTTTAGGGACATGTTCAATTATTAAACCAGTCACAGTTACTTTAACTCCAGCAGGAGCTGTTCCAGCACCAACTGCAACTTCTCCAATTTATTATTGCCAAGGAAGTGTTGCGTCACCGTTGTCTGCAACAGCATTATCTGGAGCAACATTGAATTGGTATGGTACTAATGCGACAGGCGGAACTCCATCAGTAACTGCTCCGACACCTTCAACCGCAGTAAACGGAACAACTACATATTACGTAAGTCAAACAGTTGGAACGTGTGAAAGTCCAAGAAAAGCAATAAATGTAATAGTAACTCCAGACACTGGGCTTACAATACAAAATTTTAGATGCGACGGTGCTAATTCAACACCAACCTCAGTTGCTTTTGACTGGAGTAATGTTGCGGGTCATCAAGAATATATTTTAACTTATTCCATAAATGGAGGACCTCTCGTTAATGCAGTTAGTAATAATTTATCAAGTTTTGTAGTTCCAGGTGTATTACCCGGTCAGAGTGTAACCTTAAATATAATTTCTGTTTTAGGGGTGCCCTGTGTTCCTCCTGTAACCAATACATGTAGTAATTGCACCACTTCAACAACACCAACATTTACATTTCCAACATCTATTTGTTCTAATTTAGTAGCTCCTATCTTACCAACCACTTCAACGAATGGAGTAACTGGAACTTGGTCTCCATTAATAGTTAGCACAACCACAAGTGGAAATTATGTTTTTACACCAGATACAGTATTGTTTCCTTGTGCAATTGCTGTGACTAAGACAATTACTGTTACAAATCCACCAACAACTGTATTAGCAGGAATAAATGTTTGCGTGGGTTCAACGACAACTTTTACTTCTTCAACTCCAGGAGGTACGTGGAGTTCTGCAAACACAGCAATTGCAACAGTAAATCCAACAACAGGTTTGATAACAGGAATAATTAGTGGAGTCGTATCAATAGTTTATACTTTTCCAGCTGCTGGAGGTTGTGCGGCAGTATTTTTTTCAAGACCTCTTACGGTTACAAATCCTCCAACTGCAGGAATATTAAATGGCAATCAAGCGATTTGTGTTGGAGATACTTCTACTTTTGCTTCAACAATAGCTGGTGGAAGTTGGACTTCATCTAATATTGCAATCGCAACTATTAATGCAACAACTGGAGTTATTATTGGAGTTTCCTCTGGAACAGCAACAATAACCTATACTGTTAATGGAACTGGAGGTTGTTCTCCAGCAACAATTTCACGTACAGTTACAGTTTCTTCAATTCCAAATGCAGGAGTCTTAAGCGGAACGCAAGCTATTTGTATTGGTTTATCTTCAACATTAACTTCCACTATACCAGGAGGAACTTGGAGTAGTTCTAATACATCTATTGCAACAATTGCAAATACTGGAGTTGTTATTGGAGTTGCAGCCGGAATAGCTACTATGTCTTATATGGTGAATGGAACTGGTGGTTGTCCAGCAAGTTTTCCAGTAACTAGAATTATTACAGTTTCTGCTCCTCAAAACCCAGGGATTTTAAGCGGAAATCAATCCATTTGTGCGGGAAGCACTTCTATTTTTTCATCTTCAGTTATTGGTGGAGTTTGGTCCTCATCAAATACAAGTGTAGCTTCAGTGAATGCATCAACTGGAGTCATAACTGGAATCAGTGCTGGGTCTTCGAATATTAAATATGAATTTGCTGCTGCTGGAGGTTGTGCTAGTACCAATGCTATTCGAACGATTACAGTAAATGCAAATGTTACCCCAACTTTTAATGCTGTACTTCCTATATGTTCTGGAAATCCATTAACACCATTACCATTGACTTCAACTAATGGTATTTCAGGTACATGGAGCCCTGCTTTAGACAATACATTAACAACACCGTATACATTCAATCCAACTCTCGGACAATGTGCTACTACAGCACAATTAATAATATCAGTAGACCAAAGAGTTACACCTTTATTTGGGTTGCCTTTTAATGTTTGCCAATGGGACACTCCTCCTGTTTTACAAACTAGTTCAAATAATGTTCCTTCAATTACTGGAACTTGGTCTCCAGCTCCAGTAAATACAACTACCCTAGGCACTACAATTTATACTTTTAATCCAACTGCTGGACAATGTGTTTCTACAATATTAACCACACTTTCAATTACAGTAGTTCCAGTTTTGACTCCAGATTTTTTAGCAATACCTGCTTTTTGTGACGGTTTTCCAGCTCCTGTTTTATCAAATACTTCGCCTAATCTTATCACTGGAATATGGGTTCCATCGACAATAGATAATACTATTTCTTCATCTTATGTATTCAATTCAACACCAGGTCAATGTGCGTTAAACCAAACATTAAATGTTACTATTACTCCTAGAACGATTCCTGATTTTACTGCACTTCAGCCTTTTTGTAAAGGTAGTACTCCGCCAGTTTTAAACTTGACTTCAATAAATGGAATCACAGGAACTTGGTTACCACCAACGGTAGATAATTCAACTAGCGGTGATAATATTGAATATTTATTTACACCAGATGGAACCGAATGCGCAACACCATATACATTATATGTGGATGTTACAGAACCTGAATATCCTGGTTTTCCTGATTTAGCTTTCTGTAATGGAGCCATTGCGCCACTTTTACCTGCAATATCACCAAACGGTATCAATGGAACTTGGAATCCTAGTACAATAGACAATACCTTAACACATAATTATGAATTTACTCCATTGCCAGGTGAATGTGCGATTCCACAAACTTTAACTGTCACAATATATCAATACACTTTAGTCGGAATTGGAGGAATTGTTACCAATTATTTTGAAGACAATCAAGTCATTACAGTACTAGCCACTGCTGCTGGAAATTATTTGTATCAATTGGATTACGGCACTTTACAAGAAAGTAATGTGTTTCAATATGTAGGTTCTGGGATTCATGTCATAAGAGTAGTAGATGCCAATGGTTGTTCTAGTCCATTATCTCAAGAAGTACTCGTTATAAATTATCCGAAATTTTTCACTCCAAACAACGACTCCTATAATGATACTTGGAATATTTTCGGGTTAGCAGATCAAGTGAATTCAAAAATATTTATTTTCGATCGCCAAGGAAAATTATTGAAAGAATTAAGCCCAAATGGAAAAGGTTGGGACGGAACCTATAATGGACAACAATTACCCGCAGATGATTATTGGTTTTTAGTAAAGTATAGTGAAAATGGTGCTTCAAATGAGTTTAAAGCACACTTTGCATTAAAACGATAATTATATTTATCCATAAAAAAAGGCTTTCAAATTGAAAGCCTTTTTTTATGGATTGAAATTAGTTTCATTAATTTAAGCAACTGCAGATAAATTAGATTGACCAAAAATTCTATTGTTATAATATTGTGCGAGCTCGAAAAAAAGATCTCTTTCTTCACAATTAGGTTCTTGTGTACATTTTGAAATAACAGCTATAAAATTATTTAATTTTTCTTCTTCATTTTCTAATCCATGAACACTTTGTTGTAAAGTTTCAATGATTTTTCCTGCGAAAACAATTCTGTGATTTAATCTTTCAGATATTAAAAGATTGAGAGCTAAGGTAGTAATGCTTTGATTCATTGGGGTAGGTTTTTTGTTAATACTAATATTTTCAGCTAAAGTATAGGTAATTATATTGTCTACCTTAAATTTTCGATGAACTGATGAAAAACTCGTTGTAACTTAATAAATGAAGAAATTTATTCTAGATTTTAAACCAAAAAAAATATCAATAAGGTTTTATGAATCTTACTTTTTGTAAATATTCTTCAAATGGATAAGAACTTTATTATTAAATTAAAAAGTATATTTACTGTATTGAAATTAATTACCTTATGAATAAATCACTAATTACTTTTCTTTTAATTTTCATTACTTTTTTTTCATTCTCTCAATCTATTCTACCTCCTATAAGGGATTGGCATGGAAAAAGTGAATCCTTAATTGTTTCATCTTCCAATCCGTGGATTACAGCAACTGAAAAATCTGACTTTGTAATTACTCCAGATTATAAGGAAACGATGAATTGGCTTAAGAAACTTGATGATGCATCTCCTTTAATTAGTATGAAGTCAATAGGTAAAAGCCCGGAAGGCAGAGACATCTTCCTGGTTATTGCTTCATCAGAAAATGCCGTTATAGCTTCAGATTTAAAAAAATCCACTAAACCTCTTTTACTTGCTCAAGCTGGAATACATTCTGGAGAAATAGACGGTAAAGATGCTGGAATGATGCTATTGCGAGATATTGCGTTTGGAAATAAAAAACAATTACTAGACAAAGTAAATTTTTTGTTTATTCCAATATTAAATGTTGATGGACATGAACGCAGTTCCTCTTTTAGTAGACCCAATCAACGTGGACCACAAAAACAAGGATGGAGAACAACAGCACAAAATCTAAACCTCAATAGAGATTATGCAAAGCTCGATTCAAAAGAGCTGCGAGCTGTAATTAATGTCATCAATGAATACGATCCTTCCTTATATATGGACATTCATGTTACTGATGGTGCCGATTATCAATACGACATTACCTATAATTTATTCAAAAATCAAGGCTATTCTAAATCGATTACAAATTGGTTGACATCTAAATTTCAACCCACTATTGACAAAGATTTAAAGGCCTATGGACATATTCCAGGAGTGCAATTAACTCCAATAAACAATAGCGATTTTTCTATGGGTAATGATTTATCTATGGGTGGACCAAGATATTCAAATGCTTATGGAGACTTAAGACACATGGCTACTTTACTCATAGAAACACATTCTTTAAAACCATATAAACAAAGAGTTTTAGGAACCTATGTGTTGTTAGAAAGTACATTAAAATTACTAGCTGTTGAAGGCCAATCGTTAAAAGAAAATACAATTATAGATCGATCCAAAAGAACTCCTGTTTTGAATATGAGTTGGGCAGGAAACAAAACAAATCCCGATAGCTTGAAATTGTTAGCCATCAAATCAAAAATGGTAAAATCAACTATTACAAATTCAGACTATGTTACTTGGATTGGGGAACCTACAACAATGACAATAGCTAATTTTACAAATCCTGATCCCATTGATTTTGTAAATAGACCTAAAGGTTATTATGTACCATCAACCTATGATGATGTAATTGAAAGATTAAGAATGCACGGTATTCAAATGGAAATGTTAGCAGAAGCCAAAGAGGTAACAGTAGAAATGTACAGAATTCAAGATGCCAAATTCCAAAATGACGAAGGCAATCCAGTACCTTATGAAGGGCATATGCAAGCAAGCGGAACTCCACGATCTGAAACTCGCACACAAGTTTTCCCGAAAGGTTCAGCGTATATTTCAACAGACCAAACGTTGGGCGATTTGGCAATGCTTCTTCTTGAACCTAAATCAGCAGATTCATTTTTGAGTTGGGGATTTTTTAACCAAATTTTTCAACAAACGGAATACATTGAAGCATATGTAATGGAACCGATGATGATAAAAATGCTTGCAGAATCTCCTGAATTGCAAAAAGAATTTGATCAAAAAAAAGCTACAGATCCTGTTTTTGCTAACGATTCTTATGCAATTTATACATGGTTTTACAGTAAAACAAAATATTATGACGATCGGTATTTATTGTATCCTGTGGGAAGAAGTTTTTAATTTAAATATACTATGATAAACAAAGCTACTGTCATTGCCTTAAGCAAAAGTGAAACACATTCTTTTAGTAAAGTAAATTGCGAAAAGTTACTACTTCTTGAAGGATTAGGCATCGAAGGAGATGCGCATATGGGTAAAACTGTGAAACACATATCAAGAGTTAAACAAGATTCTGCACAACCCAATTTAAGGCAAGTACATCTTATTCATTCCGAATTGTTTGATGAAATTGCGCTCAAGGGATTTCATGTTAATCCGGGTCAAATAGGAGAGAATGTCACTACACATGGCATCGATTTATTAAGTTTACCTAAAGGAACAATTTTAAAAATAGGAGCAGCAGCTGCTATAAAAGTTACCGGATTAAGAAACCCATGCAATCAATTAAACAGTATTAAAGAAGGACTAATGAATGCTGTTCTAGGAAAAGACGATAATGGAACTATTATCCTAAAAGCTGGAATAATGGGAATCGTCATTAATGGGGGAGAAATACATGTCAAGGATACTATCGAAGTTGTACTTCCGCAACAACCTTATATAAAATTAGAAAGAGTTTAATAATAATTTAGTAGTAACAAACTAGCAGTTTTAAAAGTATGGGAAATTCAAATCAATTAAAGAAAACTTTAGGTGTTGGTTTTGGCATTGCTATATTAATTGGAGGAACGATTGGAGTCGGAATCTTAAGAACTCCAGGTGCTATTGCTGGTATGTTAGACAATTATTGGTTGATTATTGCCTGTTGGATTCTTGGCGGTTTGTATGTATTAATTGGAGCTGGTTCCTATGCTGAGTTAGCCACAATGTTTCCGAAAGCTGGAGGTTCCTATAATTATGTGAAACAAGCTTTTGGAGATTATGGAGGATTTGTCACCGGTTGGTTTGATTATATTACCAATGCAACACCACCAGCGTTTTTTTCTGTATTGTAATCAGTGAATATGTTGCCATTTTATTTCCTACTTTGGTTAGCTACCAAATCTTAATTTCCATTACACTTTTAGTAGGTTTTACGCTACTTCATGCTAGTGGAGTGAAAAATGGAAGCGTGAGGCAACAACTTACAAGCGTTCTAAAAGTACTGTGTTTTGTAGTATTAATTGTAGCTTGTTTTATGTATTCTGGCGTGCAATTAGATCCAATTCCTAAAAACAATTCCCTTCTAGAAATAAGTATGATTATTGGCTTTTTTAAATCGCTGCAAATGATCATTGGAACCTATGACGGCTGGAATGCTGTGTGTTTTTTTGCGGAAGAAGATGAGAACCCAAGCAGAAATATTCCAAGATCGCTTTACTCAGGAGCCATCATCGTCATGATCATATACGTCCTATTAAATATTGCCTTTTTTCATGTCTTGTCTGTCGCGTCATTGGCTAATTCTCCTTTAGCAGCCGCCGATGTTGCCAAAGAAGTATTTGGAAGCTATGGTTCAGTCATTGTGACTTTAATCGCTATTTTCTCATTAATCAGTATCCTCAATGCATACCTCATGATTCCAACAAGAATACTATTTGGGTTGAGTCGTGATGGATTTTTTATCCAAAAAGGAGCTACAGTCAATCAGGGCGGTACTCCAATTGTAGCACTTCTAATATCTGCGGGATTTGCTTTAGTGTTAATCTGTATTGGTTCCTTTGAAGTGCTATTTTCCTTTGCAACCTTTATGTCAGTGATTGTTTGGGGATTGACCTATTGTGCTTTGATTAAATTACGTGTAAGTGAACCTAATCTGCCTAGACCATTCCGTTCTTGGGGTTATCCTTGGACTACTATATTCATGATTGTTGCAACCATCGCACTATTGGTCGGCTTTGCCTTTAGCGACAGACAGAATTTCTTTATTATTATAGGGATTACTGTACTTTCCTATCCAGTGTTTTTGTTGATAAATGGGAGAAATAAAAAAGTGTAATTAAGGCAATCTAAACTCCGGATTGTAGATCAATCCAATTACATTTCCCCATGGATCTTTAACCGTCACCACTTCGATTTCTCCACCCACATTTTGAGGCGGTTCAATGGCGATCGCACCATTTTCGAGAAAATGTTTGTATTCCGAAGCCATATCAGCAACGCCCCAATAACTTACGACAGCGTCAGATTTAGGATGTGGTTGCTCTTCAGGTTGCAATCCCAATTCGTAGCCGCCAATGTTGAAACCAACGTAAAAAGGCATATCGAAATAAGGCTCGGTTTTGAATATTTTAGTATACCAAACTTTGGCTTTTTCTAGATCACTAACTTGATAAATCGTGGTACGAAGACCCAATATGGTAGTTTTCATAGTTAATATTTTCCGTTTAACAATTCACCGCCGATAGCCGATTTAGCCTCAATACCCAACTTCTTCATCATTTCATACGTCGTGCAAACTGCTGCTGAAGTTACTGGAATTCCAATTTCCTTTTGAATTAAATCAATCGCTTCCAACGATGGCATTTGAACACAAGCCGAAACGACCAAAACATCCACACCAGTCAAATCCAAACGTTTGTAGATTTCCAACAAGTTCATCGGATCTTGCGCTGCTACTTCTAAATTATCTGGAATTTCCAAGGCAATCGAATCGACTACTTCAAATCCTTGATGCTCGATATAATCAACAACCATATCCGTCAATGGACGCATATACGGTGTAATGATCGCCACTTTTTTCGCACCCAAAACTTTCAATCCGTTAATCAAAGCACCAGCTGAAGTTACTATTGGAGTAGGGAAGTCGTTGGCAATCGTCTCTTGATGCAAATTGACTTCCGAAACGCAATGATAGCCGCGTCCCATGCTCATAATCGCAACCAAACACGCATAACCCATGACATCTACATGCGCATCAGAAAGCTCTTGCGCACATTTCAAACTCATGGCATCCATGGCTTCCAATTCTTCTTTAGTGACTTTCTTCATTCGCATTCTACTGCTATGAAAAGTAAATCGCTCTGGTAATATCGTTTCTCTGGAGCGAAAAATCGCAGGAATTTCGGTTTCCATCGTCACATTCGATGATGGAACTATTTGACCAATTCTGTATTTCATTAGATTTTTAGATTTATAGACACGCTACGCTTCAGACACGCCTGCGGCTTTAGATTTTAATTTTAGGCGTGACCACAAGGGTCGCGCTTTTCGCACTCGCTTTTTTGCGTCGAACGCCGCTGCAAAAAGAGCTCAGACAATGCTGCAATCTCTCACGCATCCTACGCTCGATGTTTTCGTTAAACTGTAATTTCTTTTACCGTATTGACAATCGTTCCAATTCCTTCTACAGTAGCTTCTACCACATCGCCATCCCACAGCCATTCTTGTGGACTTCTTCCTGCGCCAACGCCAGATGGAGTTCCGGTAGCGATAATGTCACCCGCTTCGATCGTAAAAACAGTACTCAAATCTTCAATCAAATCGCTAATGTTGAACAACATAAATTTGGTATTCGAGTTTTGTTTCTCCACACCATTCACTTTCAAAGACAAATTCAAATCATATGGATTCGAGATTTCGTCTTTAGTAACTAAGACTGGACCCATCGGCGCAAACGTATCTTGTCCTTTAGAGACAATCCATTGTCCGGAACGGCGACAATCACGTGCGGATATGTCGTTAATCACCGTATATCCAAAAACATAATCCATCGCATCAGCTTTCGGAACGTATTTTCCTTTTTTGCTAATCACGACAGCCAATTCCACTTCCCAATCGAGTTGTTGCGTCAGTTTGGGATTCAGTATAATATTGGTATTGGTAGCCGTAACGGTTGTTGGTGGTTTTGAAAAGATAATCGGACTTTGCGGCAATTCGTTCGAAGTGTCTAGAGTTCGTGCGCTTTCGGCAACGTGTTCGGTATAATTCAAACCAATGCCGATGATATTCTTTCTTGGTTTTGGAATAGGAGCGAGGAAGATGACTTCACTCATATCGTAGGCAATTTCCTCAAAATAGGTAGGTTCTGTTTCTGCAATTAGACCGTTGAGTTCTTCGATGACTTCAAATCCCATATCGATGAGTTCTAACATCGAAGTCGGCAAAGGAAAATTGGATATTTCACCGAAATCTTCCATATCGATGACTTGGTTGTTATGTATAAAACCTAATCGAGGTTCGGTATTTTTGGTTTGGTAGGTGAGTAGTTTCATTTTTAATTTTTAATATTCTTAGTGATATCCAGCGATTCTGTAATTTGTTATTGTTCAGTGTCTTTTAAATTCAAATTGTACCAATCAATTTTTCTAGAGAAATACATAACTAGACAAAGTATGATAAAAATACCGATACTTCCGATGAGTAATGCAAAATCTTGAAGTTGGATTATTATGAATATAAACGAATACAAAATAAACAATATAGCAACTAACAAATAAGTCAATGCATTAGATTTCAAAATAGCTTTGACATAACCTGCTATTAGAAGCAAAGTGGACAGAGCCGCTATGATGAATGCTAAATTGAAAGCCAAATGTTCTGATAGTGAAAGCAATAAGGTATAAAAAACTATCAATGCTATTCCAACTAAAATATATTGAATAGGGTGTATGAATTTTTTGTTTAATACTTCTATAAAGAAAAAAGTTAGAAATGTAAAGCCAATAAATAATATCGCATATCGTATTGATCTAAATGATTTTTGGTAGTTGTCTACGGGTAACAAAAGATCGATTCCAAAACTAGATTCTTTGATAGAATAACTACTTCCAATCCACATTTGAGGATAGTTTCTGTTTAAATGCAGTACATTCCAATAGGCCACAAATCCTGAAGGAGAAAGTGTGCGAGAATCTGGTAAAAAAGCGCCGTTAAAGCTTGGGTCTTTCCATGGCGAAGCAACTTTAATATCCGTTACTTTACCCACAGGAGTAAAATATAAAAGTTGACTGCCTTTCAAATCCAAATCAAATGAAAAGGAGTGTGAAGTACTGTCATTTGACTTAATATTTATAGGAGCGTTAATTCCACTAGAAATAATATCATTAGAAACAACACCTGGATTGAAAGAAAACTTCTCTTTGTTCCAATCTAAGAAAATTCCTTTTTCGATTCCTCTCAAATCATCAATGCCAACGGACAAAAACGCTTTATCATATTGCATGTCCTTTTCTGGAATATCAAGTTCTGAAAGATTCAGTTCATTGAATTTTCCAGTAATATTGATTTTTGAATTGTACACTACAATTTCATAGATCCCTCTATTTCTTAGTTCGGGATTAATTTCCCCGTCTATTTTAAGTTCAGCCGGCAGAATATGGATGTAATCTTTGACTTGAACAATTTTATTTACCGAATCTTTTTTCGAAAACTCTTTGATATACTTGTTGTATGGAATCGAAATAAATGGACCCGAAATAGTTTGCTCATTGGCCCATTTAGAACTTACCTCATGGATTGCCTCTTGTTGCGTATTTTGTCTTTCGGATATAAGGCTCTCAATCATAGAAGTTGGAATCAATAATACCAAACCAATGAAACCGATAATGGCTACTTTAAAATAGATGTTATACTTTAGTCCTTTCATATTTGAGTTTCTATATTTTTTTGCTCGCAAAGTCGCGAAGGCGCAAAGTTAGTATTTTATTGAATCGTTGATGCTTGTTTCCCCTTCTTTGGAGGGGTGCCCGAAGGGTGGGGTGGCATAGCCCTGATCGTAGCGGCATCCTTTTGTGTAACGCAGTGAAACAAAAGATATAGCGGAGAGCAGGAAATAGCTCCTAATTCAACTTTTGAAAACCATTGTTCTCATCATAAATTTTCTCTTGATACAAACCTAGTTTTTCTATGGTGGGCAAATCATTGAACGAGAACAAGCAGGCATCTTCCGTGTCAGACGCGTTGTGATGTTCGTGCCAAGCCCAAGACGGGACACAAAAAATATCGCGTTGCTTCCAATCAAATAGTTGCCCGTTGATGATCGAGTAACCGCTACCTTTCGCACATTGATAAACAAAAGAACCAGTATGTTTGTGCGCTTTCCCTTTGAAACCTGCTGGCAGCAATTGCATCGCTGCACCCATAGTTTGCATGACGTGTCCACCGGATAGCGGATTGGAATATTGCATGAGAATTCCGTCAATCGGATGAAGTTCTTTTACTTTTAACATTTCGAGCAAAGCTGGGTAAACCACTTTCCAAGAATACTTAAACAGTGGGGAATAAGGCTTATCCCAAGTCACATCAGCGGGAATTAGGCCGGCACAACCATACATAATCGGTGAATAATTGACAGAAAAATCAAGTGGTTGTTTGCCATCATACACCGCATAATCATTGGCTTCTAACGCATTGACTAACGGAATATCGAGTCCGTCTTGCCAAATGCAAGTTTGTCCGTCGGCTTCAACACCGTGTTCGTGCCATGTCGAATTGGGCGTGATCACAAAATCATTGACTTCAAGCATGATTTTATTCCCATCGACCACGGTGTAGCCTTTGTCGCCTTCCATAATAAAACGTAAGGCAGATGCTTTATGGCGGTGGGCGGAAGTGCTTTCTCCGGGGCGTGTGACTTGAATTCCGGTATACAACCAACCGACAGCAGCGGAAACATCTTTCCGTTTGTCATTGACCAAATAGACTACTCTTCGTCCGGCTTGTTCTGGTGTTACGAGTTCAGATGATTTGAGTACTAAACTCCGCAAATCATCATATTTCCACAGCATAGGAACAGAAGAGGAGCGCGGTTCCCATGGTTCGATGTCGTTGGCAACGGTCCATAAGGCGCCAGCACCTAGTGTTTCGAGTTCTTTATAATAGGCTTCGAGTTCGGGTGTGTCTTGAACTCGAGCGCGACCGATAACGTCGTCGGAATGTTTTTCGTTCATTTTTTATAATTTTTATTTCAACCCTTTCAGAGTTTTAAACTCTGAAAGGGTTATATTTATTCAATAATTACATCTAAAATTTCATTAAAATTTTGTTTTTCAGAATGGTATTTTAAAAAGTTGTCTTTTGTTTCAAATATAGTAATCACTTTCTCGCGTTTTAATTTTGTTGGTTTATCTGAAAGAATGGTTTCGAAGGAACTCCAAGGATAGTCATTAATTCTATCTGTAAATCTATGAAATACTGGATTACTGTGAATATAAAAAATTAAGTTCCGAAAATATTTCTCAGATTTAACTAATTTTCTTTCAAATGGTTTTTCAAACAAACTTCCAGTTCTATTAAATTTCTTGTTTATTGCTTGGGTATAGGCGTTGAACAGATGTCCGAATTGTTTGGATGGATCAATTACTTTTGGACTTTCCACAGTTGAATATTCTAATTTAGATAAATCAATTTCATCATCGAATTTGATATATACCAACACATGAAAATGATTTTTCAATAAACACCAGGCAAATGTTTCAGCAATGGGTGTGATGTATTTATCATAAAGTCGAAGGAAATGATAATAACTATCAACATCAAAAAAAATATCTATACCGTTGTTACCGCGATTATAAATATGATAATATCTTCCTTTCTCTAAGGCAGTTGGCTTGTACGATTTCATTTTGGCTTTATTTTTTATTTTTAAACATCCCTTTCAGAGTTTGAAACTCTGAAAGGGTTAATAACGAATTCTACTTTTTATTAAAATCCTCGTGATTGTCTATAAAAGTAATGTTTCTAGTCGGAGCAATATTAACTCTTAAATCAAAAATATCAAAACGGTTGTAATGCCCTAGTATATCGTGCATTTGTTTGGGTTGAATGCATTTTTCGAGATCAATATCCGCGTAGATAATCCCTTCATCGTCAATTAATGGCGTTCCAATTACGGCACCATTGGGTCCTATAAATCCTGAAAAAGCAGAATTTTTTCTGGTTAAAATTTCATCGACATTGGGCACATCACAGCGTAAGGCATCTTTTATTTCATGTGAAATGGTCGAACAGGAAACGATGGTAAATAATTTCCCTTCAAACGAATGTGCACAAGCGCGAATCTTTATTGCTTCTGCCATATCATAATCAGGTGGCGCTACTGGTAATGAAATATAGTTGGCAATATGAATTAATTCGCCTTGTGTAAGCAAAGTGAATCGTGCTAATGTATTCGTATTTTCACCACAAGCTAAAGTTCCGATTGGACCGATTTCGGTGTTATAAACTTTGAGAGAAGAACCATCACCGGAAGTCCATGTGAGTTTTTCTGCCCAAGTCGGAACTAATTTTCTATGTTTCCCAATGAGATTGCCTTGATTGTCGATAATCAAATTGGTATTGTAAATCTCCCCGAAACTTTTGCCACGTTCGTTGATTCCGATAACAATGTGAATGTTATAATCTTTCGCCGCTTGAAACAATCGTTGCATGTCAGCATCTTCTACAGCGACTGAGTTCTTATACAATTGCTCGTACCATTTGCTTCCTTGCACTGGTGTCATAATCCAATTCCAATACGGATAACCCGCAATAAATACTTCTGGAAAGGCAATGAGTTGCGCTCCGTTTTGACTGGCTTCTTTGATAAAAGAAATCGCTTTATCAACCGTTTTTGCTACGTTTAGAAAAACTGGAGAAGTTTGAACGGTGGCGGCTTTGAATTTAGAAAACTCCATTATTTTGAATTATTCGATTATGTATTGAGAAATTTTCATTTTAATAATTTCTGAGAAAGGCTCGGCTTTGATGTCGTTGCGTTGTTCATTGAATGCCACATTTACCAACGTTACTTCGCCTGAAAGCGTCGTTTTTCCAGTTTCATCTATAAATTCGAATCCGCATAGGAGTGAAGCAAAGCCAATATTTTTAACCCACAATTTCTTTTGCAAAACTTGTCCCAATCTCGCGGCATTTTTGAATTGCACTTTCAAATCAACCGTAGGAATACCGTTGGTTTCGTGAATTTCCGAAAACGGACGATCGAGTGCTTCTTCAAACCAGTCTTCGAATAAGTCATTGAGCATTTCTAAAAAACGTGGATAGAAAACAATGCCCGCATAATCGACATGTTTGAAACGAATTTTTTCGGTTTTGATAAATGGTTGGTTCATATATTACAAGTATCTTTTTAATTTATTTCAATTTAAATCGTTGAATCTTCCCCGTTTCCGTTTTAGGCAACTCTTCCACGAAATGAATCTTCCTTGGATATTTATAAGGAGCAGCTACTTCTTTAAACCACAGCTGAATAGCTTTTGTTAAATCTTCGGATGCTTTACTTTTTTCTTTCAAAACAATATGGGCACAAACTACCATTCCGCGTTCAGAATCGGGCAAGCCAACTACGGCACATTCCAGAATATCTTCGTGGGTTAAAAGTACACTTTCTACTTCAACCGCGCCAATATTATAACCCGAAGAAATAATCATATCATCCCCACGAGCGACAAACCAAAAATAACCGTCTTCATCTTGGCGAAAAATATCTCCTGTGATGTTCCAACCATTTTGAACATATTCATGTTGTTTTTCAGTTCTATTTAAATACTTACAGCCAGTAATCCCACGAACTGCCAATCGTCCTGGTTCATTTCTTGGAACTTCATTTCCATTTTCATCGAGAATTTTGGCTTCATAACCTTTGATAGCGAGTCCAGTAGCGCCGGGTTTCATATTCGATTCATTGGATGAAATGAAAATATGCAGCATTTCTGTCGCGCCAATGCCGTCAATGATTTTGAGTCCAGTAGCATCATACCAATCTTTCCAAACCTTTAGAGGCAGTGTTTCTCCAGCCGAAACGCATTTGCGGAGACTCGAAATATCGAACTCGTTTACTTTGGTCGTAATCACACGCCAAGCTGTTGGAGCCGTAAAACAAATGGTGATTTTATGTTCTTGAATTACTTGTAACAGCGCATCCGGAGAAGGTTTTTCAATTAAAAAAGTGGAAGCTCCAAAATACATTGGAAACAAAACTAATCCTCCTAATCCAAAAGTAAAACCAATGGGTGGACTTCCGGTGAAAATATCTTTTGAAGTGGGCTGTAGGGAATAGGAAGGAAACGCCTCGCATATATTGAGAATATCTCTATGAAAATGCGCCGTCATTTTGGGCAATCCAGTGGTGCCAGAAGTAAAACCAATTAAAGCCACACTATCCGACTTTGAATGAAAATTGGTAAATGTTTTAGGTTTGGATTGCATTAATTCCTCTAATCTAGAATTGCTATAAAAACATACTTCTTTAAGAAAATCAGATTGAACCAAATTCATTTCTTCGGATAACTCCAAATCACACAACGCATGGGATATTTCAGCACAATCTATAATTGTTGTGATTTCTTTCGAGCGCAATAGCGGCATAGTTGCCACCACAATTCCTCCAGCTTTAAGAATGGCGTACCAGCAAGCCACCATCATCGGGTTATTGGCCGAACGAATTAGAACTCGATTCCCCGATTTTAGATGTAGATCTTCTATTAAAACATGCGCTATTTGATTGGCTTTTTCGTACAATTCCTGGTATGTCCAAACAGAATCAAAAGTTCGCAAACATTTAGCGTTTCCATGACCTGATGCAATTTGAAAATCAAGTAATCTATTAACACAATTCAAAAATTCTGGTTGTTGAAATTCAGGCAAATTCAAAATATACTCTGGTTGAAGTGCTAGAGCTGGAATATAATCATGGGCAAAATTATCTTCGAAATGTTTCATTTTCTCGCAAAGGTGCTACGACACAAATTTTGGTTTACTTTTTATTATGACTTTCTGGTTTCAAAGCTTTCTTCATTCCTTCAACAGCTTTTCTTTCTGATAATTGATAGGGAAATAAATGAGATACACCTGCCACATATTGATTTGGAATATCTGAAGGTTGGAATTGCTCGTAAGCTTCTGCATGGCGAACAAAGTTCGGATCAAGCAATAAAGGTCTTCCCAATGCGACCAAATCTGCTCTGCCATTCAAAAGAATGGTATTGATTTGATCTATGTTTTGAATATAGCCAGTTGTAATTGTTGGAATATTAACCGTATTTCGAACGAAATCCGAAAAAGGTGTTTGCCACATTCTACCCATTTGAGGTTTTTGGTGTTCTACTGTATTTCCTGTAGAAACGTTGATAATATCTGCACCTGCTTCTTTAAAAGCGTTACAAATGAATTTTACATCTTCCTCAGAAATACCATCATCTACCCAATCTGATGCTGAGATTCGAACTGACATTGGTTTAGTTTCTGTAAAAACTTCTCGCATGGCTTGAAAAACTTCTAATGGGAATTTTATCCTGTTTTGAATACTGCCACCAAATTCATCAGTTCGAATGTTTGTTAATGGAGATAGGAAAGAGGCAAGTAAAAACCCATGATGCGCTTGCAATTCGATCATATCAAAACCCACTTCATCAGCATTAATCGTCGCGTTTACAAACTCTGAAATTACTTGATCCATATCGGAAAGGGTCATTTCTTTTGGTGTTGCCATCGCTTCATTGAATGGAATAGGAGATGCAGAAATCATTTCCCATCCACGTTTTGTAAGTGGCATATTTTTACCAACTGATGGAACATGAATCGAGCCTTTTCTTCCCGAATGTCCCAGTTGAATTCCAATTTTAGACTTGCTATATTTGTGAATATAATTCACTACTTTTTTCCATTTAAAAGCTTGTTCTTCAGACCAAATTCCGGCACAACCTAAAGTGATTCGACCTGTATTGGAGACGGCGGTCATTTCGGTCAGAATCAATCCAACACCACCGGTGGCTCGGGCTCCATAATGCACCAAATGCCAGTTATTAACCAGTCCGTTCTCAGCGGCGTATTGCCCCATGGGCGACATCACAATTCGATTAATCAAACGCATATCTCTAAGTGCAAACGGTGTAAAAGCGGCAGGCGTTTTTACTTTAAAATTACCGATACTGCAATTGAATTCCGTTAAGACTTTGTCCGTAAATGAAGCATCTCGCAGTGCTAAATTTTCATACGTAACTTTCTTAGAGCGTGTCATGACTCCAAAGGCAAACTGCATAAAATCATGGTGAATGTGACGGTCCATATTTTCAAACCAATCCAACGAAACATTGGCAGCATGTTGAATCATCTCCACACGGTTTCTGCGTAGTTTTTCATATTGAGCAAATACTTTGGCTTTGTTTGTTTTAAATTCGATGATAGCATCCGCCAATCCAATCGCACATTCCATCGCTAGTTTGGTTCCCGAACCGATAGAGTAGTGGGCAGTTGCCTTGGCGTCACCTAAAAGAACTATATTGCCTTTATACCATTTTTCGTTAGTCACATGAGGAAATTGTCGCCAATGAGATTTATTTGAAATCAATGGATGACCGTCTAATTCTTCAGCAAAAAGCTCCGACAATTTGTTGATCGTGTCTTTTTCATCCGTAGTTTCGAAATCCGCATTGATATAAGTGTTTTCAGAACATTCGAAAATCCAAGTGCTTTTTCCTTCTTCGTATTGGTAGGAATGGGCAACAAAAGCTCCGTGGATGGTATTTTTGAAAAAATAGGTAAAGGCATCCAATGGTTTTGTAGAACCCAACCATACAAATTTGTTTTTTTGAAGCGACACTTTCGTCCCGAATTCTTTGGCATATTTATCTCGAATGGGGCTATTAATTCCATCACAAGCGATGATATAATCGGAATCTTTAAATGGAGTCAAATCGTCTACATTCGATTCAAAGTGAAGATTAACGCCTTCTTCAACACACCGTTGTTGTAACAATTGCAATAAAGTTTTACGAGAGCAACCGCAAAATCCATTACCAGAAATACGAACCACTTCGCCATCTCGTGCTACATCTAAATCATCCCAATAGGCAAATTTACTTCGAATCAATTCGTAGGATTTAGGATCTCGAGAGAGAAATTCACTTAAAGTCTCATCTGAAAAAACGACACCAAATCCGAAACTATCATCTGCTTTATTACGTTCATAGATATCAATTTCACATGTTGGAATTGCTTTTTTCAATAGAATTGAAAAATACAAACCTCCGGGACCGCCACCAATTACAGTTATTTTCATCTTGTTATCTTAACAATGTTTATTTATTTTCATAAAATCGAAAGCACCTTTTCTTAAATTTATTCCGAACTCAAGATACGCTTTTAAACACGCTAGAAAATTCGACCATCCAAAAGAATTTCCTGAAAGCCATTTTAACCCTGACGCATCATTTTCTCTACTTTTTTCAGAAATTGAAACTAAAGTGGAATTATTTTCTTGAGAAGAGAGCGTTATTTCAACGAACAATTCTATAGCATCATGAAACCAAAAATAAGAAATGTATTTGTCTTGATCTATTTTACCAACACGAATTGGAAATTCTTGATCAAATTCGGGAAATTTCCATATCAAATTTTTACCTTCTTCCATAATTCCAGTACTTTCTAAAATAAAGTAATTCGCCATTTTACTTGGATTCACTATGGCATCAAAAACTTCATGGATGGGTTTTTGGATTTGCATTGCAACATGAATTTCTAATTTTTCTGGTTTCATGTTAATTGCGCTTTATGGTGAAAATCTCACCTATTTTTGAATAATTTGAACCTGCTAATCTCGATATGGGTTGGTAATTCTCTTGATTAATTTTATGACCTTCAAGCAACATATTATCAGCCACATGAAAGAGTACAATACGACCAACTAATATGGTAGAACCCCCAAATTTATGATCTTCAAGTGTGTAATGATGTACTAATTCGCATTCCATCGTAATTAGACTTTCTTTTACACGAGGAGGTTTTATTTTAATAGATGGAATTGGAGTAAGATTCGCAAATTCAAATTCACTTTTGTGAGGTGGAATACCTTGAGCGGTTTTATTCATTTGTTCTACCAATTCTTCTGTCACCATATTGACTACAAATTGTTTGGTATTTAAAACATTATTTAAAGTGTCTTGATTGGAAGTTACACCGCGACCAGCAGAAAACATTACATGTGGCGGATCATCTCCAACAGCATTAAAAAAAGAAAAAGGAGCAAGGTTAGTAATTCCCTCTTCACTTATACTGGAGATCCAACCAATTGGTCTTGGAATAACAATTCCAGATAGTAATTTGTATATGGCTTTTTGTTCTATTTCTTGAGGATCGAATTGCATTTTGATAATTAATTTATACAAAATAAGTGAAATTATCGATAAAATGGATAGTGTTGTCGAAATAATTCTGAAAAGTCTTAAACTAAGTAAATAATTACTATTTTTCGACTATAAACATGAATCTATGTCAACAAAAAACACCAAAGGTATTTGGAAAGTAATTTCAGCTTCCTCGATGGGAACGATGATTGAATGGTATGATTTCTACATTTTTGGAAGTTTAGCGGTTGTAATTTCTACTAAATTTTTTCCTTCAGACAATCCAACAGCTGCTTTTTTATCTACGTTAGCAACCTTTGCTGCTGGCTTTGTTGTTCGTCCATTTGGAGCGCTATTCTTCGGCAGATTGGGAGATTTGATTGGTAGGAAATATACTTTTATGGTAACCCTTTTACTAATGGGTGGCGCCACGTTTCTGATTGGATGTATTCCAAGTTACGAAACTATCGGGTTTATGGCTCCTTTACTTGTACTGATACTACGATTATTGCAAGGTCTAGCACTTGGCGGAGAATATGGAGGTGCGGCTACTTATGTTGCAGAACATGCACCAGTTGGTCAACGCGGGTATTGGACATCCTGGATTCAAACAACAGCCACAATAGGTTTGTTTATTTCATTGATGGTTATTCTAGCTACCAAAAATGTGTTAACACCAGAACAATTTGATGATTGGGGTTGGCGCGTACCGTTTTGGGTTTCCATTGTAATGGTTTTTGTTTCCTATTTAATTCGTAAAAACATGGACGAATCGCCTGTATTTGCGAAAGCGAAGTCGGAAGGAAAAACCAGCACTAATCCAATAAAAGAGAGTTTTGGAAATAAATATAATTTGAAATTTGTCTTACTCGCTTTGTTTGGCGCCACTATGGGGCAAGGAGTGGTTTGGTATACTGGGCAATTTTATGCGATGAATTTCATGAAAACCGTCATGAATATTGATTCTTCACAAGTGGATACTTTATTGGGAATTGCTTTATTATTAGGAACACCATTCTTTATCTTTTTTGGTTGGTTGAGTGATAAAGTAGGGAGAAAATATATTATGATGGGTGGAATGTTTTTGGCTATTTTACTCTATCGACCAATTTACAAATCGATGTATGCTACAACCAATGTTGAAAATAAAACAGAAATTGTAGCCCAAACAACTATCCTTTCAGAATTAAAAGAAAATAAAAAACATGTTTTAGATTCCATTCATACGACAACAAAATCGTTTACTGATGGAACAAAATTATTGGTAATCCAAACCGTTAGTTTAGAAAATGGGAAAGTACAAATCGTTGACGGAAAGCCTAAAACAGAAACTAAAACTACAGTTACGATTAATTCAAATGACAAATGGATGTTGATTTTTTTAATATTCATTCAAGTGATTTTTGTGACAATGGTATACGGACCCATTGCAGCTTTTCTCGTAGAAATGTTTCCAGTCAAAATACGGTACACATCCATGTCATTGCCTTATCACGTAGGGAACGGAATATTTGGAGGCTTGCTTCCGGCGATTTCAACCTATTTCGTAACACATGCTAAAGATACAGGTGATCCTGAATTTTATTTAGAAGGATTGTGGTATCCCATTGTGATTGCTTCGGTATGTTTCGCAATTGGAATGATTTATATTCAAAATAACAATAATAATAAACATATCTAAATATTATAGAATATGAAACAATTAAAAAGAGTTTTAGGCATGATTTGGATTGGACTAGCTATTGCCGCTGGTTACTTCTGTATTTTTCAATTTGGATTGCCGAAAATACTATCTGGAAAACAAGATGATTTAGTTTTTGGGATCATTATTTTATTTATTCTAACACCATTAATTGTTACTGGATTAGGAACTTTTGGCTATTATGCTTTAATGGGAGAATACGATAACGAAAAACGATAGATATACGAAATCAAATTCCTATTTTTACATAAACCAAATTCAAAAATGAGTTACTATAAAATCAGTTCATTAGAACAATACTTCAAACACTATAACAAATCAATTCGCGAACCTAGAAAATTCTGGGGAAAAATTGCTGAAGAAAACTTTATCTGGTATCAACAATGGGATAAAGTCATAGAATTTAATATGGCAGAAGCGGAAATCAAATGGTTTACAGAAGCTAAAGTCAACATTGTTAAGAATTGTATTGATCGCCATTTAGCGAGACGTGGGAGTAAAACGGCAATCATTTTCGAACCAAACGATCCAAAAGAAGAAGCACAACATATCACTTATAATGAATTACATAAACGTGTATCAAAATTAGCCAATGTTTTAAGAGAACAAGGGATTCAAAAAGGAGATCGAGTATGCATTTATTTACCGATGATCCCTGAATTGGCGGTTTCTGTTTTGGCATGTGCTAGAATAGGAGCTATACATTCTGTAGTTTTTGCAGGTTTTTCAGCTTCAGCAGTAGCTTCAAGAATTAATGATAGCGAATGCAAGATGGTGATTACCTCTGATGGCGGTTATCGTGGTAACAAATCCATCGATTTAAAAGGAATTGTAGACGAGGCACTTGAAAAATGCCCTTGTGTTAAAACAGTTTTGGTAGCAAAAAGAACAAATACTTCAATTCATATGAAAGTAGGCCGAGATCAATGGCTACAACCATTAATTGATACTGCTTCAGACAACAATGTGGCGGAAATAATGGATGCAGAAGATCCGTTGTTTATATTATATACTTCCGGTTCAACTGGTAAACCAAAAGGTATGGTACATGCGACTGCTGGTTATATGGTGTATACTGCTTATACTTTTAAAAATGTATTTAATTATGAGGAAAACGATATTTTTTGGTGCACTGCCGACATCGGATGGATTACGGGTCATTCCTATATACTTTACGGGCCTTTATTAAATGGAGCAACGACTGTAATGTTTGAAGGTGTACCATCCTATCCAGATTTTAGTCGATTTTGGGAAGTAATCGAAAAGCATAAAATTACACAATTCTACACGGCACCAACGGCTATCCGTGCCTTGGCAAAAGAAAGTTTAGATTATGTGCAGAGATTTCCATTAAAATCACTCAAAGTCATCGGCTCAGTTGGTGAACCCATCAACGAAGAAGCTTGGCATTGGTATAACGATCACGTAGGAGGGAAGCGCTGTCCACTGGTAGACACTTGGTGGCAAACCGAAACTGGCGGTATTCTAATATCTCCGATAGCATTCGTAACTCCAACAAAACCAACGTATGCCTCATTGCCTTTGCCTGGAATACAACCTGTATTGATGGACGAAAAACGCAATGAAATTGAAGGCAATCAAGTCGCTGGAAGTTTATGCATCAAATTCCCTTGGCCAGCAATTGCCCGTACCATCTGGGGTGATCATCAACGCTATAAAGACACTTATTTTTCTACTTTTCCTGGTAAATATTTTACTGGTGACGGTGCCTTGAGAGATGAAGTCGGATATTATAGAATCACAGGTCGTGTGGACGATATTGTTATTGTTTCGGGTCATAATTTAGGAACAGCACCTATTGAAGACGCCATTAATGAACATCCAGCGGTGGCAGAAAGTGCGATTGTTGGATTTCCCCATGACATCAAAGGCAATGCTTTGTATGGTTATATTATATTGAAAGAAATTGGTGAAAGTAGAGATCGCAAAAACTTGTCTATTGAGATCAATCAATTGATATCTGATCAAATTGGACCTATAGCCAAGTTGGATAAAATTCAATTTGTTTCAGGATTGCCTAAAACACGATCAGGGAAAATCATGCGACGTATACTACGAAAAATTGCCGAGGGTGACTTTTCGAATTTTGGTGATATTTCTACACTTTTAAATCCAGAAATTGTAGAGGAAATTAAGGAAGGAAAATTGTAAACAATAAATAATACTTTAGAAATAAGTATCAACTTAATTACAATGAAACGAAATTTAGCCATCGCAAACAGATTGCGCGAAGTACTGCTAGAAGGAAGATGGATTGCAAACACTAACTTCAAAGAACAAATAGAAAGCAGCAGCTGGCAACAAGCAATTCAAAAAGTTGACAACCTAAATACCATTGCTTTACTCACTTTTCACATCAACTATTCTTTAGCTGGTATTTTAAATGTTTTTGACGGCGGAACTCTCGATATTCGGGACAAGTACAGTTTTGATCTACCTGAAATTAAAAATGAAGTTGATTGGCAAACATTGGTTAATGATTTTCTAAGTAATTCAGAGAAATTTGTAAAACATGTCGAAAAAATGAATGACAAAGCCCTAGACCAAACATTTGTTGACGAAAAATACGGGAGCTATTTGCGCAATATTGAAGGTGTAATCGAGCACAGTTATTATCATCTGGGGCAAGTTTCACTAATCAAGAAAATGATTAGTAAGGTCTAGATTCTCTTTTTTCGAAGCGTTTTTTTTATGAATTTTATAACATCTTATAAAGTTGCACTCGTTATAATTTTTATAGATTTACTTCCAATGGAAACTTCAAACTCAATCATAATTGTTGGTGGTGGACTGGCTGGCCTTACAGCAGCTATTCATTTATCAAAAATCGGCTATTCGGTTACTTTGGTTGAGAAAAACAGTTACCCAAAGCACAAAGTTTGCGGCGAATATGTTTCGAATGAAGTGCTTCCTTATTTGAATTGGTTGGGCGTTAATCCAAGCGTTCTGAATCCTTCAAAAATTGACAGTTTGCATTTCTCCACGGATAATGGAACTTCTGTCCGAACAAAACTACCATTGGGTGGCTTTGGAATTAGTCGGTATGGCTTAGATTACTTTTTATATCAAAAAGCAATTGAAAACCGCTGCGCTATTATTCATGAAACTGTCACTGCGATACACTTTTATCAAGACATTTTTTCTGTGCTACTTGCAAATAATCAAATAATAAAATCCCATATTGTTCTTGGTGCCTTTGGAAAGCGATCTAATTTAGATCAGAAACTAGAACGGAATTTTATCCAGAAAAAATCGCCTTGGTTGGCAGTTAAAGGGCACTACAAAGTTGACTACCCAGATGATTTAGTGGGTTTACATCATTTCAAAGGTGGTTATTGCGGAGTTTCTAAAGTGGAGGACAACATCGTGAATATTTGCTATTTGGCAGATTACAAGACTTTTAGTAACCATAAGAACATAGCGATGTATGAAGCAAACGTGGTTGCTAAAAATCCCTTTTTGAAAGAAATACTTGGTAAAGCAACACCCATGTTTGAAAAACCGCTAACCATCAGTCAAATTTCTTTTGAGAAAAAAAATCCTGTAGAGCAACATATTATTATGATTGGTGACAGCGCTGGATTGATTCATCCTTTGTGTGGAAACGGAATGGCTATGGCGATTCACAGTGCTAAAATTGCTTGTGAATTGATGGATGATTATTTCAAAAAAACTATTGAAACTAGAAACGAATTGGAAGAAAAATACAAGCAAGCATGGAATCGGCATTTTAGAAAAAGAATCACGGCGGGGCGTTGGTTAGGTAAATTATTACAACAACCTAAACTTTCAGAATTACTCTTACGACTAGTAATATCATTTCCCTTCTTACTATCGACAATAATCAAAAGCACGCACGGTAAAACAACTAAAGTCTCTGCATCATGAAGTTGAGTACAAAATACAGAACAGCAGATCCAGAGATTATGGATGATTTCGCTCTTGAAGGAGACCAGTTGACGGATGCTCTAGACAAAATCGCACAAATCAACCAGCTTTTGGGAGGGAATACGTTGACATTGAATGGTGTGAAGAAGTTGATTTCTAAAATTCCAAAAACGCAAATGATTACTATTGTCGATTTGGGTTGTGGAAATGGCGATATGCTTAGAACACTAGCGGACTATGCTGCAAGAAGCCAACGGAGTTTTAAATTAATTGGAATTGATGCGAATCCATTTACTGTGAATTATGCAATTAATTCTTCCATCAAGTATTCAAATATCGAGTATCTTTCAGAAGATATTTTTGAAACTAATTTCGAGAATATTAATTTTGATATTGCGCTTTGCACTTTGACTTTACATCATTTCAAAGACAAAGACATCATTCGGATTATTGAAAATTTAGAAAGAAATGCTAGGCTAGGAATAGTTGTAAATGATCTACATCGAAGTAAAATTGCTTATCGATTGTTTCAAATGATAGCCCTGGTTTTTGAATTAAACGAGATGTCTAGAAAAGACGGATTGACATCCATATTAAGAGGATTTAAAAAGGAAGAACTAATTAATTTTTCTAAAAAATTGCGAAACTCAAGTGCGGAAATTCACTGGAAATGGGCATTTAGGTATCAATGGATTATTACTAAATCATGAGTGTCAAAATAACAACGGTCGCCACACAATTGCCCAAGTATTCTCGGAATACCGAAGAAATCATTCCATTTTTAGATACTTGGCTGGTCGGGCAAGAGGAGCGTTTTATTCGAAAAGTCAAGAAGATTTTTGAAAACGCAGCAGTGGAGAAACGATATTCAATTATGGATCCACTAGAAGTTTTTACGGCAACTTCTTTTGAAGATAAGAATGACTTCTATGTCCGCGAAGTCATTGATTTGGGTGAAAAAGTGTTAAAAAAAGCATTGACCAAAGCAGCATGGAAAGGAGAAGACGTCGATTTTATTATCACGGTGAGTTGCACCGGAATTATGATTCCATCATTGGATGCATATCTGGTTAATAAACTCCAGATGAAACAAGATATAGTGCGATTGCCGGTAACAGAAATGGGCTGTGCCGCTGGAATCTCAGGTATCATTTACGCTAGGAATTTCTTGAAAGCCAATCCAGGCAAACGAGCAGCAATTGTTGCTGTTGAGTCGCCCACAGCTACATTTCAATTGAATGATTTTTCGATGGCAAACATTGTTAGTGCCGCAATTTTTGGTGATGGTGCGGCATGTGTTTTACTGTCTTCAGAAGTAGAAGCCGTTGGCCCGAAAATACTTGATGATGAAATGTATCACTTTTATGATAATGAACATATGATGGGCTTCAAACTCACGAATTCAGGATTGCAAATGGTTTTGGATATTGAAGTACCTGTGACAATTGCTGCCCATTTCCCAAGTATTATTCATCCTTTTTTGACCAAGAATAATTTAGAAATAAAAGCAATAGATCACATGATTTTTCATCCTGGTGGAAAGAAGATCATTCAGACTGTGGAAGAACTATTCTTAGGTTTAGGAAAAAATATCGACGCAACCAAAGAGATATTACGTTTATACGGTAATATGTCGAGCGCGACGGTCTTGTATGTTTTGGAAAGAATCATGGAAACCCAACCCAAAACCGGTGAAAAAGGTTTAATGTTGAGCTTTGGTCCAGGGTTCTCCGCTCAAAAAGTGTTATTAGAATTTTGATAATGACTACAAACGAAATCATAGCAAAATTGCCCTATGACAAACCTTTTTTATTTGTCGACGAGCTGCTTTCTATTGATGAAAATGGAGTAGAAGGTTGCTATACTTTTGATGAAAAACTTGATTTCTATCGAGGACATTTTAAAGCGAATCCTGTTACGCCTGGTGTAATTCTCACTGAAGTTATGGCGCAAATTGGAGTGGTTTGTTTGGGTGTTTATTTAATGAATGATACATTGAATTTAAAAACTCTAATATCCTTAACATCAGTTGATATTGAATTTTTTAAACCAGTGTATCCGAATGAAAAAGTAACCGTAATATCCGAAAAAATATACTTTCGATTTGGAAAACTAAAATGCAAAGTATTCATGACAAATGAAAAAAATGAACAGGTTTGTAGCGGTATAATTTCTGGAATGATAGTGAAATAGTATGAATAGAAGAGTTGTCATAACGGGTTTAGGCGTTGTTTCACCCAATGGAGTGGGGGTTGAAGCCTTTTTATATGCCATCAAAAATGGAATTTCAGGTATTCGTTTCGATCAAGAATTGGCTGATTTACAGTTTTCTTGTCAAATTTCTGGTAAACCAGTTATTTCAGAGAACATGAAACTTCATTATTTTACCGAATTAGAACTTCGCAATTTCAACGCAACAGGAATCTTGTATGGCGTTATGGCTGGGATGGAAGCTTGGAACGATGCCGGATTGTCAATTAAAATGAACAATGAACCTGATTGGGATTCTGGAACTATTTTCGGAACTGGCACCTCTGGAATTGATAAATTTAGAGAATGTATTTATAAAATTGATGATTTACAAACGAGAAGATTAGGAAGTACCGCAGTAGCTCAAACCATGAATAGCGGAGTAAGTGCTTATCTCGGTGGAAAATTAGGATTGGGAAATCAAGTGACAACTAATTCTTCTGCTTGCACCACAGGAACCGAGAGTGTTCTGATGGCTTTTGAAAGAATCAAATCGGGACAAGCCAAACGAATGTTAGCAGGAAGCACAAGCGATTCTGGACCTTACATTTGGGGAGGATTTGATGCTATGAAAATCTGCACATTTAAACACAATGATAGGCCGGCGGAAGGTTCACGTCCGATGAGTGCCAGTGCTTCTGGATTTGTGCCTGGAAGTGGAGCAGGAGCGCTGCTTTTAGAAGATCTAGAAACAGCTATAGAGCGCGGTGCAAAAATCTACGGTGAAGTTTTAGGAGGAAATATTAACTCAGGAGGCCAAAGGGGAGAAGGTACGATGACCGCTCCAAATTCGTCGGCGGTACAAAAGTGTATACGCGATGCACTATCAAATACGGGGATTCAAAGCGATGATATTGACGCAATCAACGGACATTTAACAGCGACTTCAAAAGACAGTTTAGAAATTTTAAATTGGACCAAAGCATTAGAGAGACAAGGTGAAGATTTTCCTTTTATTAATTCCTTAAAATCATTGATAGGACATTGTCTATCTGCTGCTGGTGGAATTGAATGCGTTGCTAGTGTATTGCAGTTGCATCATGACTTTGTGTTTCCGAATATCAACTGTGAAGATTTACATGCAGACATCGATAAATTAATTTGCAGCACCAAAATTCCAAAAAAGAAGACTAATATAAGCTTGAATATCATTGCAAAAGCTAGTTTTGGGTTTGGAGACGTTAATGGCTGTGTCATTTTTAAAAAATATAACATATAAAAGTTATGGAAAGAGTAGTAATTATAGAAGAACTTAAGAAAATCATCAAACCCTATGTGAATGAAAAAGACTCTTTTGAAAGTCTTACAGAAGAAACTGATTTTATCAATGATTTAAAAATAAATTCCGCTAATTTAGTAGATATCATTTTAGATATTGAAGACGCTTTTGCTATAGTAATCGATGATAAATCAATGGAAAAAATATTAAATATTAATTCTGCTATTGATATTATTGAGATAAAACTGAAGGAATCATGATCGGTAATGATGTAATAGATTTAAAACTTGCGAGAGAGGAAAGTAATTGGAAACGAAAAGGTTTTCTTGATAAACTTTTTACTAAAAATGAGCAAAAACTAATATTTCTAGCAGAAAACCCAGAAATTATGGTTTGGAATTTATGGAGTAGGAAAGAGGCCGTTTATAAAATATATCATAGACAGACGAAAATTAGGGCATTCATTCCTAAAGAGTTAGAATGTTCTGAAGTTGATATTTTGTTGATTAAAAAACATGGAATAGTAACCATAAATTGCTGTGATTATTATACTGAAACTGAACTAAATTCTGATTATATTCATACTTCAGCAGTAACAAAAATGGAGGATTTTGAAAAGATAACTGGAGTAACAGTTAAAGATATTTCAAAAGATCAATATGGAATTCCGAATCATTCATCGACTAAAAACCCAGTCTCAATAAGTCATCATGGTAGATTTGAAAGAAAAATTCAACTAAATATTTATTCCTAACCTAGACTTTAATTTCAAAAATAGTAATGCAATTGTGTAAGCATCTTCAGCAGAGGAATGACGAACATTTTTTGAAACCTTAAAAATTTGGCATAATTCATCTATCGAAAACTGTTTATCGCTACTATCAATCAATTTTCTATACATTACTTCAATATCTATCGCTTCATTTTTAATGCGACTGCAACCCATTTTATAAAGAGCTTCATTAATCATTTCAATATCAAAATGAATTCGATGGCCCACTAATATTGCATTCCCGATAAAATCCACAAAAGCTTGAATGGCTTCAGGTTCACCTAGTTTAGGTAATTTACTTTCAACAATAAACTCATTTGAGAGTCCATTATCATGTAAAAAAATATATTGCAAAAGAATAACTTCAAATGAATCATTTACTACAATGGTGTTGTTTTCAACGGCAACAGCTCCAATGGATAAAACAACATCTTTATTAGGATTTAACCCAGTAGTTTCAGTACTTACAACTACAAAACGATTTGTTTTATTTTCAAATTTTGAACTATATAATTTCCAAAATTCAGGATATTCTTTATTCAAATTTTTAATCCAATCTAGCATAATTAAGAAAATTGAGTAAGTTGAAACGTATCTTTAATTAATTCTTCCAATTCTTTCATAGGATTCAAAGCATTTTTAAGAATTTCTTTATCTGCTTTTGAAAGTTCTTCAACGTTTATATATTGACCCGAATTATCATTTTTCAGGCCTTCTAACGCTCTAAATTTAGATAAAATCAGAAATGCTTCCGAACAATTTAAATAAATCTCTGCATGTTTTGGATCTACCATTGCCAATTGCTTAAAACGCAAGTACGTATTATTAATTCCTTTGATATTATGGCTAATTGTTAACAAACGAGCACCATCAATTAGTGGCATTAGTGCTTTAGTTTTGATATCAAATTTGTCTTTATTTAAGCCTTCTTCTTCGACGTTAAATTTCTTAAAAAAACTAAGTGGAGCGGGCTTTCTGAGGGTGTCATTTCCTAAATAATCAAAAAATAAGATGTTCTTTTTAACATTCTTAAATATCGTATTAGTAATAGCTTCTTCAATTTTAGATTCACCAAAAGCTATTTCATAATCAAAGAAAATACTACTAATCTCATTGCTAATTTCACCAGGAGTATTCATCCAATTTTCATATTGTTTAGTCCAGTCGGTCAAAGACTTACACCAAAGCATATTACTTGCATTATGCCCATTTTTGCAGGGCTCATAACCTACTTTTTCGAGTGTATTAACCGCTTTTTTTGACAGTTTTAGAAAATAATCTTTAACATCACGGTATTTATCGGCAGCTACATCTTCAAAAACCAAAATATTATCCTGATCAGTAAGTAGCAATTGTTCTTTACGACCCTGACTACCAATAGATAACCAAGCAAAACGAGCAGGAGGTGACCCTAAATCTAAAATTGATAACTCAACCGATCTTTTGACAATAGCCAAATTAATTTCTCCAGCTATATTACAAACATGTGTTAGTGGTATATTTTTAGACATCGAAGATTGAATCATTTCTGCCAATCGAGTTCGAACATGTTTTAAATCCTTAGCATCTTTTGATCTTTTTATTTCTTTTATTAAAACCCCAGGATTACTAGCTTGAGCAACAATTAAATCATGTTCAGAAATTACACCTTTTATATCCGATTTGTCTGAACCATCTTGAGTGACACACAAATGGCTAACATTATTTTTCAACATAAGCAATTGAGCCTCAGCCAATGAAACGTTTTCAGGAACTGTAATTACAGGAGAAGCCATTATTTTATCAATAGTTATTGTTATTGGAAACCGTCCTGTTGCAATTTTAGAACGAATATCAATATCAGTAACAATTCCAATTGGAAAAGAATTTTCTGTAATAAAAACACTGTTAGTGATATTGTCGGTCATTAACTGAGCAATATCTTTTACAATACTTGAAGTAGTAGCTTTTAAAGGTGTTTTATTATAGGTTAGTGTTTGAAAATAGTGCATTTCTGATTGTTGATTAGAAAATACAACATTATCAAAAAGCAATTTTCCTTTATTTTCACGATCACTTGGATTGTTTGAATTATTAGCAAAACTCTCTAATAAGAAATTTAACACTTCTGAATTTTGAGCAACAAATGGTCGAAAAGTAGCAATTGGAATAGCATATATTATAGACTCTTCTCTAGCTTTAGCAGTCATCATATAATTGTTTTTTGCGAAAAAAGGGCGTAATCCAAAGACATCACCTTCGATACATTTGTTTAGAAATGTTTCTTCAGCATCTGAAATGACAGATAAATTAATAACACCAGAAGCTACTACATAAAAACTATCATGCAAAGCATCATTTATTTGAAATAAGACTTTATGCTTTTCTAAATTTATCACACGAATACTTGAAGAAACAATTTTAAGCTCATCAATTGAGAGATTATTGAAAGGTGGATAATCTTTAAAAAATTCAGCGATACGTTCGGCAATAACATTCATAAATTATATTTCTTTGGGGAAAACTGTTTAGAATTATTTTTTTGTAAAAATAGGAAACCTATAACGATGGATAGGCATTTTTTGAATAATTATGTTAACATAACATTGTTAATTTAAGGAAACAATTTATTTTGTTATTGTTTTTTTATTTTACATAATATAAATTATAATTCAAAATTAATAATACATAAAATATTAGACAGGATTAAAAAATAACGAAAATATTCTTTCAAATAAAACAGTTATAAACAACTCATTGTATGATTGTTAAAAACTTTTATTTACGAAAAAACTCATAAAAAAAGCAAAATAAGCGTTTTATAAATGTAAATTTCTTACATATTTATTTTAATAATGCATTTCATCGATATTTTTAGATTAAAAAAATATTTAATCGATGTTTTGTGTCGTTTATCTGATTATGTTTGCAATGTAAAATTTTAAAAATTATAAAATTTAACCTTCCCAAACCAAAACCTTATTAAATGAAGAAAATCATATTTTTATTGTTGTTCGTGTTAAGCTCAACAATCTATTCTCAAACTAGCACTGTTACATATGTTCCTTCTTCAGCAGCAATAGCAAACCCAGAAAGAGGTTTTTATAAACATTCCTCTGCTCATGCAGGAACTTACAATCCACTAGATCAAAGTTTTATTACAGATTTTAGATTAAATAATAATATTACACTATTGTATAGAAACTTTAGATTAAATGATTTTATCAATACTCCAATTTCAGACAGTTATTTAACTAATATACAAAATGATTTTAATAAGTTAAGAAATGCTGGATTAAAATGTATTATACGATTTACGTATTCTGATGATGATTCCCTAGCACAAATGGATGCTACAAAAGCAACTATGTTATCCCATATTTTACAATTAAAACCTTTATTAATAGCTAATTCTGATATTATAGCTGTTATGCAAGCTGGATTTATTGGAGCATGGGGAGAATGGTATTCAACCAGTCAAGCTGAATTTGGTGGTTATGGATACAATCAAACTGATTTAACAAGTGCAAATATTCAACATAGAAAAGATCTACTAAATGCCATTCTAAGTGCACTTCCTTCAAATAGAGCTGTTCAAGTTCGTTATCCTGCTTTTAAAAAAGATGCGTACTCTTCAACTGCATTAACGAGTTTCCCAACATCAGGTTCATTAGGCAGAATTGGTCATCATAACGATTGTTTTTTAGCTACAGATACAGATTACGGAACATACGATGACACTACAATTGAATATCCCTATTTAGCTCAAGACACCAAATATGTTCCAATGGGTGGAGAAACATGTTTATTAAACTCTCCACGTACCGATTGCCCTACTGCTGAATATGAAATGACAAAATTTCATTGGTCCTATTTAAATGCTGATTATTATCCTGATGTTATTGAAGCTTTTCAAACCGATAACTGCTATTCTGAAATTCAAAAAAACCTAGGTTATCGTTTTGTATTTAATTCTGCTACTTTTCCTCAAGCCATTCCATTAGGAAGTGCATTACCCTTGACAATTAAGTTTATAAATAAAGGATATGCTGCACCTTTCAATGAAAGAAAAGCTTATTTAATTCTAAAAAATATTACTACTAATGAAATTTATTCTGCTCTAATTAATTCTGACCCGAGAACTTGGCTTGGACCTAATGAAATTACACTTTCTCAAAATATAATTTTACCTTCAAATATTAAAAGAGGAACCTATAAATTGTATTTGAGTTTACCTGACAGTGCTCCTTCTATAGCAAACAGACCTGAATACGCCATTCGTTTTGCTAATGAAAATGTTTGGGAAAGCACTACAGGATATAACAATCTAAATTATACACTTACTATTTCTCCAGCACTAGGAGTTGATGATAATTCTAAATTGAATATGTCTATTTATCCCGTTCCAGCAAATAGTGAGATAGCCATTGAATTAGAAAACATCAACGAATATAAATTAACTATTTTCAATTCTATTGGGCAAAACATTGAAGTAATTACTAAAACTTTAGATCCTAATAAAATGACTTTAAACACAACATCAATGAGTGATGGTATATATTTTATTGAATTTTTAAAAGGAACTACAAAAGATATTCGTAAAATAATTATAAAACACTAATTTATATAACACTTTATAAAAAAAGGATTCTGTAATTAGAATCTTTTTTTTATTTATACTTATTTTCTCTTTTTATATTTCTTTTTCAAATTATGTTTTATTCCAAATTGAATTGCATTAGAATAAAATTTTGATTGTTCAAAGACTTCAACATTTAAAGTTAATGAAGTAAAATCAAATAGTTGATATGAAACTGCACCTGTTAATCTTTCAAAATGATCACTAAAATTATCTATAAAATAACCACCCTCAATTTTAGTATGAAAATTTGTTGTCGTAAACTCGAAAGCAACTCCACCACCACCAAACAATCTGTTTTTTATAACCCAATATGGGTATCCAACCGCTAAATCACGAGAGCCAAACGATACTTGGGATTCTACAAATGGAATGAATTTAGTTTTTTTAATTTCTCCTTTATCTAACATAAATCGAACAGTCAAGGCATTGTCATAGGAATCAGCAATGTCATCAACTTGCAAATTACCATTTTCAAGTTCCGTATATACTTTTCTATTTGGACGATTTGGATTAATTAATGGACCAATAGTATCTCTAGAAAGTAATCCTTCGGTATAATAACTTCCCTCATAAGCTATACTTGTATTGATTTTTTTAAGAATATAAAAATCTTGATATAAGTTCAACCTCAAATGATAAATCTTTTGATTTAATCCTGGAGCAGTTTCTACCGGAAATAAATTAAACTCCGCAGATCTGAATTTTCTCTCTTTGGAAGAAGTTAATCCCATCCCAAATTGAAAATATTGATTAGATTTTTTATCTACCTCTACCCTAGCTCTAGACCAATATTGTGGTTTGGCATCTTTTTGAGATTTAGTAAACTTATACTCTACTCCTGCCAAAGAATTATCAAAGTTGTCTTCGTAGTTTTTGGACGTCAATTTTAGTTTGTAGTATTTCGAATACGTCGCTCCTATACTATGTATATTCTTCTTTCTATCGAATAAATTATAAGATAAAATATTTTTTTGAATCGAAGTATTACTTTGATTTGTTTCAACTGAACTTTTTAAATCGATAAAATTACCTTCCGTTAATCGAATTTCCTTTTTTAATTTATTTAAAACATCTGGATAAAATAAAGCAGCATGATTTTCAATTAAATCTTGTTGCAAAACAACATCTTCATATACAACATCTTTATTCAAGGTTTTTCTCATTTCCTCTTTTTCAAAAATATTGCTCATTGAATTGGTTAATACCCATGAATCTTTAAAACGTCCTAATTCATGATAAACATTACTCATCAAAACAGTAGCAATCTCATCTTCGGGATGCTCTGCATTGTATTTTTTAAATAATGGTTCAATTTCTTTTGATTGACCAGCTTCGATATACCAATTCATTTTGGTAACAAAATCAATTTCGGTAGAAAATTCAGACCATTCTATGGCTTTCTTATATTCTGCATTATCAGCAAACAACCAAACTATTTGAGTAGCTAAGTCTTTATATTCAATGGATGGTTTTACATTTTCCAATTCTACTAAGGCTTCATCAGGATAATATTGCAACAAATGCTTAATATATTTCAAATAGTTTTGAGGACTTGGAGCAATAGCATTTAAGGATTTCAAAACATTTTTAATTTTGTCTTTATATTCTTCAATATCAAAATTGGCTAAATAATTATTTAACAAGTCTTTGTCATTTGGAGATACTTTGATTTGTTCACTTAACCATTTTTCTTTAGCAATGTCATCTTTATATCCAATAATTCTATCCAATTCTTTAGAATAAAGGATGTTATTTTTAGAAGAATTTTTAGCTACATGTTCTTCATATAATTTCCATATTTCTCCTCCTTTTTCATCCCAAGACAAGTATTTTGCATATTTGTTCCAGGCTGTTGAATCTATTTCTGCACTCGATAACAATTTATTTCGTAATGCAGCCATTTCCAATTTAAGCTTCTTCTCCGAATCGTCAACCCAATTCCCTCCAGTAACAAAATTCTTAACATCAAGTGTATATTTTGCAAAATCTGCTTTTACCAAACTATTAATAGTGGATTGCTGAACTCTTTCTTTGGGTGTTTTGTACAATAAATCTACAACAGTCAGTTTTGATTTGTTTGAATATATTGAATATAAATACCCATCCATAAAAGGCGATTTAGCAAATAAAACATTTTGATTTTTTAGTTGTCCTTCAATTTTATCCGCATTCGTTGGACTACCATACATAAACCAATACTTTTTACTAGTATCTTCTGGATTAATTTCTTTGATAGTATATAATCCGTTTTCTGATTTATGGGTATATCGTGAGGCTCTCCATTTTACCACTAAATCCCCACCTTCTTCACCGTTTACAAATCGCATTTGAGGATAAGTTGAAGTAAATTGTTTCAAATATTTTTTAAACTCTGGAAACATAGCGGTCTCTGAATTTTTTGATTTTCTCCAACCATAAGTCAAATTGTTTCTTAAGCTATAACCCCCAGACCTTTTATCAGCCGTAGCAGGAATTTGATATACGTCATCAGGATGCACAAAATGAGTCCAAACACCAGTATATAAATACATCGATTGAATAAAATATTTTTCATCATCTTTAAAATAAAATCCACTCGAAATCCTTGGGTAATCGAATAGTTTTTTCTCGTAGGGATCGTAGTCAAATTCTCTATTTCCACCTTCATCCATTTGACCTAAATACAAACTACACATATATTTGATAGAAGGCATTGCTTTTTTTAATTCTACAACTCCAGTTTTATCAATTTCATTAGACGGAGGAACATAAGTTGAAGGAAGTTTACCATAATTACTGATTGCCCATTTCTTTTTTATTGTATTTAAGGAAGTTGGGATGAACCCCATATTTTTCCACAACTTTTTGGTCAAAGAAACGTGGTTATAGCCATGAAAAGCTAATTCATGCCCGTTTTTCTTTACATCATAAACTAACCAATCGGGTAAAGCTTGAACTATATCATTCGTTTTTATCTTTCTAGAATTCCATTGATCTAAAGTAAAAGGCGGAACTATTTTATTTCTATAATCAAAAGTCAACATCGCAGCATAAGGAATCTTGTATTCTTTCCCTAAATTACGCATGTCTGGCCACCAAACTTTAGATACAAAATCAGAAGTAGTCATGTTCATTTCTGACAAAACTGGCTCTGCTTTTATGTCGTACTGTGGCGATGGAAAATCGTCTAAGAAAATAGTAGACGCATTGACAATTGGATATGGAATTCCTTCTAATCCTTTTAGTAATCCTGCGAAAAGCAATCCTCGATCTGGTTTAGAAAAATCTCCAGAAGTATTGTATAATATGACTTTACCTTTTCCAATAGCATTTTCAAGAATTGTTGGATACTTCAAATTATTAGCTGCAGTAGCTAATATTTTTACTTTATTAGAGAAGTTTTGTCCAGCAAAACCAAACAGTTTAACTTCTGGTTCATACGTTTTACCTTTCAAATTAGGCAATATCGGAGTATTAAAATAGAAACCTGCCGCTTTAGTATCTGTAGCATATTCCGCTACCGGTTTAAATCCTAATAAATAAGCCATTCTTCTGTCTTCGTTAGCAAAAGGAATAAATAGTGTTCCTCCATTTGTAACAAAGTCTAATAATTTAGGAATAGATGCATCATTTAGTTTTTTAGAATCATAAATCATCAACACTCTAGTTGTCGGAGCAATTTGGAGCGCAATATTCCAATTTGTTATAGTCATACAATGAAAAGGTAATTTAGTATAATCGCATACTTTTTTTATTTCTGAATTGTAGAGTTTACTAAATTTTGCACTCGGATCATATATAGATTGAACAATAGGTTGTGAACTCATACCAGGTTCGCTATAACTCTTAAAACCATCTTGACTAGTACCTTGATCTTTAGAATTAAATAAATCAATACTTTTCAAATCAGACCAATCGTCTAATCCTTCACAACTATAAATGGTGAATGATAGGACAAAAGCCAATCCGTAACAAATATTTTTATATTTAAACCTTGAATTCATGCTTAAAAAATTAAATCTGAAATTTTACTTTCTCTGGGTTCATTGACTATTTCATATACCTTTAGAACTTCACTATTATAAAAGAGGTTTACTTTTCTTCCTCTATTTTTTAATAAGTTAATATTTTTAATCAATTCTTTTTGGTAATGTTTATTTTCAGCAAAAGCATTCTTTTCATCAATGCTTTTTTCACTTAACACAAAAACCAAAACACTTTTTGATAAGGAATATTCGGGATGTTTCACTATAAAAGTTGGATCCTTTTTGTTCTTGGTATTTATAGCATCAATATTAGGGTATTGATTGATAAAAAAGTCATAATTCATAAAGAAATGTGAATTATTACTTATTACTTGAGTTGCAGGGTCATTTACGACACAATACGTACGATTAAAAAAAGTTTGAGAAATTTTATCGTAAGCGTTTAATATTAGTTTGGGTGTCTGATCAGAAACCGTCATTGAGTTGATGTTTTTTTGCTGGTAATAAATGGACGAATATAGCATTACTATGATTAATAGCGCCACAGTAATCGGACTAAATCTTTCAAATCTTTGCAGCCCGAAATTTAAAATTCGGATGATAATTGCAATATTCAAACCTAAAATGATTGGGAGAATAACAGAAATAGAATTTATTACCATGTCATTGTCTAACCATTCACTTTTTATATAGGTCAAAAGTATTAGGAAATTAAAATACACAAAAAACACTATTGTTGCTCTCCAATTTTCTTTATTAAAAATTGCTAAAATCAACACCAATATAAATCCTACTATAGTGCAATATTGAGCATACATGATAATTTGACTATATGGTAAAATCAATTGAGGGACATAAGTGTAGGAACTTATAGAAATTAAATTGTTTTGTAAATAATCTATAATTTCTGCTCTTTGAAAATAACAAGCAAAACTATACAATATATACAGTACAATCATTCCAGCTATATAAGCTGATATTGCTATTAGATTGGCTTTTTTGTTTTTCATTTCTGTAAAAAGAAAACCAATAATCAAGAAAGGTGGAATTAAAATACATAGTGTAAATAAATCTATTAATCCAATAGAAATAAATACACATAAAAAACTAAGAAAATAACTGATTTTGTTAACCTTAATGATATTGGGGTCTAAATAATACACAAAAGCTGGTAGTGCAAATGTTAAAGACAAGAAAGTTGGATTTCCTTTTAATAAAAAATAAATATTGAGCGGTGTAATTACATATACCAGACTAAAGAAAAGTGCTGCTATTGTTGGAGCAATAAATTTTGAAGGTGTTAATTTATTGATAACCCAAAATATAATTATTGCTAATAATGTAGATTCTAGAATAGCAATAACTTGTAGCGCTATTTCAGGGCTTACGTCAGTTATTTTTCCGTAAAAATTTACGATTGCAAGCTCAGCATCTGTAGCTAATTCGAAAGTAAACCAATATTGATTATCAAATTGAATCACTTTATTCAGGTCATAAATCCACGCGTCTGATAAAGAATAGTTATCGTAAATAATAAAATAATATCTGCTCAAAAAGGTAATTCCACCTATAAGGATAGTCAGAATTAGAATAAAAGTATTGTGGTTCTTTTCCTTTTTTGAACGATCCAAAGAAAACCAAAACCAAAACGATTTTTTATTTTCAATATTTCTTAAAAATGTCAATAAAGCAGTTTTTACATGGGCTTTGAAAAAATCTTTTGGGTTTTTAAGGTTTTTGATTCCAATAATATCTATAAAAATTAAGAAAGCAAAAACAAAGAAACAATTGAACAAATTATAAGCATCTAATTCTACTAAAATAAAAATAATAATAAGTAATCCACTTACGTATCGAAACCAATTTAAAACAATAAAATCGAGGAAGTGAACGTGACGTGATACGTTTACGAATTTCCTATTCAAGTAGAATAAAAAAAGTAATATAAAGCAAAGCCTTATAAAACCTAATAATATTGAACTTGTTAAAAACATCATATGCTTTATTGTTTAAATTTTGGAATCGTTTGTAAATTTATATTCCCAATAAAATACTGGTGTTTAGAATTATCAATTCTTTCCTCTATTTTGGACTTTAAGTCTTTTGTATCCGCATATTCAATAAGTATAAATGGAATTTTATATTTTATATTTATTTCATCTATTTGATTCAAATACGTATCAAATTGCTTCTTGTCTCTAAGACTATATTTTTTCTCTTTAAAACTATAATTAGTTACTACAGATTCAATAGCAATTGCATCAATATACATTGAAGTTTCCTCTACCATGTCTAGTCCTGCATTCTGAATAAACATCTTTTTAGGATATTTTTCTTTTATCGTTTTCAATAAATTTATAAGCGCTTTATGCTGTTCTTTTTGAGGGCCATGAACTGTAAAATTGTCAAAATTATCTAAAAACAAACCATCATAGCCATCAGCAAAAGTCTCATCGATAATGTGCATCAACGTTTCTATGGTTTTCTTTGAATTTAAATCTAAATAATAACTATTCCATATTTCATTTTTCCCTAAGGTATGTTTTTTCAATTCTAGAAAATGAGATGCGTTAGCATTAACTTCCCCTAAACTGATATAGGAAAAAACCTTTTCATTTTTCGATTTTAAAACTCTGATGTTGCTTGCGAAATAGTGCTTTGATTCTACAATTACATATTTATATCCTTTTATTAGTTCAGGATTCATTTTTCCATAACAAATGAACACGTTACTTTTTTTCATATCGTTTTGAAAAGAATTAAATAATAAAATAAGAGGGAGAATAACAAACAGAATTTTAATACGCTGCATAATAGAAGTAATCTAGATTTTTAAAATAAACTATGTTTGCTCTTAAAGTAAGCGCTACGAAAAGTGCTGCTCCACAAAGCATTCCTACTACGCTGTATTCATAAGCAAAAAATCTACTTAATACAAAACCTAAAAAAATATTTAACAAACAAGCATATATTATGGCCTTTAATGGTTTTTTTGCTTGACCCAATGTAAATAAATACAAAGAGTTCAACATTCCCCAAGCTAATAATATATAACCCATTCCGCCTATTACACAAACTTTTATACTCAATTGCACTAATGTTTCATTAAATTGACCTTCAAATCCCCACGATGCATTTATAATATAATAGATAAAGATAAATGCTAATGCACTAGTAACAAACAATAACAAAACTTGTTGCCAATACATTTTACGAAGCTGATTGTTAAACACTTCCGGCGTTTTATGATCTGTTAATTTTTGTCCAATATCAATAAATTTTGTAAACGATGCTATACTATATTCTAGGACTCCAGCGAGCAATAAAAAAACTAAAATAGCTAAATCCATCCCCAATTCATAATTTTTTTCAAAATAAACTAAAAAAGGTAGATTTCCATTGATTCCAGAGGACCAGGCTAGTATTCTATCGATGAATATAAAAACATAAATAAATATTCCATAAAAGAAATATTGATAATTGTGATAAAGTATAACAGGGACTTTGATTTTATTCCCACTTATTGATTTTTTATTTTTAGTCAATCTATTAAAATAGACCAATAAAAATATTTTGGAAATGATAATTGCAACTGCAATACCAATCCAATGGGTAATAAATATTAATAAAGTTGTAGATTCTTTTAGAAAAATTGCAACAGCAGTTCCTACAAAAATTGAAAATGTAATCATCCAACGTTGCTTAATTGTATGCAATGGAGCTAACATTAATAATAGCATTCCAACAAAAAAAGCATACGCAAATACTACAAATAATATTTCGTAGGGATAAATATGGAAAAAGAAATTGACTAAAAAAATGGATGTTAATACAAAGAAAATGGAAAGCATTCCAATTTTATGAAGGTAGTTTATCGTAGTATTGGTCATTTTATAATCTTCATAATTCCAATAAAATGAAGCTTGTTTACCGATAACTTGAACGAAACCTCCAGTAGAAATTAATCCAATTATTACACCTAATACTACGGCAGTTGATTGTATTTCATTAAAACCAACATACGTCCATAAGGAATATCCAAAAACTATAATAGCAGCAATTTGAATTAAAACTGGAAGTAAGTGAAAAATACCTAAAGAATAATATTGAGCAAAAATTTGAAGTTTAATTTTAAAATAATCTGAAAGTTGAATTACTTTAGATTGAGATTTTTCAACTTCAATTTCTTTTTCATTTTTAGCACCAATATAATATTTATCTGTAGTTAATTCATAATAAATTAATTCTGCTAAATCTTGGATTGAATTAAATCCGAAATCGTCTTTAGTATCCTTTTCACGAATTCCTAAAGATTCAATTGTAGCTTCTACGACTTGGCTACTAACGGGTTTGCCAATTTTGTCTTTAGTTTTTTCTATTAAAGACTTAATGTTTGTAAAATGGTTTTCCATTGTAGATTGGGGTCTATTTTGGTTAAGTAAAAATCTAAGAGGCTTCCATAGCTTCTTCTTGCATATGACTATTCAAATAAATAGGCTCTTGTGCTCTTCTATTCATTATGAAGTCGTAGGCAACTTCATATTCTTTAATAAATTTATCAATTGTAAAATTATCTAATACTTTTTTTCTTGCATTGTCACCCATTTTCTTTCTCAAAACTTCATCTTGAAGCAAAGTTACAACACTTTTACCCAATGATTCATAATCTTTCGGTTTGCATATAAAACCACATGACGTATCTAATGCTTCGGTAACTCCACCAACATCAGTAGCTACAACTGGGATTCCACAACTCATAGATTCGAGAACTGTATATGGGAAACCTTCTGAAATAGAAGTTAATATTGAAATATCACCTTCACAAAACAATTGATGTGGTTTATCATGATACCCTGCTAAAAAGAAATTATTTTCTAAATTCAATTTTTTAATTAGATCATTACACTCTTTAGTATATTGAGGTACCGCATTATTATCACCATAAACTAAATACCTAACATTAGGAATACTTCTTTTAGCAACTTCACAAGATTTTATCATCGTGATAATATCTTTCAATTCAAATATTCTAGCAGCTGCAACAACAGTTGGAACATTTTCTAAATGTGCTGGTTTTGGAGCTGGAATAAAAAGGTCAGAATCAATACCGTTGTAAATAACTTCAATTTTATTTGGATGCGCGCCGTATTTCTTTTCCCAAGACATATTAAATTTATTAACAGATAAAATAATATCTGCCTTATAATAGACCAATTTGGTAATGCATTCTGAAAATTTAATCAAAAGGTTTTTTAAGAAAAACGAATATTCTGAAGAATTGATTGCTATTAATCTTTCTCTAATATAAACACCATGTTCAGTCGCAATAATTGGAGTCCCATATTTGTATTTTAAAACTAAAGCAGGAATAACAGGAAAACCGGATAAAGTAAGATGTGAAACATCCATTTTAGGAACATCAATAGAAATTGGAATTAAAAAACGATAAATCCAACGCATTCCTACTGTAAAATCATATAATGTCGCTTCATAATGATTGTCTTTTTTAATGATTTCAGATACAGTTTCACAGAAACATTTCCAAACCACTAGGCTTTTCATTGTTTTCTTATAATCGTGATTTTGAAAAAATTGCCACATATCAAAAATGGTATCATCAATATCTTCAATATCAGCATTAACATCATAAATATTATTCAATACTCTTTTGAAAATTGGAATAAATTCTTCTTCAATAACGGTATCGTCTTCTTGTTCTTTTTTATTTACAGATTTATAATATTTTTTTCCATAACTCAATAATTCTTGAGGCTCTAATGGAGACCATAAAGGAACTTGAATTACATCTTTAACATTATCACTTAATTGATATTTTGATTTTTCTTCAAAATCCGCATTAATGGAATACAATGTATAATTAACATTCTTTACTTTATTACAAAGCATATGAGCCCATGTGGAAACTCCTCCTCCATTAAATGGATAGGTTCCTTCTAGAATAAGCATTACATCGTATTTGTTTTTCATAATCTTAGGTTTAAGCAAAAAAAACATTGGGGTAACATTAAATAAAAACTAATTTAACATTTGTTTCTTTTGACAAAGATATTTTCTCTTTGCTTAATAAAAAAAAAAACGAACTGAAATCTGTTGTAAACACTCATAAAGTCGATGAAATGCAACTTTTTAACCTACAATGGAAAGTCAAAAAATAATGTTAAAAAAAATAGGTAAACTACAACGGTAAAATGATGTATTTCATCGAGTTGAAAAATTATTTTGAGTATTAAAATAATTTTTCTCTGATTTTTTTTCCAATTAGAAGAATTAGTTTAAGCTTGTAATCTTCAATAAGCCATTCTCTATAGTTTTTACTACAATGACTTAAACAATTTGCATATCGTTTCATTCTTGATTCAATATCTTCATTTAATTCTTTAGCCAAAAGTTTGGCTTCAGTTAAATCATTTGAATTATCCACACACATTGATGCATGTTGTTCGACAGATTTTTCAATAACAATTTTCGATCTTAAGTTATGCGCAATGGCTAATTTATGTTCTTCATCAACATCAAAAGTAACAACTTCCGTTTTACTAAATTTCGCTCTTAACTCGGGCGGCATTTGATATTTAAAATGCAATTCAATTTCAGAATCATCACGCAAATTTTCTAAGTAATATTCAGGTGATTTAAATATATGCTGCCAATCTACTGGCTCGCTCCATAACCCAAATCTTGCCGCGTTATTCCCTAAATCGATAACATCAAAAGTGTCTTTGTTTGCTAATTTCCTAGAACCTCGACCTATCATTTGAAAATACAATGTCAATGATTTTGTTGCCCGATTTAAGATAATACTCTCCACTGTAGGCTCATCAAATCCAGTTGTTAATATCCCAACTGAAGTTAAAATTGCATCTGGTGTTTTTTTAAACCAAGCCAGTATATCTCTTCTATCTTCTGGATTACTTGTGTTGTCTAAATGACGAATCGGGTAACCTGCTTCTCTAAAAGTTTCATAAACATATAAGGAAGTATTAATCCCATTATTGAAAATCAAAGTCTTTTTACCTAATGATTTTTCAGTATACGCATGGATTAATTTTTCCTGCATTGCCATGTTAGAATACAAATCGTCTGAAGATTTAACGGTATAATCACCATTAATCCCCACTTTTAAAGAAGTTAAACCAACATCATAACTATACGTAATTGCTTTTGCTAAGAATCCTTTTTCAATTAAAGATGAAATGGTATCCCCAACTATCAATTCATCATAATTCTCATTCATTGGTAATTTAATATTCGAACTTAATGGAGTTGCAGTAACTCCCAAAATAAATGCATTTTTGAAGGAACTTAATAGTTTTCGAAAAGAATTGTAATGAGCTTCATCTATAATCACCAAACCAATATTATCAAGATGTAATTTCTTATCGTTGATACGATTTTTTAAGGTTTCTACCATTGCTACAAAACAGGAGAAATCGTTTTGATCGGGTAATTCTTTTACTTTACTATTAATAATTTTATTCTTTACATCAAATCCTTTAAGCATTTTGGAAGTTTGCTTACATAGCTCAATTCGATGTGTTAAAACCAAAACTTTTTTATCATGTTTTGATAAATAACGTCTTACAATTTCTGAAAAAATTACAGTTTTTCCACCGCCTGTAGGCAATTGATATAATAAATGATGATTGTGTGATGCGTTATCCAAACGCTCAAAAATGGCTGCAATATCTCCTTGTTGGTAACTGTAGAGTTCCTTTTTATCTTCAATTTCTGAATCTAAATCTTTATAGGGCATTGTTGCAATTTTTGAATTTTGCAAAAGTACGTCTAAAAAACACTTATCCGATACTTTTAATTCAAAAAACAAATTCTAATAGTCAAATCTTTCAACAATAGCAGCAAATTCATAGTGATTGTTCCAATTTTGATGTATTGTAGTTTCTTTTATTGCTTCTACTCTACTTTGAAAATCCGTCAAAACTTCTTTTTCAATCATAAATCGAATACTTTGCTCAAAAGAACTCAACATACTTTTAAAAAATAATTCTTGTTTTATAACTTTTTCTGAGTTTAATTTTTGAGCAATTTCAATGGTGTAAAGCATCAAATCTGCTATTAAAAAAGCATCGACTCCTAATGAAATAAAATGCTTAATATATTTTTGTGCAACTGACCTTCTCATTTTGGGTTTCTTTCCTTTTATTGGAAAAAACTCATTTGAAATTTTAAGTTTTGCATCTTTCATTAAATTTGCTTCATTTGGATTGAAAACAAAATTGAAATAGGTTTTTATTGGAACAAACTTATCATATAATGCTATCATTTGATCTTCCAATTGCTCTTTTGTAAGTTGATTTAGATATTTTTTAAATTCACGTTTACTCATAATAATTCCAATTCCAACAAAAGTACTTTAGTTTTTGAATATTAATGAATCCTATTTCCTAATTTTGCAAACAATTTATAGTAATAAACAATTTAAATCCTATTTATTAATGATTAAAACATTTAAAATTACCGCACTTCTTGAAGGAATATCCTTATTACTATTGTTGTTTTTTGCCATGCCAATGAAATATATTTTTGATCTTCCAATTTATGTGAGAATTATAGGAATGGCACATGGTTTACTTTTTATTGCCTACATTCTGCTTGCCATTATGAATAAAATGGAAGAGAAATGGGAATTGAAAAAATTCATCATAATATGTATAGCATCAATAATTCCGTTTGGTACTTTTTATATTGAAAAAAAATATTTGCGACATGCATAAATCAATAGAGGTGATTTTTGGTTGGTGTTATCCTTTGCTAAGAAGACTTGGCTTAGAAGACACCATTGCTTCTTACGCTAGCTTAGTTGTAAACATTATCATATTAAGCATTTTAGCCTATGTTATTTTTGTTGTTTTTAGATTTATTCTAGTGACATTAATGGCTATTGTTGCTAAAAAAACGAAAACAAAATTTGATGACTTATTAATTTCTAATAAAACAGCTAAATATATTTCCCACTTAATTCCTTTGCTTTTTATATACAAATCGGTACCTGTAATATTGAATGATTTTGTGTATTGGGAATCCGTATTCGGAAAATTAGTTGGAATTTATATTATACTTTTAATTCTATGGATCATTAGAACTATATTTAATGCTCTTAGAGATTATCTCAAACTAAAACCTAAATATAGCGATAAGCCAATTGATAGTTATATTCAAGTCATCATGCTAATCCTTTGGATGATTGGAATAACAGTAATAATCTCTGAATTATTCGAAATAAAAACCAATACATTATTTGCGACGCTAGGAGCCGTTTCTGCCATAATTATTTTAATTTTTAGAGATACAATATTAGGATTTGTAGCTAGTGTTCAAGTTTCCTTAAATGATATGGTTCGAATTGGTGATTGGATTACATTTGATAAATTCGGTGCTGATGGTGATGTCATTGAAATTAATTTAGCAACTGTTAAAGTTAGAAATTTTGATAATACAACTACGACTATACCCACTTATAGTTTAATATCAGATTCTTTTAGAAACTGGCGTGGAATGCTCAATTCGGATGGAAGAAGAATCAAAAGACATCTTTTGATTAAAGCTAAAAGCATTCACTTTTTAACCGAAGAAGAGTTGTTGAAAATGAAAAAAATTCAATTGATAAGTAATTACCTTGAGCATCGACAATTTGAAATAAATAAATTTAATGCTTCTCATCAAATTGACAAGTCTTTATTAATTAATGGAAGAAACTTAACAAATTTCGGATTGTTTAGAAAATACATCACTAGTTATCTTGAAAATTACCCAAGCTTAAATAAAGATATGATATTGTTATGTAGGCAATTACAACCTACTTCTCAAGGTATTCCTTTAGAAATATATACTTTTACAAAAGACAAAAATTTTGAAAATTACGAGTACATTATGGCCGATATTTTCGATCATATTATAGCTTCGATTGGTTATTTTGATTTAGAAATTTTTGAACTTTCTACAGACAAAGCTATTAACAACTAATTGCTATTGTTTGAGTCTATTATGTATAAATTCTATAGTAGTTTTACCGTGTGCTTTGGGTTTTCCATCACTACCTAGACTAACCATTGTTATTGAATCAATTGTAATAATAGTTTCTCTTGTCATGATATTGCGAGCTTCACATTTTAATATCAAAGAAGAATTACCAAATCTCACAACATCTATTCCTATCTCCACAATGTCTCCTTGTTTTGCCGAACTTCTGAAATTAATTTCAGACATATGTTTGGTCACAATTCTTGTGTTTTCTAGTTGTATAATAGAATACAAAGCCAATTCTTCATCAATCCAAGCTAATAATTTACCCCCAAACAACGTTCCATTTGGATTTAAATCTTCAGGTTTTACCCATTTCCGTGTGTGAAATCTCATAATATTTAAGATATAACTAGTTAATTTTAAACATAAAAATAATAAATTAAAATTAAGTTTAATTTTGTTAAAAAGTAAAACTAGTATTTATTATTTATTAATTGATTTTTAATTGTAAACTCTTATATTTGCAAATTATATGTTAATTTTACTTTTTTAAAAGTTAATACAACCAAAGAATTATGAAACTACGTTTACAATTATTATCCATTGCCTTATTGACTTTTTCAATTGCTTTTTCTCAGGATAAAGATATCAAAGATGCTAAAGACTCAGGTGAAATTAAAGATTACAATAAATGGACACTCGAAGTAACTGCTGGTCAAAGTAAAGGTACACGTCCTTTTACAGAAGGTTATTATTCAAGTAATCCAGCTACATTTTTGGGAACGGTAAAAATAAATACATTTAGTATTGGAGTAAGATATATGTTTAGCGCCAAATTTGGATTGAAAGCAGATATAAGTTCTGATGAATTTACGAATAACAAAAAAACATCCAGTTTAGATTTTAAGTTGCAACAATATCGTTTCGGAATTCAAGGAGTTGTTAATGCCTCAAGATTGTTTGGAATTCAAAAAGAAATGAAAAGGTTAAGTATCTTAATTCATGCCGGACTTCAAGTTGGTAGAGCTACACCAAAACTGACTGCTGATAAAGATTCTGCTAATTATTACTATAACAAATCTGAATACAATGGGGGTGTAATGTTTGGTATTTCTCCTGAAGTTAGAGTTTCTAAGAAATTTTCAATAATAGGTGATTTTAGTACTATATCAAATTTCAGACAACACTTCACATGGGACGGAAGATTAAATGACGAAAAAAACAATTTATCGGGGCAAATGATTATGGCATCTTTAGGACTAACCTATTCATTAGGAAAAGACAATATTCATGGTGATTGGGCTATCATAGATGAAAGTAAATTAAAAGAAATCGAAGCTCTTGACAAAAGAATTGGTGAGTTAGAAACAATGATGAATGATTCTGATAAAGACGGTGTGCCAGATTATTTAGATGTAGAAAATAATTCTATTGCTGGTGTAGCAGTTGACACTAAAGGTAGAATGGTAGATGTGAATAGAAATGGAGTTCCTGATGAATTAGAAAGCTATATGGCAACTAATTTCGTAGATAAATCAAATCTTTCTACTGTTATTGCTGGTGCCAATTCAGACATGATTGTTAAAATGATTAATGATGGGTATGTGGCTACATACTTTGAAACTAATAAAACAAGACCAACCGAAGAATCTTCTGACGGAATTGGATTTATACTCACATATTTAAGAACAAACCCAAATTCTTCAGTTGATATTGTAGGACATGCAGATGAAATTGGTAATAGCGCATCAAATGATAAATTAGCTAGTGATAGAGCTACTAACATTAAAAAAGTATTACTTGATGCAGGAATCGATGGTTCTCGATTAAACATCCTTTCTGAAGGAGAAGATAATTCAGTATTAAAAGACTCTGCAGATGCTAGAAGATTAGTACGTAGAGTAACTTTTAAAGTTAAAAACTAATTAACAAATAAATCTTAATAACTATAAAAAAACCTCTGTATCAATACAGAGGTTTTTTTATAACTTTAAAATAAAAATGGATACTCGAAATCAATTTATTATCGAATTAAGAGGAGAAACAATTGGAACAGTAAATCAATTTTCTTCCTCAGAGGAAAAATTTCAAAATCAAACCTTACGCCCTATTCTTAAAGTTCAAAATGATTTGTTTATTTCAATATTCAAAAATCATATTACCAAACATAAGAATGATTTTTATTCCTTGACAGTAGATAAAAAATTACAATTTATTGAAAATGCAATTCAAAAGGATATCAAGTTTAGAAATTCTCTTAAAGGAACGATTATCGGGCTCTTTACCATAGAAGAATATGACCAATATATCCAATATTCCTCCTCACTAAACAAACGAATGATGAACATGCTAATAGATCGTTTAAAAAGTCAAATTCAACTATTCGAAATGTTTTTAACCAATTAAAGCTATTTTTCCTATGTTTTATAGTATTAATTTTCGTTTTTCAACAAATTAAATTTATTTCATTTTAGTTTATCTATAAAACTAATTTGGAATATCAATACTATTTTAATTTTTTAATAATTTATTGTTGTTATTACATACATTCTCGTAATTATTTACTTAAAGGTTAAACTACTTGCTTTTTGTTGAATATTTTCATTAAACTTGTTTTTACGATTTTTATACTAATACATTAAATTTATATTAAAAATTTTAAACACTTACTATAAAAATAATTAGCCTAATATGAAAGAAGAACACTTCAAATGGTACTCTCCCAATCTGAATAGAGAAATTGAAATGTTAGTTTTTGGTCATGCTGGTTATCCAGTGATACTCTTCCCAACTTCTATGGGAAGTTATCATGAAAATAAAGATCAAGGTTTAATAGGTTCCGCAAAATGGTATCTTGAACAAGGTTTAATTCAGATTTTTTGCCCTGGAAGTATTGATAAAGACAGTTTTTATAATAAAAAAATACATCCTGCTCATCGCATTCAAAACCATGTTTGTTATGATAAAATGATTTGTCATGAAATTGTAGAACGTGTAAAAAACAATACTGGAGCTGGAAAAGTTGCCGTTGCAGGTTGTAGCTTCGGTGGGTATCATGCTGCGAATTTTGCCTTTCGCCATCCTGGATATGTAAGTCATATGTTCTCCATGAGTGGCGCTTTTGACATCAAAAGTTTTATGGATGGTTATCACGATGAAAATGTTTTTTACAATAGCCCAGAAGATTATCTCCATGGTTTAAATGACCGTGAATTATGGAATATGGATATTATACTCGGTACTTCCAATTGGGACATTTGTTTAGATGCAAATCTTAAATTGAGCCGCGTATTGGCTCATAGAGATATACCGCAATGGTTAGATATTCGTCAAGATCAAGAGCACGATTGGCCTGTCTGGCGTCAAATGTTCCCTCATTACTTATCAAGAATAAAATTTTTCTAAATATTAAAAATGTCATATATGAAAAAAATTGGAATACTATTCGGAATGGAAGATACCTTTCCCTATGCGTTTATTGAAAGAGTGAATGCTAAAAATGAAAAAGGAATTATTGCTGAAGCTGTCTCAATAGATAAAGTAATACAGAATAAAGGCGGAGAATATGCTGTCATTATTGACCGTATTTCTCAAGATGTTCCGTTTTATCGTGCTTATCTTAAGAATGCTGCTTTAACAGGAACCAATGTCATTAACAATCCGTTTTGGTGGAGTGCAGACGATAAATTCTTCAACAACAGTTTGGCGGATACTTTGGGAGTTCCTTTACCGAATACCGTAATTTTACCTTCAGCGGAACACCCAACAGATACCACTTCTAAGTCTTTTCGCAATTTAAAATTCCCAATGGATTGGGAAGGTATTTTTGAGTATATCGGATTTCCTGCCTATATGAAACCCTATGCTGGTGGTGGTTGGAAAAGCGTATATCGATTAGAAAACAAAGAAGAGTTCTGGGAAAAACACCAAGAAACGGGACAATTAGTAATGATGTTGCAGGAGGAAATTGTGTTTAAGGAATATTTCCGAGTGTATTGTTTAGGAGGGAAAGACGTGCATATCATGCAATACGAGCCTAGAAATCCACATCATCTACGTTATGTAATCGATGGGCCTCCAGTAGATAAAAAATTATTAGCGACTGTAAAAGACTATACTATTCGCCTTTGTAAAGGTTTAGGATATGATTTTAATACCGTTGAATTCGCTGTTCGTGATGGCATTCCTTATGCAATCGATTTTGGAAATCCTGCTCCGGATGCTGAATTTACTTCTGTTGGTGCTGATAATTTTGAATGGGTTGTAGAAGCCGCAGCCAAAATGGCAATCGCCGCTGCCAAAAAACAAAAACCAGGTAAAATGAATTTGACTTGGGGAACCTTTATCAAAGAGGCAGCTGCTGAAAAATAATATAGGTTAAACGAACATCAAATGTCCTAGCCCCGATAGAAGGGAAAATCCTTTTTTGTTTTATATAAACTTTCTCCTTTATAGTTGGAGTGATAAAACAAAAAAGATTGGAATGATAGCGGGATTAGCTTCTAAAAATAAAAAATGCAATGAAAAAATTACCTGTTTTTACTCTTGGAGTTGAAGAAGAATATCAAATTATTGACCCAAATACGAGAGATTTACGCTCGCATTTATCAAAAATTGTTGATGGCGCCAAAGTGATTTTGAACGAGCAAGTGAAAGCAGAAATGCATCAATCGGTTGTTGAAGTTGGTACCAATATCTGCAAGAATGTTCAAGAAGCAGAAAATGAAATTAAGTTTCTGAGAAGCAAAATCGTAGAATTGGCAGCCAAACAGGATTTAGTAGTTGGTGGTGCAGGAACGCACCCGTTTTCAAGATGGCAAGACCAACCTATTACAGATGATCCGAGATATCATACAATTGTCAATGAATTGCAAGATGCAGCGCGATCCAATTTGATTTTTGGAATGCATTGCCACGTTGGAATTGAAAACCGTGAAATTGGTTTGCAATTAATGAATCAAGCATGTTATTTCTTGCCGCATATTTTTGCCTTATCGACGAATTCTCCTTTTTGGGAAGGAAGACAAACCGGCTACAAATCATTTCGAACAAAGGTTTTTGATAAATTTCCACGAACAGGTTTGCCGGAATATTTTGATTCAGTGGCTTCCTATGACAATTATTTAGAGACTTTAGTCAAAACAAATTGTATCGATAACCCAAAGAAAATTTGGTGGGATTTGCGATTGCATCCTTTTTATGATACCATCGAGTTTCGTATTTGTGATATGAGTTTGACGGTAAAAGAAACAATGTGTATTGTTGCAATTATTCAAGCTATTGTTGCGAAATTATATAAATTGACGCAACATAACATGAGTTATAATATCTATCGAATTGCTTTAATTAAAGAGAATAAATTTAGAGCTGCTCGTTACGGAATTGAAGGAAATATGATTGATTTTGGTTTGCAAAAAGAAGTGGAAACCAAATTACTTATCGGTGAATTGCTAGATTTTATTGACGATGTCGTTGATGAATTAGGAAGTCGGGAGCAAATTAATTATGTACATGAAATCATGAAAAACGGTACAGGAGCAGACAAACAATTGGAAGTTTTTAATAGAACCAATGACTTGAGTAAAGTTGTTGATTTTATAACTTCGGAATTTACTAAAGGATTATAACATATTAATTATATATTTGTACGACCAATCTCTCTTTTTAACCTAAAGATATGAATGAACATACTATAAAAATAGCAATTTTAGATATGTACAACGGCGAGCCAAACCAAGGCATGCGCTGTATTATCGACATCATAAATCGTTTCAATCATATCGTAAGTTTCAAGATTTTTGACATTCGTAGAAAATCAGAAATTCCAAAAATTAAAGATTTTGATATCTATATTTCTACTGGTGGTCCTGGAAACCCGCTAGAAGGTGACGGGATTTGGGATAAAAATTACTACGAATTTATCGACCAACTCAATGATTGGAATACTGAAAATGAAGTAAAAAAACATGTGTTGTTTATTTGCCACTCTTTTCAAATGGTTTGCAAACATTTTGGTTTAGCTGAAATTACCAAAAGAAACGATACTTCATTCGGTGTTATGACGGTTCACAAAACCAAAGAAGGTTATAACGATCCAATTTTTGAAGGCTTAGCTGATCCATTTTATGCGGTTGATTCAAGAGATTATCAAGTAGTTCAACCCAATTTGAATGTGTTTTCGGAAAAAGGTGCCAAAATTATTTGTCTAGAAAAAATTAGAGATCATGTTCAATACGAGCGTGCTATTATGGCAGTTCGATTTACCAAATACTTTGTCGGTACTCAATTTCATCCTGAAGCTGATCCTTTGAGTTTTATTGCAAATTTGAAAAAAGCTGAAGCAAGAGAAAAAATCATCAACATGAAAGGCCGAACAAAATTTAGAAATATGTTGGAAGATTTGTTAGATGAAGAAAAAATCTACAAAACCAATGAAACTTTTATTCCGAATTTTCTTCGAATTGCAATTAACGATTTGATGAAAACCAAGAAAATGCTTTCTAATTAAGTATTAATTTTCACTTTTTTTGTCTTTTCTATATACTTCGAACCACATTCGAATACCATTTCTCATTTTACAATCTAGGCTATGATTTCAAAATACAGACAACAATTCAACGAAAGTTTCACCTCTGAAAAATACCAAGAATTTCAAAACGATATTGCTTCCGATTTTGATTATTTGCCCACTTTTAGAATGGCAGAAACTCCATTTTTTATTTCCAAGGAATTAAAATCTCAATTGATGGAAGGCTGTGAAGATGTTTTCAAGCTAATTCAACAAGAGAATTTCAAGAAAATAACAGAAAAGTCTCTGGAGCTCAACACAAAAGTTCCGAACGAAGACGAACACACTACTTTCCTAGCGATTGATTTTGGCATTTGCGAAGAAGACGGGGAAATTATTCCAAAACTCATTGAAGTACAAGGCTTTCCTTCTTTATACAATTACCAATTTGTATTGTATGACAAGTTTAAAAAACATTATCCGTTTTTAGAAGCATTAACGCCTTTTATCAATGATATTTCACCTGAAGATTATCTAAAATTTATTGAAGAAGCTATGTGCAATGGACTTCCGAAAGAAAATGTAATTCTACTCGAAATTGAACCCGAAAAACAAAATACAAAAATCGATTTCTATTACTGCCGAAGAGATATTGGAATTGCAATTGTCTGCGTGACCGATTTGATTAAGAAAGATAAACAGTTATTCTACAAAAACGAGTCAGGTGTACTTGTTCAAGTAAAACGCATCTACAATCGGGTGATTTTTGATGAATTGGAATTGAGAAAAGATTTGGATATGAATTTTAGCTTTTCCGATGATTTAGACGTAGAATGGGCCGGTCATCCGAATTGGTTTTTTAGAATTAGCAAGTTTATTTTGCCTTTGCTAAAAGGAAAGTACTTTATAGAAACCACACTTTTAAGTGAATTAAAAGAGATTCCAACCGATTTAGAAAATTATGTTTTGAAACCCTTGTTTTCGTTTTCGGGATCTGGTGTTATTTTTCATGTCAAAAAAGAAGATATCGAAGCAGTAACAGAAAAAGAACTCTATATACTTCAGAAGAAAGTTAATTATATTCCGATCGTACAATCGCCAGACGGAAAAGTAAAAGCAGAAGTTCGTGTGCTTTGCGTATGGAATAAAGGGGATAAAGCTCCTACACTATTGTGTAATCTCGTTCGTCTGAGTCGTGGTGAAATGATTGGTGTGAAGTTTAATAAAGATAAAGATTGGGTTGGTGGGACTTTAGGGTTGTTTGAAAGGTAGTTTAACCGCAAAGGACACAAAGGTTTACGCAAAGTACGCAAAGTTTTAAGCCACGAATTCACGAATTAAAAATAAACTAATTTGTGAATTCGTGGCTTTTATATGAGCTACATTTTTATCCGAGGTCCTAGCCCTGATAGAAGCGGTATCCTTTTGCGCCATTGTCTAATTTGTCAGTTCGCAGCGCTCGGATGGCGCAAAAGATTTAGCGTATAGCAGGAATTAGCTCCTAAAAAACCTAATGCAAATGCTTCACTTCCGCTTGCGCCACAACCGTTGCAAAATCTTTTACCAACCGATCGGCGTATTCATCCAGCAAAGTTATTATGCGTTCCTTTTTATCTGATTTGACTATTAAACCTGCATGATACTCTAAAGGAACACGGAAACAAACTTCTTTATCTGAAAAGCTAGACAAATCTGGATGTTCGTATTTCGATAAAGTCAAAACAATACCCGCATATTCTTTTTTTACTTTTGGCAATTTATACTCAAGTCCTTTCGCTAATGCGTTTTCAATAGAAGCCCATTCTGACCATAAATTAATGTCTGACGCTGAAGCAACCATCTCGGCTAAGTGAGCGCCACCAACTCTTGAAGAGGTTTCTAAAAAATATATTTTTCCGTCTTCATCACACTTGATATATTCGGAATGTGCAGCACCATGCTTCAATCCAAAGCCTTTGATGACTTGTTCATTTACTTTCTTAATTGCTTTATCATCTTCGGAATTGTATTCGATATTGGCACTACGGAAAATTCCTCCACCTTGTGAAATTTCCATAGGAGTTGCTAAATATCTTGAAGTGATACTGAACAAAATTTTACCCTCTAAAATCAAGCTATCGCAATGATATACAGAGCCTGGACGGAATTGTTCTACTAAATATTTGAAACGGTTGTTCCCCATTTCGTTGATGTGAATCCACAAACTTTCCTTGTCATACACTTTGATAATTCCAGAAGCAGAAGCTTCAGATCGAGGCTTTAGTACCCATGGTGGAGCCACTGTATCGGCAAAGGTGTTGATATCATGATCATTAAACAACGACGCAAAATTTGGATTGGAAATTCCACAACTTTTAGCACGCATGCGCATCGCTAATTTATCGCGAAAATAACGCCCAGTAGTTTGTCCCATTCCATCAATACGAAGGTTTTCTCGAAGATAAGTCGCTTTCTCAACATCAAAATCATCTAAAGCAATAATTGCGTCGATTTTAGTATTTTTCATCAGATTACTAACACCTAATAAAAGATGTTCCAAATTCCAATCGACATCTTGACCTTCCATAAAGAAAATCTCATCAATATATTCTACTGGCCATGATTTATCTCGAAGTTTTTCTGAGGTAACTAAATAGACTTTATTCCCTAACTTCTTCAAATTGATTAAGAAATCAGATCCTTTAAAATAATTGGAAATACAAACGAAAGTTTTTGGAGATTTATTCATAGCTTATATATTTTCAATAAAATGAGTTAATAAATGTACCCCATAAGCGGTGGCATGCTTACTTTTTGCAAATTCATCGTCGCCAAAGGCTACACCCGCAATATCCAAATGTGCCCAAGAAGTGTGACCTTCGGTAAAATATTCTAAAAATTTAGCGGCAGAAATGGCACCAGCTACTGGTTTTCCACTATAATTCTTTACATCTGCAATGTCACTTTCTATATCCGATTTATAGGCATCCCAAAGTGGTAACGGCCACAATCGTTCTCCAATTTCATCTCCTGAATGTTGTAATTTTTGTGAAAGTGTTTCATCATTTGTAAATAAAGCAGCACATTCATAGCCAAAGGTGCCTACAGCACTTCCTGTTAATGTTGCAATGTCAACCAAAATTTCAGGCTTGTAATTTTTAATCATAAAAGATAAACCATCCGCTAAAATTAATCTGCCTTCAGCGTCAGTATCGATGATTTCAATGGTAGATCCACTATAACTTTTGATGACATCACTAGGTAGAAAGGATTTACTGTCGACGGAATTTTCACAACATGGAACAATAGCGGTCACTCGAATGGGTAATTTCAAATCTGCTACCAATTGCATCGTACCTAATACTGCTGCACCGCCCGCCATATCACATTTCATATGCAACATACCTGCAGTTTTAATATTGAGTCCGCCCGTATCAAAAGTGATTCCTTTGCCTACTAATCCAATATGTTTTATTTTGGGAATATCCGTTTCCGGGATATAATCCATGATGATAAATTGAGGCTCTTTATCACTTCCTTTCCCTACAGCAATAAAGGCATCTAAACCTTCTATTCTAGATGCTTCACCATCTAATACTCTGGTTGTAAATCCGAAAGTTTCACCTCGTTCCTGTGCCCATTTAGAGAGAAATGTTGGAGTAATTGTATTAGGAGGCAAATCGACTAAATACAAAATCTCAATTTGAGCTTTCGCAATTTTTATGGCGCGTAAAGCAACTTCTGAATAATCTGTTTTAGAAAGCAAAGCCAATTCAAATTTTGAATCTAAAAAAGCATGCGTTTCTTTTTTCTTATAATGCCCCAAATCATAGGTTCCGAGGAATAATCCGGAAATGAATGCTTCAACTTGTTGCAATGTAAATACTTCAGGGATAACCAAAGCAACATTTTTTCCAAAAGTAGTTTTCTCTTTATTGGCTATCCTACGAGAAATAGTTTTTAAAGTTTTGTAGTCAATTTTCTTTCCTAATCCTATGAAGATATGTATACAATCGTATTTCTCAACCATGTAATACGTATCCTTCTTTCCATAAAATACTTTGGAAGAGATAGAAACTCCATGAAAATCAATTGGTACTACATTTTGTGGACTGGTTTCAAAAACAGGAATTAATACAACTCCAGTAAAACCTTCTAAGTTTTCAATATTTTTGGTCTTCATTTAATTGTCTTTTGTATTAAAAAATAACCATTCTATCGCTTTTGGAAATTCGTCACTCCAATAGGTTTCATTGTGTTTTCCAAGGGTATTTATGCTAAGGTTTATCTTCATTTTACTTGTAACGAACTCGTTTTGAATCATGTTCTTTTTGAACTTCTTAACGTGATCAATCATCGTAACACTTTCATCTCCGCCAGCGTATAAATAGATTTTGGTATCGCTTGGTTCCGAAAAATCGATGTTGGTGAAATCCATTTTGGGAACAACCCACAACGATGGTGAAAATATCATGAGTTTTCCATACACTTCTGGATACATCAAACCTGAAAAAATACTAACCAATCCTCCCATGGAGCTTCCTCCTATTCCGGTATTTTCTCGTTCTGTTTTAGTTCTGTAAGTCTTGTCTACAAATGGTTTTAACGTATCGGTAATAAATCGGATGTATTTTTTTCCTTGTCCAACTCCTAAAATCGTTTTACCAACATTGTATTCTTTGATTCTGTCTTGTTCTGCATGTTCAATGGCTATTACGATAATTTTACCGATTTTATACTCGGACATCACCGCTAATTTCTTATCTATTTCCCAATTGCCATATTTGGCTTTTTCGTTGAATAAATTTTGGGCATCTTGTAAATACAAAACGGGATATCTTTCCTCCGATTCTTCGTAATCATAGGGAAGTAAAGCCCATACTCTTCGAGTTTTATTCAATTGTGGGATTTCAAATTCTTCTGAAATCAAATGTACTTTAGGTAAGAAATTAGGTTTGAATGGCAGCCAGTTTTTCCTCCATTTATCTACATGTTCTTTACGAACGCCGCTATGTTGTTTGCAAGATCGATTTTCTGTTCTATTTCCGTATTTATCGATTTCGACTTCACTCCAATCTCCTTTTGTAAACTTGTATAATAATTCGTCTGGATAGACAAATTCATTTTCAAATTTGTAATGATACAAACCGTTACCAATCTTTTCCATTTCAAATTCAGGATCTTGCGTATGCCAATTATTGAAATTTCCTGATAAATAAACGGGTCTTGAATCGTCTTCGTCTGTGGTTAACAAAATATTGAGTTGAGGCTCAGGTATATCCGTTTCAATATCTAAAGTAGTTTTGCTTTTATTGTTAATCATAGTCATTATAGAAATTCTTCTTTCTGTAGGTTTATGAAGTAAATATAGTTTTTTGAATAATTAAATGAAAGAAAGTCAGCAAATAAAAGTGCAGAATTTTTAGATTAAAATTTAGGAGGTATATTTATTAAAAATATAACATAAATCAATTGTATATAAAGTAAAAAATCGAAATTTTACAAAAAAAGAAGCCTAATTAGACTTCTTTTTTGCTGTAGAATTTATTAAAAAATATCTACTTATCCTCGTTTTCCTCTACTACTGGAGTAATAACTTGGTCTACAACATTTGCTCTAATTTCTGTATGACGCACTTCTCCACCTGTTGTACCGACTTCTTTTCCAATAAAAACTCCAACAACTGCAACAGTCAAAGCTAGATAAGTTACCACTTTTGCTTTGGAATGTTGTTTTATATTTAAGTACAAACCTACCAAAGAAATCGCTCCCAAAACATATAAAATAAGCGCTAATTTCTCCGCCATTTCCTCATGTTCATGAATAATTCTATCACCAATACTTGGCATATCTTCCACCATTTCTTCAGCGCCTTCACCAGTATACATTGAAGCAAATCCGAAAATTGCAGAGATTATAAATAGAATATAAGCAATGTTTATAGCCGTTTTATTCTTCAAAACCATTCCGGCAATTAAAATTCCCAAGCCAAAAATTGTCCCAATAATCGGGAAATGATTGACAACTAAATGTAAACGTGCATCGTTCATATATTAAAATATTAAATTGTTTCTATTCAAATTACCCCGCCAACGAAACTCCAATAAGAGTCCCTATTCCATACGTTACTCCAGCAGCGGCTAGTCCAAAAGCGACTTGACGAAAACCTGAAAACCAAATACTTTTACCCGTCAATAAAGTAATAGCAGCTCCAATACCAAATAATCCAACTACTGAACTTCCTAGACTTAGCAATATTGCTTTTTCTCCATCAAAAATCATGAAAGGATATAATGGAATGATTGCTCCTACCGAAAACAACAAGAAAGACGCAATGGCAGCTTCCCAGGCAGATCCTCCTAATTCTTCTTTATCAATTCCTAATTCTTCTTTAATGATAGCATCAATAGCTGTTTGCGGGTTTTCGAAAGCTTTTTCTGCCAACTTTTTGGCTTCTTCTATATTCATTCCTTTGGCTTGATACAACAATATCAACTCTTTCTTTTCTTCCTCGGGAGACGCTTCCAATTCTTCCATTTCCAAATCGATATGGCGTTGGTTTAATTCTCTTGAACTTTGAACAGACAACCATTCACCCATAGCCATCGAAATAGCTCCAGCCAATAATCCAGCAATACCTGTTAGCAAAATAGTTGTATGAGACACTGCTGCTCCAGCAACTCCCATCACCAAACTCATATTCGATACCAAGCCATCATTCGAGCCTAAAACAGCCGCTCTTAGGGCATTTCCGCCAACTGATTTATGTCGACTTTCAAATTTCGATAATAAGCCTCCAGATACATTCAAAGCAGCGTTATTATTGACGGCTTCAATGATATTTAGATGATTGTGTTCGAAACCTGTTGGCTTTTCACCTAATTCAATCTTATTTTTTATTGCATTGACAGCAAATTGTTTTTCAATATTAGAAAGACTACTGATAATGGAACTATAACCAAATAATTTACCCAATCTCAATTGCAATTTTGCACGTGAAGAAGGCTGAGGCATTAGATAATTTGAATCTAATGAATGCACTTTTTCTAGCATATGTTTGGCATGACCTTTTTCAATATCCGCTAAACTATGAAGTACTCTTGATAGGTTTTCATCCGGTTGAATCAAAGCGATACTGTCATACAAAAAAGCTGTATCTACTTCTACTTGCAATTGACTTTTTAATTTTGAAACATCCATGAAATGGTACTTTTAAATTATGTTCTATTGATTTTTTGCAACATCAACAAATATTGTTCTGGTGTTTCATTTTTATAAACACCTGCCTTTCCAACTACTTTTGAATCTTTATTTAAAAGTACCACCAAAGGAAAAAAACCGTCTTTATTGTACTTTTCGACGATTAGTAAATTTTCCGCCATGAGTTCATTGGATTCAACATTGCTTGTATTCGAAAAATCAATTTTTACTAAAACATAATTTTGATCCGCATACTTTAAAAATTCTTCCGATTTGAATATGTTTTTTTCTAATTTCATACAAGAATCACAATACTCTGGAACTGAAAAAAAAAGCAATACTTTTTTATTTTGTTGAGAAGCTTCTTGGATTGCTTTGTTTAGATTGCTTTGCCAATTTTGAGCAGAACAATTGCAAATCGCACTTAAAAAAAAGAGAAAAGTCAGCATGGTTTTCATCATCGAATAAACTAAATTGTAGTGTTATTATTGGCTTTAAATTTGAGTATAAAATTAACAAATATATTCTTAAAGAATCCTATCGAAGTACAATTTATACTCATTTTAAGCAACACAATACTCAGGTAGTTTAGCACTCCTTATTAAATTTTTATTGAAATATTGACGCTAGATTTTTGATGCGTTTTTTTGACTAATTTTGTGGTTAAATTTTTTCATCTATGACAATCTCTAAAAAACTGGCTCCATTTTATATCCTCACAATTTTTTACCTTCTTGTAAGCGTCATTTCTAGAATCGTATTGCTGTTTCATCCGATTACTCAATCTACTTTTGGAGTTGTTGAAAGTATCAAGATATTCACTTTTGGATTAGTTTCTGATTTTTTTGTATTCATAGTGGCTACTGTTTTATTGTGGTTGTATTTAATTTTTCTCTCTAATGGAAAATACAACAAGCCCTACGGATATCTCCTTTTTGGAGCTTTAGTTATTTTACTGCTGTATGTTTATTTTGGCAATACAATTTTTAATGAATACGGAGGATCGCTTCCTGAAATTGGAATTGGTTTTATTGGATTAAAAACGTTTTTATTCGGATTGTTACTTTTCTTACCTCAATACAGAAAAAAAATAAGATTCTGGTTATACACCATGGTCATGTTCTTATACGTTGTTTTGATCATACAAAATGCGATAAGCGAATACTTTTTTTGGAATGAATTCGGGGTACGATACAATTTTATTGCCGTAGATTATTTGGTTTATACCAATGAAGTTATTGGCAATATCATGCAGTCTTACCCTGTAGTTCCTATATTTATAGGATTATTTTTAGTATCTGGATTTTTCACCTATTTCATTGTAAAACACACAAAAAACTACTTAGATAATTTGCCCTCCTTTAAAGAAAAAATACAAGGAACTGCATTGTATTTCACTTTGTTTTTCATCTCACTTATTGCAATTCCATTTCTAGCAAGTCAGGAAAAGAACCAGAATATTTTTACCAACGAATTACAAGCCAATGGCCTTTATAAATTTTATTTGGCCTTTATGAATAGTGAGTTAGACTATTTTAAATTTTATAAAACACTACCCGAAAAAGAAGCATTTGCAATATTACAACAACAAATGCCAACAATCCAAAATGAAAACACTTTACAAACTATTCAAAGTGATAGTCTAGAAATGCGTAAAAATGTTGTTTTAATTACCATTGAAAGTTATAGCGCCGACTTTATGAGTCATTATGGAAACACGAGTAAATTGACACCATTTTTAGATAGTTTAGCAACAAAAAGTTTACTCTTTACAAACCTTTATGCAGTAGGAAATCGTACTGTCAGAGGTCTAGAAGCCGTAACCCTTTGTTTGCCTCCAACTGCTGGTGAAAGTGTTGTGAAACGTAAAGACAACAAAGACAAATTTTCAACAGGAAGTGTTTTTAAAAAGAAAGGATATCAAGTAAAATACCTTTATGGTGGTGATGCTTATTTTGATAATATGCGAGATTTCTTTTCGGGAAATGGTTATGACATCATTGATAAAAAATCATTTCAACCCAATGAAATTACTTTTGCTAATGTGTGGGGAGTTTGCGATGAAGATATGGCAAAAAAAGCCATTCAAGTGATGAATCAGGAATCAAAAACGGGTAAACCTTTCTTCAATCATTGGATGACGGTCAGTAATCACAGACCATTTACGTATCCTAATGGAAGAATCGATATTCCTGGAGATGCCAAATCAAGAGATGGCGGTGTAAAATATACCGATTTCGCATTAAAAGAATTCTTTAAAATGGCTCAAAAACAAAGCTGGTATTCGAATACAGTCTTTGTTATTGTAGCGGATCATTGTGCTTCAAGCGCAGGAAAAACAGAACTTCCTTTAGATAAATATAGAATTCCAGCAATGATATTTAGTCCAAAAGATGTTGCTCCAAGAAACTATTCTAACCTCATGTCGCAAATAGATGTGATGCCAACGTTGTTTGGGTTGTTGCATTTCGAGTATCAAAGTAAATTCTTCGGACAAGACGTATTAAAACCAACTTACAAACCAAGAGCTTTGATTGCAACCTATCAAAATTTGGGACTTATCAAAGATAATGTATTGACCATTTTGTCTCCAAAACAACAAGTGAAACAATTACAATTGAATTTGAAAACAGGCACTTCTTTAGCACTTCCTTTTCAACTTTATTACGATCAAACTCCTTTAACGAAAACCCGAAATGATTTAGTAAATGAAACCATTTCCTATTATCAAACAGCCTCCGATATTTTGAAAAAGAAACAATATCAAAAATAAAATGGATTCCTATAAAGAAACGTTCGAAACTTGGAATAAAGTAGCCCAAATGTATCAAGACAAGTTTATGGATTTAGACTTGTATAACGAGACGTACGACTTGTTTTGCGATTTGATCGATATTGAAAATCCCAAGATATTAGAATTAGGCTGTGGACCAGGAAATATTACGAAGTATATTTATACAATTCGACCTTATTTTGCAATTGAAGCCATCGATGTAGCTCCAAATATGATTGAATTGGCAAAGACAAATTGCCCAGAAGTTTCTTTTAAAATAATGGACATTCGTCAAATCTATCAACTTCAATCGAAATACAACGCCATCATTTGTGGGTTTTGTATTCCCTATATTTCAAGATCTGAATTGACACAATTAATCATAAATTCAAATCATTTATTATCCGAGTCAGGTATTATGTATTTGAGTTTTGTGGATGGAAATTATTCCGATTCTGGATATCAAGCTGGCAGTAGTGGGGACCGAACGTATTTCTATTTTCATAGTTTAGTTAGCGTCACAAAAGTGCTTGAAAAACAAGGTTTTAAATTACTTCATCTACTTCCAGTTTTGTATTCTAAAAATGATGAAACGAAGGAAGTTCATACTGTTATTATCGCTCAAAAATGAAACCCTTGAAAGTTCTCGAAACGGATCGCCTTTATTTAAGGCGCATGACTTTGGAAGATGCTGAAAATGCTTATCTACTCAATCTTGACCCCGAAGTAATTCAATATACTGGTGACGTTTCTTTCGAAAGTATCGAAAACGCAAGATTTTTTTTAACCAATTACGATCATTATGAAAAATATGATTTTGGAAGATGGGCTGTTATTGATAAAGAAAGTGATGCTTTTTTAGGTTGGTGTGGACTCAAATTCACTCCAGAGATAGAAGAATACGATATCGGATTTCGATTTTATAAAAAATACTGGAATAAAGGATACGCTACTGAAGCTGCTCAAGCTTGCATCGATTTAGGATTTAATCACTATAATCTAACAACAATAGTTGGTCGAGCAAGAAAAGAAAACATAGGTTCAATTCGAGTGTTGGAAAAAATTGGATTGACTTATTTAAGAGATTTTGACTTTGATGGAAATGAAGGTGTAATCTATTGTATCCACAAACAATAATTGAATTTACAACAACCCGTTGTATTTTCTGACAAACCATTCACATCCTAAAGCAATCGCTATTAAAATCAACAACCAAATCCAATCAATCAAGGGCGTTTTTTTGACAATCGCTTTTTCAATTGGTTTGTAATTCGAAGTATTCAATAAACTTTTAATTAAAGCATCTACTTGATTTGGCAGATACACTTTCCCTTGAGTTTGTGCAGCCAATTGTTGTAATTTAGTCACATCTGGATTTACAAATTGCTTTTCAATGTCAAAATCTAAAATTTCAAAAAAACTGTTATAGGTAGTATTGGTATTCAATTCTTTTACTGAAAACTGGTATTGACCCGCATCCAATCCGTCTAAATTGACTTTAAAAGAATTGCTGCTTTTTAATAAATCGTATTTCTTAATTTGTTTAGTATTCTTATTCGTAACCGAAATCGTCAAACGAGCTTTTTCATCTATTTCATAATTTTTATTGAAAAACTGCGCTGTTATCTCAATAGCATCTCCCGAATTATAGAAACTTTCATGATTTACCACTAGCGATTTTCTAGCGTTATTGGAAGTTAAATATTGAATAATCTTATCCACAAACACATCGTATTTTTCATACGACTTCGTTTCAATATGGCTATGCATACGCCATTTCCAGCTATTTTCTCCTAATAGATAGGCGCTCCTTTTTCCTTGAATTTCAGAAAAAGCTAATAAAGGTGCATTGGTTTCTATGTTTCTAATTTTCGAGGAAAGCAACACTGCAACATTCGAATTGGGAGTTATGGTACCAAAGGAATTTTGCAAAGGAGGAAATTGCTCAAAGCCAATATCATCTGCGGCAAACAAATTGAATTGCGATTGAAAACTGGAAATGTAATCTTCTCGTTGTCCACTCATTCTAAAAACTAAACTACTTTGGTATTGATTCAATAAATTAAAATCAGTACTGATTCCTGTAATAATAAAAGTGTTGATTCCAGCCAATGCATTACTCTCAAAAACTGATTTAAAATTGCTTGAAGGTTGATACAATATCAAAACATTATAATCCGATAACGCTTTGATTTCATTTGGTTTAAGTATTGTTACTTTTCGCTGTGAGTTAGTTTCAATTGATCGTTTCAAAGCACCAATGTCTGGATGGTCTATCTCCGAAATAATCGCAATACTAGTTTTCTGATCGATGACTTCTACAGCAAAATTCTTCGCATTATTATAACTGTTTTTCTCCGATTCTTTCGACGTTATCGATGCTTTAAAAATTTGCAAACCCACTTGATTCGCAGGAAGCAAAACAGTAACTATAGTCGATTTATTAGTGGGTGAAAACGAAAGTGTTTGTGTATTTAGGATTGTATTTCCTTGTGAAATTTTAAAATTAGCTGAAATACTTTTTGTACCCGAATAATTCAAAAAAACCTCAACTGGAAACTTGTTTTTGTGAAAGGCATATTTGTTGACATTGAGTTGCCCAATTTTAATATCCAAAAAAGTAGTGGTATCGCCTAATACCAAAGGATATACTTTCGTATTAGCATCAAAACTATAAACATAATCATTCCCAATAGTTTGATTCCCATCGGTAATTACAACAGTAGGAAACGTTGCATTTCTATAAATACTTTTTAAGTTTTCTGCAACTTCTTCTATATTGGTTTGTTTCCCTTTAAAATCAAAAGCTGTAGCCGCTTGAAAATCCGAATCAAAACGATACGATTGTAGGTCAAACTTCTCTTTTAATGCCGAATTTGAACTGAGTTTTTCATACAATTCTACAGCAGTTTTATTTGCTTTTAAGTCGACTATTGAACTCGAATTATCTACTACAATAGACAAAGGAGTTTTGATAGTTTCAAAAGTTTTGCTCGAAAGAATCGGATTGATCAACAACAATAAAACACCAAAAACTGCTAAAAATCGCAACACTGCCAAAAGCCAAGTAACTTTGCTGACGCTGTTGTTTTTGTAAAAATACTGGTAAAAGGAGAATCCTAATGCAATAAAAATCGACAGTAAAATAAGTAATATGGTTGAGGTAGTCATTTAGATTAGTTGTCGGTTTTCAGTTGTCGGTTATTAGTTGTCGGTAAGTTCTTATGTTTTCTATTTCAATTCTATTTTGATATCAATCGTTTGAACAGTTTCTAACCGATAACTGACAACCTACAACTTCTTATGTTAGCATTCCACCATCCACATTCAACACTTGTCCCGTAACATAAGCACTCATATCCGAAGCTAAGAATAAACAAGCATTCGCTACATCTATGGTTGTTCCGCCTCGTTTCAACGGAATAGAATCTCTCCAACCTTGCACGACATCTTCATTGAGTTTGGCTGTCATTTCCGTTTCAATAAATCCAGGCGCAATCGCATTACAACGAATATTTCTTGAACCCAATTCTAAAGCCACCGATTTCGTAAATCCAATAACACCCGCTTTCGAAGCCGCATAGTTGGTTTGTCCCGCATTGCCCTTCACTCCTACTACCGAACTCATATTGATGATTGAACCCGCGCGCTGTTTCAGAAAAGTTTTTTGAATCGCTTTTGTCATATTGAAAACCGATTTCAAATTGACTTCTATTACTTTATCAAAATCTTCTTCGGACATGCGCATCAGCAGATTGTCTTTAGTAATCCCAGCATTGTTAATTAATATATCGACGGTTCCAAATTCAGCGATAACAGCGTCCACAAAGGTTTGCGCTTCGTTAAAATCAGCTGCATTACTTTGATATCCTTTGGCTTTAATTCCTAAAGCGTTTAATTCATTTTCTAATGCCATCGCAGATTCTACCGATGAGCTATACGTAAATGCCACATTGGCACCATGTTGTGCAAAAACTTCTGCAATTCCTTTTCCAATTCCACGGCTTGCACCCGTAATAATGGCTACTTTTCCTTCGAGTAATTTCATATTAATTCTATTTTTTGTTAGAAGCTATTCCTGCTTTCGCTTTTATCTTTGCTTCCTGCGTCGCAAAGGATATCAGCTCTATCAGGGCTATTAAACGTCGGTCAAATATAACACTATTTGTGGTTTGAAAAAATTCTGACTTTCATTTAAACTTTTTTCAAAAAAAATATTCTGATTAATTTACTTACTTTTCACCCATGAATGTTAATGCTACCAACTTTCAAATGATTTATAATCAATACAGTGTATTGGTCTATAATGTAGCATTACAATACCTACAAAACATCGAAGATGCGGAAGAAATTACACAAGATGTTTTTATTCAAGTACATGCCTCTATTGAGAAATTCGACCAACGATCTTCTCTAAAAACTTGGATTTACAGAATCACAATCAACAAGAGCCTCGATTTTATCAAACACAAAAACAGCCAAAAACGCTTTTTTATTTTTGGCAAAAAAAGTCAAAACGAAAGTGACTATTTGAACGCTTCACATTTTGAACACCCTGGAATTCTTTTAGAAAACAAAGAAAAAGCAACAGTACTTTATGGAGTGATTAACGAATTGACAGAAAATCAAAAAACAGCCTTTATACTTTCAAAGATTGATGGATTATCCAATCCGGAGATTTCAGAGATTATGCAACTCAGTGTTTCGTCAGTCGAATCGCTTATTTTTAGAGCAAAATCTACATTAAAAGAAAAATTAGCCATAAAGTTTGAAGAATACCGCAAGAAAAAATAATTTAACTCGTCTATACCCAAATGGAACAAGAAAACTGGATCAACGAAATACTAGAAAGCACCAGAGGTCTAACTTCCGCTCTGCCGGATGCCAAGCTATATTCTAAAATTCAATATAGCATTGAATCACAGAAAAAAGTAGCGCCTCAGTGGGTTTGGTTGGCGGCTGCTAGCATTGTATTATTAGTTGTATTCAATTTAAAATTCGTTATTTCAAAGTCTAATAAGGAAGAAAGATCGACTGAACTAATTGCTTCTTCCATCTCCAAATCCAATCAATTATATTAATCATGGATAAAATCAAATTACTAACTATAGCAGTAATTGCTTTGTTGCTTTTGAACTTCGGAACTTTAGGTTTCCTTTTGCTTTCCAGTCCTAAACACGGCGGCAGACCGCCACAACGCATGCCCAAAGAATTCATCATCGACCGTTTACAGTTTGATTCAAAGCAACAAAAAGAGTATCAAACTTTAATTGATTGGCATCGAAAAAAAATTGACAGTCTAGATCAACAAATTCGTGATACTAAAAACGAATTGTACATGGAACTTTTAAAACCAGACGTCAATGCAAAAACAAAAGATAGCCTAATTACCGTTTTGGCGAATCATCAAAAACAAATTGAGCAAACCCATTTCAAACATTTTGAAGATATTAAGAACCTTTGCACTCCTGAGCAACGTGAAAACTTTTATGATCTAACTCGAGAACTTTCCAAAATTTTCGGTAAGCAACCTAAACCAAGACATGAATAAAAAGTTTCGCTATTTTTTGCTTCTGGCGTGGTGCTGCTTTCACGGAATCTATGCGCAACAAGCAAAGGATTCACTTGTTATTCTATCACATTTAAGATATGGAAACGCACCGCTTGAACTAAGGAAAAAGTATGTTTCGAATTCTGATACTTTAGAAATCGAGACTTTCAAATACTATATTTCAAATATAGAAGTCCAATATTCCGATAAGACAACGGCAAAACCTAAAAATAATTACCACTTAGTTGATATTGAAAACCCAGCGTCGTTATCAATTCCAATCGAAAAAAAACAAAACAAACTCATTTCAAAAATCACTTTTGATATTGGCGTCGACAGCATCGCTAGTGTCTCTGGTGCATTAGGCGGTGACTTAGATCCTTCAAAAGGGATGTATTGGGCTTGGCAAAGCGGTTACATCAATATGAAAATTGAAGGGAAAAGTACTAGTTGCAAAACCAGAAAAAATCAATTTCATTTTCACCTTGGTGGCTATATGAAACCCAATTATGGATTGCGAACTGTTATATTAGAAGCTTTAAAGCCAGTGGAAACCTTAGAAATAGTAGTCGATTTAGAAAAACTTTTTTCTGAAATTGAACTTAAAAAAACCAATTCTATCATGATTCCAGGGCAAAAGGCTATGACCATGTCAGACCTTGCAGCAAAAATGTTTACACTCGAATGAGAATTCAGTTCCTTCATAAAATACTATTTGCAGTGGTGATTCTTTTGTCGCTGGCATTTGGTTTTTATAAGTCAACGCCACTCTATTTTGAAATTCCTAAAGGTTGGCCGAAACCGCATTATGATTTTAAGAAAAACCCTTTAACTGAAGAAGGATTTCAATTGGGAAGTAAACTATTCTACGATCCAATTTTATCGCGAGACAATACCATTTCATGTTCAAGTTGTCATTTGCAAGCTACAGGATTTACTCATATTGATCACGATTTGAGTCATGGCATTGATGGGAAAATCGGCACTCGAAATTCTTTAGCCTTAATGAACTTAGCGTGGTCGAAAGATTTTATGTGGGACGGTGGAGTGAATAACCTTGAAGTGCAACCACTCAATCCGATTACAAGTCCATTAGAAATGGATGAAACTTTAGAACATGTAGTACAAAAACTTCAAGAAACGGCGAATTATCCAGAACTTTTTAAAAAAGCATTTGGAACCTCAAAAATTACAGGGCAATTAACCTTAAAAGCGTTAACACAATTTGTGGTAATGCTGCAATCATCCAATTCTAAATACGATAAAGTGGTTCGAAAAGAAATGGCATTTACTGAGCAAGAGCAGAAAGGTTATGACTTATTCAAAAATCATTGTGCTTCATGCCATCAAGAACCTTTATTTTCAAGCAATAAGTTTGAATACAATGGTTTGCCCATCGATCCAACATTGAATGATATTGGAAGAATGAAAATAACACAACGAAAAGAAGATTCACTTCGTTTTAAAGTGCCGACTTTGAGAAACATTCAGTTCACTTTTCCTTATATGCATGACGGACGATTCAAAACTTTAACGGAAGTAGTCAAGCATTATAATACACTTTCAAGAAACAAATTATTACCGAAAGAATTAACGGAACCTATGAATTTATCCGATAATGAGCGTGTTGACATTGTGGCTTTTTTGAAAACTTTAACCGATACTGAATTTTTATACAACCCTAAATATGGATATTCAAAATAATTCAAGAAGCAAACGCATGAATCAAAAATTAGTTTCGTCTAAAGCCTAATCAACAACTCCAAAAATAAGAATTTATGAAGGTAAACATTACCATTATCAGTCTATTACTAATTTCGTTTGTTTCCCATGCACAATACAACAACATGGCTATGCCTGAAGCATTGTATGGAACTACTTTCAATTTAAACATTCATGAATCGACCAAACAATTGGTTACTGGAAATCAAACCATAACTGGTGCCTTAAATAATGAAACTTTTTGGGGCCCTACGTTATTTATCAATAAAGGAGAAGAAGTTCATTTGAATGTCACCAACAATTTAAACGAAGCTACAACAGTTCACTGGCACGGAATGCATTTACCTGCAGTTATGGATGGTGGTCCACATCAAGTAATTCCAGCAGGGACACTGTGGCAACCTTATTGGACAGTAATGAATCAGGCGTCTACACTTTGGTATCATCCACATTTACACGAAACAACACATGCCCAAATGACTAAAGGACTTGGTGGATTTATAATTGTCAATGACACCCAAGAAAATGCATTGGCTTTACCAAGAACCTACGGTGTCGATGATATAGTTTTAGCCTTAACAAGTAGAAGTTATAATGCCACCACGAATACTTTTGTAACACCACCAGCTTCCAATAGAGTTTATGGCGATTATATGCTGTCTAACGGAACTTCAAAAGCGCAATATACTTTACCAAAACAATATGTACGTTTGCGAATATTGAATGCCGAAATTGAAAGAGGTTACAATCTAGGATTTAGTGATAATAGAACTTTTTATATTATTGCTAATGATGGAGGTTTATTGAATGCCCCAGTTGCCATTACTGGAACTAATAGAGTTAAATTGATGGTGGGCGAACGAATTGAAATCTTAGTGAATTTAGGAAATGATGCTCTCGGTTCAAGTGTTGATTTGAAAACCTATAATTCTGGTCAACCATTAGGATTTCCTGGAGGCGAACCAAACACAGGAGGACAATTCGGAAGTCTTTTGAATAATCTCGATTTTACGGTTTTGCACATTAATGTTGGAGCGACAACAACTACGACGGCACCAATTACTACAGTTCCAACGACCTTAGCAACAAATACTTATTGGGCAGCAACCGATGCAACAGTGAATAGAGCTATTGCAGTTACTGGTGGACAAGGTGCTACACCTTTTAGTTTAGACAATCACCCTTTTGTATTGAACTACATTGACAAAACAGTAAATCTTAATAATATTGAAAAATGGACCGTTACAAACAATGCGATTTTCGGACATTCGTTTCACGTTCATGATATTGAATTTAAAGTGGTAGCAAGAAATGGTTCCGCTGCTAATGTTGGTGTTCATGAATCAGGATGGAAAGACACTTTTTATGTGCCAAGAAACGAATCGGTAACTTTCGTTGGTAAATTTGATGATTTCGCTGACGCAGATGTAACACATCCGTATATGTATCACTGTCATTTTGGTGGTCATGAAGATGGAGGAATGATGGGACAATTTATAGTAACGGCTCCATTAGCGAATGATATTTTTAGTAGTACGAACGCTTTTACTTTGTTTCCAAATCCAAGTAGTGACAAGCTCTTTGTAGCACTTAAAGATGTGAATACCGAAATTTATTATGTTACGATAACTACTGTAACAGGTCGTGTGGTTATGATGTTACCGCAACCACAATGGCAAAACGGGATTGACATTTCCTCATTAGAAGCGGGAGTATATGTATTCCAAATGATGGATAAGAAAACTAAAAGTGTTACTAATCAAAAATTTGTTAAGAAATAATACATGAAAAAATACCCTATTTATTTAATTTTAATTCCTCTGTTATTTGTTTTATCGAGTTATGCTGTTCTTATTAAAGAAAGAAGTATCTCGAATTTCAAATTGAAAAGTGCGACTACAAATAAATGGGTTTCGGTTTCAGATTATAAAAATGCCAAAAGGTTTTGTAGTCGTTTTTTTATCGAATAAGTGTCCTATGGCAAAATTCTATTCGAAGCGATTGAATCAGATGAATGAAAAATATCAAAAAAAAGGCGTTTATTTATTTGCTATCAACGCAATGGATACCTTAGTTTATGGAGAAGAATCTTTTAGTAAAATGAAAAAAAAAGCGAAAGCAGACAATTTTAATTTTCCTTATCTACAAGATAAAAATCAAACAGTTGCTAAACAATTTAAAGCTGAAAACACACCTCAAGCTTTTGTCGTTTGGAAAAACAAATCTGGGAAATTTATCATAAAATATCAAGGAGCTATTGATGATAATGCAGGTGAACCAGAAAAGGCGGAACATCATTACCTAATTAACGCAATTGAAGAATTATTAATTGGTAAAAAAGTAATGATATCGAAATCTGATTCCTTTGGTTGCAGAATTTATTATAGAGGAGAAAAACAAAAAATGAATTAATACTATATAAAAAATGAAAAAAATCTTATACTTTTTAATTATTACATCTAGTTTTGTAAGTTCTGCACAAGATTTATACGACATCAACACCATCCAAGATATTCGTATTGTATTCGCTGAGAGTAATTGGGATGCATTGCTAGATGCACAAGCCAGTTCAACGGAAGATTATATTTCAGCGCAATCAGTTTCCATCAATGGCGATGTTTTTAATAATGTTGGTGTAAAATACAAAGGCAATAGTACTTACAATGCAAATCGCGTAAAAAATCCTTTCCACATCGAATTGGATACCTACGTTAATCAAGATTATCAAGGTTATACCGATATCAAATTGAGCAACGTTTATTTTGATCCTACATTTGTTCGAGAAACGCTCTCCTACTCTATTCTTCGTAAATATATGCATGCCCCTTTATCCAATTATGCGAATGTATATGTCAATGGAACTTTAATGGGATTGTATGTAAGTTCCGAATCTATTTCGAAAAAATTTGCTGACAGCCATTTCTATTCTGACAATAATACTTTTTTCAAGTGTAATCCAATTGGTGGTGCTGGTCCAGGTAGCTCTAGTTATCCAAATTTAGCGTATTTAGGAACCAATATAACAAGCTATCAAAGTGCTTACGAATTGAATTCTGATACAGGTTGGGAAGATTTAGTTTCATTAACCAACACCTTAGCCAATGATATTACCAACATAGAGTCTATTTTAGATGTTGATCGCGCATTATGGATGCTCGCTTTTGATAATGTACTCGTAAATATTGACAGCTACGTTGGGACTTTCAAACAAAACTACTATTTGTACAAAGATGACAATGGTCGTTTTAACTCGATTGTTTGGGATTTGAATATGTCTTTTGGAGTGTTTTCGCAAACGGGTACAGTTTCATTAGCAAATACAACGGCTAAAAAACAGATGACTCATCTACTACATTCTGGCGATGCGGCTTGGCCTTTGGTTCAGAAACTATTGGCTGTCCCGAAATACAAGAGAATGTACTTGGCACATTTCCGAACTATTTTGGAAGAAAATTTCTCAAACGATAACTATTTCACCACCGCGCAAACATACCAAACCCTTGTTGCACCTTCTGTTCAAGCCGATACAAATAAGTTTTTTACTTACGCTCAATTTCAAAGTAATTTGACAACTGACAATACTGGCGGTATGAATCCTGCTCCAGGAATTAAAAACTTAATGGATGGTAGATACACTTATATGACTGCTTTAACAGATTTCACCAATACAAGACCAACAATAACTTCTGTAGCACCAGTAATTGAAACCCCATTAATTAATAGTGATGTTTTTATCACAGCGAATGTGATCAATACCAATACAACAGGTGTCTTTTTAGGATATCGGGCAAATGAAAGACTTGCCTTTACTAAAACTTCCATGTTTGATGATGGATTGCATGGTGATGGTGTCGCTGGTGATAACGTTTATGGTGTCAGTATCAATGTGAGTAATGTATTTATGCAATACTATGTTTATGCCGAAAATAATAACGTGGGGCAATTCTCCCCAGAGCGCGCCGAACATGAATTCTATAGTTTGAATGCTACGTATCCAACAATCAACCCTGGTGATTTAGTAGTGAATGAAATCATGGCTCAAAACACAGCGACAGTGACAGACGCGAACGGCGAATATGAAGATTGGATTGAGTTGCATAACAATACAAACACTACATTGAGTTTAGACAATTTGTTTATGACTGATACCAACACGAACTTGATCAAATGGCAATTCCCTATTGGAACGACTGTAGAACCAAATGGATATTTGACAATTTGGGCAGATGAAGATGGAACTCAAGAAGGTTTGCACGCTAGTTTTAAATTAGCTGCTAGTGGCGAAAGTGTCATTCTAGCCTACGCCAACGGAACGATCATCGAGACGGTCAATTATGGCGCTCAAACCGCAGATTTAGGACACGCAAGAATACCAAATGGTTCTGGAAACTTTGTAGTACAATCACCAACATTTAATTTTAATAATGAAAGTTTAGCAGCATCGGATTTCGACTTCAAGCTAAACTTAAGTGTATTTCCAAATCCAACTAATGGAAATTTAAACATCCAAAACAAGCAATATTCGATAGAAAAAATTTCAATATACAATTTGCAAGGGCAATTACTCTATAACAATAAATATCTAAACCAGAATCAAATTTCGATTGACATTTCATCCTATTCCAATGGAATGTATATGATGCTAATCAACAATCAACCAATTAAAATTTTAAAAAACTAAAAATGAAAAAACTATTCACTTTCGCCGCCCTAATAGTAGGAGCTACATCATTTGCACAAACGAACCCCGCCATTACGGGGTGGTTACAAAACACTACTGGAATTACTGGCCGACATTATGTAGCTCCTAATCCTACGCCAGTTGTTGATGCTGTCTTAGCAAATGTGCAATCTGTTCGATATGATGCCAATTATGTTTATGTAGCAGCAACTGGAATCCCTGCGTACATCACTGGTCCTTTTCAAGATGGAAATCCATCGTTGGCTACTGCTCAAAATAAAATATTCAGAATTACGTTAAATCCAACACAAAATACAGGAGCTGGTGTGGCAACTTCAGGCGGAAATATTGGAATTTTCAAAAACGGTGTCGCTTTGTTTGATTACCGCGATGGTGTTGCATGGAGTTCTACTACAAATGCATTGTGTGGTGGTCCAGGAAATCCAGCTTGTGCAGGTGGTCCAGGAGCTACACAAGCTTGGAACAGAGATGCTATTCCAGCAGAGAAAGCAGGTTTTGATTGCGCTAAGGCACATCCTGCTATGGGAAATTATCACCATCACCAAAACCCAAGCGCTTTCAATTTAGATTTAACAGTAATTTCAAATGTTTGTGATACTTATCCTTCGGATGGTTTATATGTGATCAATCCTTCACAACATTCGCCCTTATTAGGTTTTGCTTACGATGGTTTTCCAATTTATGGCGCTTATGCCTATACGAATACCGATGGTACAGGCGAAATTACTAGAATGAAATCAAGCTATCAGTTGCGAACTAATACCACAAGAACAAATGGACCTGCAATTAATCAAGTTGTTGGAACACAGACAATGTTTAATGGCTATTTTAGAGAAGATTATGAATATGTTACTCATAATGTTGACTCAACCTATTTAGACGAGCATAATGGTCGAGTTTGCAATACTCCCGAATATCCTATTTCGTTATACCCGAATGGAATTTACTGTTATTTTGCTACAGTAGATGCCAACCATAACTCGGCATATCCATATGTTGTTGGTCCAACTTTTTATGGAAATAAATCAGCAACCACTGGCTCAACAGTCACAACAGTTCCTGCTGGCACAACAACCTATACACCGACCTTGGCTGCTGCATTTTTTGAAAATTCAGATTTTAAGGTAGTTATTGCTCCTAATCCTGCTCAAGAGTTTATAGCAATTCAATGTCAAATGGCAGAACAAGATATGAATGTTGAATTAATTGATGAATTAGGAAAAATTGTTAAGACAGGTAAAATTATTCAAGGAAGTACCTTAAGTATTATTGAAACAGATACGATTTATAATGGAGTATATTTTGTTCGAATTACAAACCAAAAAGACTCTAAAGTATATAAAGTTATCATTGAAAAATAAGAATATAATACGTTAATAAAAAGGTTTACTTTTAAATTGTTAATCCTTTTAATCTAAATAGTATTTATAATAAAACTAGCTCGTTATGAGAAAAATGTTATCAATTATTTTGCTTGCAGTCGGAATGTTGCATTCAAATGCGCAAAGAAATGTTGTTTTAATCATAGCAGATGATATTGGGAAAGACTATTGTGATTTTTATACAGATCATGGAACTAATACGGTCAATTTTACGAATGTAAAACGACTTCTAACTCGAGGTGTAGTATTCAATAATGCTTGGTCTAATCCGTTGTGTTCCCCTACTCGAGCTGGAATTCTAACAGGAAGATATAGTTTCAGAACAGGAGTTGGAGATGTGGTTGACGGAAGTAATCCAAAGTTGAGTTTGACTGAAAACATTATCCCAAAGGTCTTAAATATGTATTCACCCAACGGAATTTCGAAGGCTTGTATTGGAAAATGGCATGTAACAGCAGGCGGCGCAGTAGGTTATAACTATCCGACTACTATGGGTTTTGATCATTTTGAAGGCAGTCTTACTGGTGCATTAGGGCAACCTGGTCAATTAACCATAGGTTTTTATAATTGGACAAAAATTACCAATGGGGTGAATTCAACTAGCACCAATTATGCAACTACAGAAAACGTAAACAATGCGATTTCGTATATCAATAGTCAACCATCAACTAAACCGTTTTATTTACAACTCGCCTTTAATTCACCTCACACTCCATATCATTTACCACCTTCAAATTTAATAACCACTACTTCTTTATCAGGAACGCAAACCGATATTACTGCTAATCCAGTACCCTATTATCAGGCAATGACTGAAGCAATGGACAATGAAATCGGGCGCTTTTTTGATTACCTAATCGCAACTGGAAAATGGGATAATACTGATATCATATTTATTGGTGATAATGGCGATGAGAATCTTGTAGCACAAACCAATCCTTCTAAAGGAAGCTTATATCAAGGTGGAATTGCGGTTCCGTTTATCATTTCTGGTCCTGATGTAATCAACCCGAACAGAACCAGCAATGCTTTGGTAAATACGGTCGATTTGTTTGCTACAATTCAAGAATTATTTGGAAACACCAACTGGCAAAGTCAAATTCCTACTACCATTGTAGATAGTAAAAGTATAGTGCCAATACTTTCAAATACAGCAACAAGTATTCGTCCTTGGGCATTTTCAGAAATTTTTAGAGTGACACCTTTAGCTTCTGATGGAAAAACAATTCGAAATATGGAATATAAGCTAATCAAGTTTGCTAACGGAACCGAACGGCTATTTAATTTGTTGATAGATCCATCCGAATCAAACAATTTGTTAACAGCAACAATGACAGCCAACGATGTCAGTAATTACAATTATCTGTGTTCAGAAATGGCCACTTTAGTTGGTTCTGGAATTACGTGCACTACCTTAAATTCTAACTCATTTAGCAATACAAATAATGAAATAATTGTGGTATCAAATCCTTTTCAATCTAAAATCAATATTAAAGGTATAACAGCAGAAGATGAATTTGAAGTGTATTCCAATAAAGGAGAAACTATATATAATGGGAAAGATCTTAATGCAAAAGATTTTTCTTATTTGTCACATGGAATTTACTTCGTAAGATTAATGGCCCAGAAGAAAACTTTCAAAGTCATTAAAGAGTAAGCTAATCCTAAAATAATGAAAAGAATCTGCATCATATTAATACTTTTTATTGTTGGATGCAAAAGAGAATCTTCGAAGGTAGTCCTATCAAACAATGAGCAAAAAACTGAATCAAGTATTCATTCTTCTCACGAGAATATGGTTTTTATAAAAGGAGATACTTTTGAAATGGGTGCTGATAACAATCAAGCGGATAAAGACGAATATCCCAAACATAAAGTAAAACTTGATGGATTTTGGATGGACGTTACAGAAGTTACGAACGAGCAATTCGCTCAGTTTGTAAAAGCAACCAATTATATCACTACAGCTGAAAAGGAAATTGATTGGGAAGTCTTGAAAAAACAATTACCTATCGGAACTCCAAAACCATCTAATGAGCTATTGCAGCCTGGATCGCTTGTTTTTCATACGATCAAAAACGAAACAGATTTTTGGTGGAAAATGGAAAATGGAGCCAATTGGAAACATCCCTCAGGGCCAAATTCTACTATTAATGGAAAAGAAAATTATCCCGTTGTTCAAATTTCATGGGACGATGCTCAAGCCTATTGTAAATGGGCAAACAAGCGATTACCCACAGAAGCGGAATGGGAATTTGCAGCACGTGGTGGATTAAAGAACAATATTTACACTTGGGGAAATGAACCAATTGATGAAGGCAAACCAAAAGCGAATAGTTGGCAAGGCAATTTTCCGTATGTGAATACCAACAGAGACTTATTTCTAAAATCTGCTCCTGTAAAATCATTTCCATCTAATGGTTATGGATTGTATGATATGGCTGGAAATGTATGGGAATGGTGCCATGATTGGTATGATTACAATTACTACAACACGATTACTAATGGGGTCACCAATCCAAATGGGCCAACCAAAAGCTTCGACCCTGATGATGCCTATGGACAAAAACATACTATTAGAGGTGGCTCTTTTCTATGCAACGATGCGTATTGCTCAGGATACAGAAACCCACGAAGAATGAAAGAGACTCCCGATACTGGAATGGAACATATTGGGTTTCGATGTGTTTCAGATAAATAAATAACCGCTTCGTTTCTGAAGCGGTTATTGCAATTTATGGTACTCGTAACTTATTTCTTTAAACCTACAATAGAAGTTCAATTTTTTCTTTTCGAAAAAAAATGACAAGTACTGTTAGCGACTCAATTATGACAAATACTTATTCATTAATGCATTAATATATACGCTATTCTTTCATAAATTTCATCGTCTCAAATGCAGTTTTAGTTTTAATTTTTATAAAATAAATACCACTTTGCAGATCTGAAATTTCTATTTTCTTTGCAACTCCATTAATAATTTTTATCGTTCTACCATTGACATCATACAAGGTGACATTTTCAATGGTTTCTGCATTATTGATTGTTACGTACTCTCTAGCGGGATTCGGAAATAATGATATTTTGTCCTTTAAATTTTCTACTTTTACGGTCCCAAGTAACCCATTACTTGAGCAGTCAGAATTTACTATTGCGTCATAATTTCCGTAAAGTAACGCCTGATTTTGGATATAAACTCGTTGTTCTGCATCACAACATACATATTGCAAATTTGGATTACCATCAAAATTGATGTATTGTTCAATTCTAAAGTTTTTTAGTTTCAATTCTGTCAAGTTATTATTTGAGCAGGAAAGCACATCAAGATTCTGAAAGTTATTTAAATCAAGTGAAGTCAATTGATTATCTTCACAATACAAATTTCTAACATAGTATAGATTTCCGAAGTTGATACTTTGAAGTTGATTACCTTGGACGTATACATTCTCCAAATTTAGATTTGCACTTAAGTCCAAACTCGTAATATTTGTATTGCTGATATACAAATTGATAAGAAGTGGTTGATTTGTTGTATCTAAAGAGGAAAGACTAATATCTTGGGCCGTTACATAACCTATGTTAATTTCTATCAGTTTTACACAATCAGAAATATTCAAAGTCGTTAGATTTCCGAAATAAGTTAGTTTTCTTAGATTAATTAAGTTCTCTAGGTTTAATGTCAAATTAGTGGCACTATCATTAATTCTGAGTTCTCTTAAGTTGATGTTATTAGACAAATCTACTTCGCTAGCAATACCAGTATATAACTCTAATTTCTTTAGATTTAAGTTATTGGAGACATTGAAATTTGTTAATGTTTGTTGACCAGAATAGGTACTGAGAACCAGTTCTTCCAAATTTATCAATTGTGGATAATTAAAGGTTGTCGCAAAACTATTATAGGAATTAATGGTCTTAACATTAGTAAAAAACTGCAATCCTTCTAAGTCTGTGAAAGGCAGATAATAAAAGTCGATGTCTGTGATATTTTGAGCTTCAGAAATACTGACTTCACCATCATTATTTGCATCAACGCTAGATAGAACATTGCCATTTAAGTCCTTGAAACTGGTACTATAACCCACATCTGGGGAATCGATAAGCGCACCTTTTAGTAAAGAATCTGTGAAAGTTATATTTTGAGCGTTGCCAAAACATAAGCACATCGTACAAGATAGAAGTAAAATTTTTTTCATAGTATTTGTTTTTTTTTATTAAAGATATTACTTAAAAATATAATATAAAACGCTTTATGACAAATACTTATAAATATTTAACGCTCGTTTAAAGGATATCGCAGCTAATGTAAAAAAAGGTGGGTTTTGCTTAAACAAAAAAAAACCGCTTCGAAATTGAAGCGGTTTTTTTAATAAAGGAAATATAATTATCTTTTAATTACTCTTATCGTTTTCACATCATTCCCCTGAGTTACTATGATATTATATACTCCAGAAGGATATTGTGATCCTATTTCTAAGTTAGTGATTGCAGTAACAGATACTTGACGTGATTCAACTTCTCGGCCTAACATGTCATATACTCTTACTCCTACTTCATCATCGCTAGAAGTATTAACATTCAATTTGAATGTTTCTCCATAAGGATTTGGATAAGCACTTACATCATAAATCGCTATAGCAGTATTGGTTTGTCTTGTAGCAGTTGGTGAAGTTGTAATTGTACATAAAACTGTACCTTGAACATAATTTGCATTATACAACACATCTACACGAATAGTGTAAGCAGTATTGGCAGCAGCTCCTCCAAGTAATTGTGGCAATTGGAATCGCGAGTTCACAGTTATATATTGTCTTGTTTGAGCTCCATTAGTTACTACAAATCGGTATCCTTGTGCACCTGCTACTTGTTGTGCAAAAATAGTAGTCCATAAGGCGTTGATAGTACTTCCACAAGCAGGTTGAATTACTCGCGAAGTTGATGGAGTAGCTGGAGTAGTTATTGAACAAGCAGGTCCATATTCAGAATCTGGTTGAAAAACACCATTAAATGCTAATAAAACATCTATAGTATAAGTTGTCCCAAAAGCAATGTTAGAACCACTCAATGATGCTAAACTAAATCGGTTTACAGTTGTACTTACGGTACCAAGAACAGTCGCTCCATTTCTTACTCTAAATCGATAACCAGAAGCCGCTGGTCTGGTTTCGCAAAAAATAGATGCATAAATATCTGTTAATGTACTGCCACAAGACGGATTCGAGATTATTGTAGTGGCAGGAACTGATGGTGTAGTTACAGTACAAGAAGAGCCGTACGCTCTCCAATAACCGCCAGATTTTGCGGAAACTTGAATGGTATACGTAGTTCCCAATGCAGCTCCGCCTGGCAATAGTGTTAAATTAAAACTATTTGTTAGCGAATCATAGGTTCTTACAATAGCATTGTTTGTCACTTTAAATCGGAAACCTTGAATTGTTCCCAACTGGGCAAAAGCATTCAATAACGGTTCACAAAACAAACTTGTTTGAATGTTGGGTAAAACTATATTGCAACTTTGAGCTAATAAATATGAAGTAGGTGTAACTTCGTCTGTCGCACCATCACAGTTATCGTCAATTCCGTTTCCTGATACTTCGGAAGCATTTGGATTTACAGAGGAATTGGCATCATTACAATCCAATCCTCTAGTTGTCAAAATGTATCCAGAAGGTTGTGTGCAGAATAATACTCTTGGTGCTCCACTATCATATCCATCTCCATCAGCGTCAACATAGTAAAGTGTTCCTTGAATAATACTTATTGTTTTAGACGTTGAAACCACTCCACATTGTCCACCAGAAGAAGTCAAAGTTAAAGTTACAATAGCGGGTGCATTGAGTGCAGCGGTGTATGTTGTAAGATTAGGTGTAGCCCCAGTATTATTACTAAATTGACCTCCTGCTCCACCATCACTCCATATAGCTGCAGTAGCACTAGCTGTAAAAGAACCTCCTAAAACGGTTGAGGTTGAACCTTGACAAATTGGAGCTACTTGCAATCCTGCATCGATTGTTGGATTAAGATTAACTTGAACTGTCGCTTGACCAGTCATAAAAACACTTGGACAAGAACCGCCATCACGAGTTGCAATTACTTTATAGGTACCTGCTTGTGTTAAATTTCCAAAACTGATTGCATTACCAGTACCAGCTATACTAGGAACATTTAAAATAACACCATTACCATCTGTTAATGAATAGGTAACGCCAATTTCCGAGTTGCTCAGTCCTATTGGCAAACCAGCACCACCAGAACAGTAGGAACCACCTCCAGTAACAGAATACGCTGTAGTATCTGCACATGGAGTACTAATTGTTACAAACGATCCACATTCGGCGATTGCTAAATTTGCATCAAATGGAGAATACTGACCGCTTGGTGCAGTAGAAGCGTCGGAAATCAAAGAATAATAAGGTTGTCCATCATAAGAAACTACCCATCGATTTTGCGTTGTTCCAATTTCAGCCGCTAAGGCATAATAGAGATAGGTTACTGTTGTTGTAGCATTTCCTCCCACATTAACTGCTAACACTCCATTGAAATACACAGGTTTTCCGTTATAACTTGTATTGCCGGCATCACCAGCAATTGTTAATGAGCCTGAGGCATTTATACATGAACCAGTAATATTAATATTTTGTGCGCTGCCATAAAAACCCAACAGAACAAACAAAAATCTAAGTATTGTAAATTTATATTTCATATTATAATTATTTACTATTAAAAAAAGGGCTTTTCATTAATTCCTAGGTGGAAATATACCTTCCACCGCTATAATGTAGTTTATTCCTAAATAAGGCTGTGAAATATCTACAGGGGCAGGATTCGTTGACCCTGCAACTCCTGTGCTACCAAGGTTACTATTAGAACTAGCTGCAAATTCTTTGTCTAAGGCACCAGAATTGGCAAGCACTGCATTTGTTGGGTCATTTGTCGTCCCAGTCCCAGTATTAGAACCTATGGTATGTGTATGTGCTGGTAAATTTGCTACTGTTAATGTTGCAGATCTAGAACCACCTAATTCCCCTAATACTCGAGGTGACAATCCTGGGCCTTGACCCACGCCAATTAAAGTTCTACCTCGGTAATCAGGTAATGCAAAAGTAGTTTGCCCATCGCCACCGTAGGTAGTTCCAAGTAAAGAAAATAAGGCGTCATATTGTGCGATAGGCAAAAGTTGCCCCTCACAAAACATCCATCCCTGAGGAGCGAAATTGAAACCAATTGCTGCAATTTCACCTATGTATGGTTCTTGTGCATGAGATTTAGGTGAACCAAAAAGTACTATCAAAAGTACCATTACTGAAAATATTTTTTTCATAATTTTATGTTTTATTCATTATTAAATATTAAAGACGTCTTAAGGGCGTGAAGGAAAAACACCTTGCAACGCAATAATATAATTCACGGTTGAATATGGCTTCATATTATTGATTGGCTGATTTGAGCCTGTCGGAGCAGTAGCCGCCATCAACGAGTTAGAGGTACTGGCATATTCTTTATCTAAAGCTCCAGAGTTTGCTGGAAAATTGCTCGTAGGAACACTTGTAGTGCCTGCTTGCGAATTGGCTCCAATTGAATGAGAGTGAGATGGAAGATTATTTACAGTCAAAGAAGTAGTTTCAGTACCTGCTCTTTCTCCTTGAAGAATTTCTGGTATTCCAACACCCAAACCTGCCCCAACAATTGTTCTTCCTCTCAAATCAGGTAGTGCAAAAGTTTGAACTCCGTTTCCTCCATATTGTGTTCCTAATAAAGCAAATAAGGCTTGATTTTGAGCGATTGGCAACAATTGCCCATTACACTGAGCCCAACCTCGTGGGGCAAAATCGAAAGCTACAGCTCTAATTTGGCCAAGGAATGGCTCTTGTGCAAATAAATTTGGTGTTCCTACAAGAAACAACACCAATAAAGTTAAAATAATACTTTTCTTCATGATATATTGATAGTTTAATGTTAGTGATACTTCTTATTGACGTGGTGGGAAAATGCCTTGTGTTGCAATGATATATTTAAGTCCCGTATAAGGTTGCATGTTGTTGATAGGTGCATTTGCCCCTTCAGCTCCAGTCGAGTTCATGCTAACATTACTCGTTGTACTATACTCCCGATCACTATCTAAAGTATTAGCAAGCACATTATTTGTAGGGATACTTGTTGTTCCGTTACCTGTATTTGCCCCGATAGGATGCGTATGTGCTGGTAAATTGTTTGATAATAATGTCGTTTGTGAATTTCCTCCTGTTTCACCTATAACCACAGTCGCTATTCCAGGCCCAAAACCTTGCCCAACCAATACGCGTCCTCTCAAATCAGGAAGTGCAAAATTAGTAGTTCCGTTTCCTCCATACTGTGTTCCCAACAAAGAAAACAAGGCGGTATTCTGCGCTATCGATATCAATTGTCCATTACACTCTGCCCAGCCTACTGGCGCGAAATTAAAGCCAACAGCAATGATCTGCCCAACATAAGGTTCAATTTGTGCAGACACCTTTTGAAACCCAAAAAATCCAAGTAGAAGAAGAATTAATAAATTTTTTTTTCTCATAATGTTAGTAATTAATAGTTATTTGTTATTTTAAACTTCGTACTTAAAGGTATGTAGTTCTTTATTAAAATATTTATAAATTCGTTAAAAAACAGTTATTTACGTTTAAGTGCAATATAAAGTGTCTTGTTAAAAAAAGTAAACAAAAAAAGCATGAACTAAGGATGCAATCTAATGAGGTTATAGACCTATAAACAAAAAACGCTTCATTACTGAAGCGTTTTTTGTTTATAAATATATTTGGTTTTTATTTACTTTTTTAGTGTTTGAGATGCTCCTAAAGATTGTCTCAAAGTAGCAGTTGGAGAGGTTGTGATTGAACACAATTGATCACTTTGATACCAAATACCTTTGTATAATATATCAACACGAATAAAGTACTGAGTATTAGCTGCAGCTCCACCAGGCAAATCAGCTAGTTGGAAACTTGATTCAGTTGTTTCAATTACTCTTGTTTGAGTACCATCCACTACTACAAATCTATATTTTTCAGCACCCAAAGTTTGTTTTGCGAAAATAGTAGTCCACAATGTATTCACAATACTACCACATTGTGGAATAATGATACTTGATTTTTCTGGAAGATCCGGAGTACGCAAGGTACATGGAGGGTTTATAACAGTAGTGAAATTAAGCGATGAATCCAAGGCAACTTGAACCTCAATTTTATAAACGGTACCCAATGCAATATTACTAAGACCTAAGTTTACCATATTAAAACTGTTTTTGGGTGTATCTATAATACCAACCAAATTATTAGAAATAGCATTTTTAACGATAAACCGATAGCTATAAACAGGAATCTCACGAGGAAGTTGGCGACAGAAAATAGATTGAGATATATCTGTCAATTGAGAACCACATTTTGGTATGATAAAAAATGTCACACCAGACGGAACCCGATCTCTATTACATGATACAAAAAGCATCATTATTAATCCTAGGCAAAAAATCGTTTTTTTCATAAATTAAATTTTAGTCGAAATAGTTTTTAGTAATTCTAACTTACTTTAAGTAATCCAATATTTCTATGCCAAATATAAAGTTAATTTTTATATAAAATAATAAAGAACAAAAAAAGGGGCATGAAAAGTTTTATGTTTAAAATCATAAATCATACTACTTATTTTTTCTTCTGCTGTGCCTTCTGCGCTTCAGCATCTTCCATTATCTTTTGTAATTTTTGTTGAAAGCCGCTTTTCTTCTTTGGTTCTTTCAATTTGTTCTCTTGTATTTGAGCATGAATTTTTTCTGAATCTACTATGTAGTTTTTGATGACAAACATAATTCCTATCGTAATAAGATTCGAGATGAAGTTATACAAACTTAATCCAGCGCCATAACTGTTAAAGAAAATCAACATCATTACCGGAGAAACATAAATCATGATTTTCATAATTTTACCCATATCCGGCATTCCTTCTTGCTGTGGTGCTGCCATTTGTTGATCGCCGGACGTCATTTTCATGTAAAAGAAAATTGCAATGGCCGCCAAGATTGGAAACAAACTAATATGATCCCCATACAATGGAATGTGAAAAGGCAATTTCACCACTTGGTCAAATGAAGACAAATCATCCGCCCATAGAAAACTTTTCTGTCTCAATTCAAATGCAGAAGGGAAAAACTGAAACGACGCATACATAAACGGAATTTGAATCAATGCGGGAATACAACCTGCCATCGGATTGACACCAGCTTTGTTGTATAACTTCATCGTTTCTTGTTGCTTTTTCATTGGGTCTTTGCCAAATTTCTCTCCCAATTCCGTAATCTCTGGGCGCAATACTTTCATCTTCGCTTGAGACAAAAATGATTTGTAAGTAATCGGAGACATGGCAATCTTAATGATAATCGTAAAGACGATGATTGCGATTCCATAGGCGATATACGAACTCAAAAATCCGAATAATGGAATGAAGATAAACATGTTAATCCATCCGAAAATTCCCCACCCTAATGAAATAATCTTATTGATATTTCTATCGTACGATTTCAACAAAGTATAATCTGTTGGTCCCAAATACCAATTCATTTTATAATCTAACTCACCATTAGTAAAGGCTAACGGCAAATTGGCTTTAAATTGTTTGGTGAAAATCGTATCCTTTTTTTCATCCACAACCAAATTATCAGAATGTAATTTAGCCTTTTCAAAAGGTGTTTTAGTTAAAAGGATGGTGCTAAAAAAGTGTTGTTTAAAAGCTACAAAACTAACCTTTTCAGGATTCTCTTCTTTGTTTTGTCCATCACTTACATAGCTGATTTTACTGTCTTCATATTCATAATAAATCTCTGAGTAACGATTTTCGTATGCAATTCCTTTTTCGTTACGAATTGCTTTCAATTTCCATTCTAAATCTAACGGTTTACTCGTATTCAATACTTTACTCAACCCTTGTGAACGCAGATCAAAATCGATCATATAATCGTTGGGTTTCAAAACGTATTTGTATTCTAAATACTCGTTTTCACCAGCTTTCAATCGCATCCAAACAATTTGATAGTCACCTGCTTTTGAAACAGTTGGCTCGAAATACAAATCTTTCGTTTGCAAGGTTCTGTTGTCTTGCGTCAATAAACTTATATTCAAATCAGCATTATTATCTTTAATTAAAGACACCAAACTTCCGGAACCTTTTTTAAATCGTTCTTGGTTTTTTAAAGTAGCTTCTGTTATGAAACCACCTTTGTTCGCTATGACAATTTTGACCAAATTATTCTCAATTGTAGTAAAATTTTCTTTCGCAGAAGGAAGCGATGCAGAATAAGCAAAATTTCCTAAAGAGGCGCGCAAAGCTGACATTTGAACAGAATCTTTTGCAGTAGCCACCATTGATTTCACTGCTATTTGTGCTACTTGTGCTTTTTTAGCTGCTTCTTTTTGAACCAATTCACTTTTGGCTTTATCCGCTGCAATTTGCTTATCTGAAGGTTGATTTTGATACATAATCCAAATCAAAATACCAAAAATCAATGCAAAGCCTATGATTGAATTGAGGTCTAATTTTTTTTCTTCCATGCTACTCTATTAAAAACTAATTAATTATTTTTTTTTGATTTTACAGTTGCTGCCACAAAACTTACAAATAAAGGATGTGGATTGGCAACCGTACTTTTATATTCCGGATGGTATTGAACACCAATAAAAAACGGATGATTGGACAATTCAACAATCTCTACTAAATTAGTATCTGGGTTAATTCCTGAGGATATTAATCCTGCTTTTTCAAATGCTTGAGCATATTCGCTATTGTATTCATAGCGATGACGGTGACGTTCTAAAATGCTGGTTTTTCCATAAATAGAATAAGCAAATGAATTTTCTTTCAGATTACATTTCCAAGCACCTAAACGCATGGTTCCACCTTTATCGGTAATGTTTTTTTGCTCTTCCATCAAATCGATGACTGGATGCGAAGTTCCTTGATTCATCTCAGTGGAGTTGGCGTCTTTATATCCCACTACATTTCGAGCATATTCAATCACTGCCATTTGCATACCTAAACAAATTCCAAAAAATGGCAAATTGTTTTCACGAGCATAACGAACCGCTTCAATTTTTCCTTCAATGCCTCGTTCTCCAAATCCAGGAGCAACAAGAATTCCATCAAGTCCATCCATTTTTTCAGATACATTGTTAGCATTGATATATTCAGAATGCACAGACACTACATTGACTTTCGTTTCATTCGCGGCACCAGCATGAATAAAGGCCTCTAAAATGGATTTGTAAGAATCTTGCAACTCAACATATTTTCCAATCAAACCAATATTGACGGTATGCTTTGGATTTTTTAATCGATGTAAAAACGTATTCCAGTTTTTCAAATCTGGAGCAGCTTTTTTGGGCAAATTTAATTTCTTCAAGGCCACAACATCTAAACCTTCTTCCAACATCAAATTCGGTACTTCGTAGATTGTAGAAGCGTCAATTGATTGGATCACCGCTTCTCGTTTTACATTACAAAACAACGCTAACTTTTGGCGTAATTCATCTGAGATTTCATGTTCTGTTCTGCAAACAAGTATATCGGCTTTGATTCCGCTTTCCATTAAGGTTTTTACGGAGTGTTGTGTTGGTTTGGTTTTCAATTCACCAGCAGCTGCCAAATACGGAACTAATGTTAAGTGAATGACAATTCCGTTGCTATCACCTAATTCCCATACTAATTGACGAACCGATTCAATATAGGGTAACGACTCAATATCTCCGACAGTTCCACCAATTTCGGTAATAACAATATCGAATTCGCCTGAATTTCCAAGCAATTGCATGCGCTCTTTAATTTCGTTGGTAATGTGAGGCACCACTTGAACCGTTTTTCCTAAGAATTCACCACGACGTTCTTTTTCAATAACCGAGAGATAGACTCTTCCTGTGGTTACATTATTCGCTTGTGATGTGGGCACATTTAGAAATCGTTCGTAATGACCTAAATCTAAATCGGTTTCAGCGCCATCATCCGTCACGTAACATTCACCATGTTCGTAGGGGTTTAGAGTTCCTGGATCTACGTTGATATACGGATCAAATTTTTGAATGGTAGTTCGATAGCCTCTTGCTTGCAATAATTTTGCTAATGAAGCAGCGATAATACCTTTACCGAGTGAAGAAGTCACACCGCCAGTAACAAAAATATATTTCGTTTGATTCATTTTTTGGATGTTGTAGTTGTGTTGTAGTTGTATAAAAAACGTGGCAAAAGTAATAATTTAAAATGGATAATTGGAAGATTAGATTGTTAGAAAAAAAATGCTTTTAAAATCTAACGATCTAAATATCTTACTATCTAATAATCCTTATTTGGGTAGTGCTTTTTGATATTTCGAATCAACTCTTCCAATCCGTTTAATTTGAGTTCATAAACAAGCTGCAATTGTTCCCCTAATTGTCCTTTTGGAAAGCCTTTATTATAATACCAAACCATATAATATTCTGGCAAATCAATGATATATCGACCTTCATATTTCCCGAAAGGCATTTTAGTATGCGCGAGTTGAATGAGTTTTTTTTGATCGGGATTCATGTTGAGGATGATTAAAGAAACAAGAGCCAAGAATCAAGACTGTATATTATCTCGGTTCTTGACTCTAGTTTCTTTTTACTATTATTTATTTCCAGTTAAAAGTGATGTCTTTTTCGATATTGGGATGCAGACTTAATAACACTGGGCAATTCATCGCTACCCGTTCTAGAATTGTTTTTGTTTTTTCATCTACTTGAGTAGCCATATTTAAAACCACAACAATTTTGGAAATTTTTCTTGGTTCAGCTTGCATTATTTTGGTGACTTCAATAGTAGAATTTATCAAATCTACTTCTAAATCTTTTGATTTAATGGCCATGATAGAAACCATACAACTCCCTAATGAAGTGGCTACTAAATCTGTTGGAGAAAACGCTTCTCCTTTACCATGATTATCCGTTGGAGCATCTGTAAGAATTGTAGTTCCAGATTGGAGATGTTCGCAAGAAGTACGCAAATCACCTAAATAGGTTATTCTTGAAGTCATTAGTTTACTTGTTTTACAGACAAATCGTCCTGATATTCCATGATATAAATTCCATTATTCACGTAACCTTCATTTCCTTTTTTTACATATTCAAATTTACTTTCAATTTGCTCTGATTTCACATCAGTTGCAGAAGACATAAACGAGTTGTTTTGAGTAATACGCATCAAAGTATCAAAGGTGACATCAAACCCGCGAACGGCAAATTGATTAGGAAAGACTTTGTTGATTTCTTTATAATTTTTTTCAAAATTAGTAGCAGCAGGCGAATAATTTTCACGAGTTAATGAAGGATATAATAACTTCAAGATTGTCAATCGTTTCATAGATATTTCTTCAAAATCTAAAGTTTCATTCGTTTCGATGATGACTAATTGTATTTGGAAATTAGACATTTCATTCAACAAAACGTTGGTAGTTCCTAATATCAATCCAGTTCTTTCGGAATCTAAAACGACAAAATTCTGAGTTCCTTTGACGAACATCGATTTTAAATTTACGATATCCAAAGCACCATTGTCTAGTAAGGTAACAAACTTGGCGGAGGGATAATTTTTAGTAATAAAATCCTTATTGTAAACTCTTTTCGGGTCACTCACGACAATTATGTTTCCGTTTTTAGCCAACATAAAATTAAACATCGCTGTTTTTCCATAATCACTTGGTGGCATTGCTTGAAACAAATTGGGAAAGGATTGTCCTATTTCTTTAGATAAAGGAGAAATTACCGGAACGTTTTTGTCTTTTAAAAGCTCTGCTGTTTTTTCGATGTATTGTTGGTAGAAAGGTCCGATAACAGCATCAGCATCTTGAACATTATTTTTCTTTATGACATTTTCAATGTTGGAACTAATTTTACTTTCTTCAGAATCTAAAATAGTAACATCAACATTCAATCCCAATGTTTTAGCGGAATCAATTGCCATTAATGCTCCTGAATAAAAATCGAGAGTCATGTTGAGAAAAGCATCTTTTTTCAAACGAACTTCTATCGTTTTAAGCGTATCATTTTGAATTTTAGTTGCATTAAAAGGTAATAAAAGCACCAACTGTTTTTTAATAGCATTTGGAACAACCGTAGTAGAAGCAACTTTATAAACTGGATTTGTAGCTGATTCCGTTTTAACAGCACCATTTCCTGGAACTTTTAAAATCATTCCAGTTTTTACCCCATCTTTCAAGGAAGGATTAAGTTGAATGATTTCTTCTTCTGTAATTTTAAAATATTGGGTCAAACTATACATTGTTTCCCCTGCTTTTACTTCATAATTTGCAAACCCATTTTTTGTAAGAGTGCGAATTGTTTTTGTTTCTACAATTTCATCTTTTACAATTTCAGTTGTTACTGGTTTAGGCTTTTCGGTTACTGGTTTTGAGGCTACTGTTTTAGAAGGTTCTGATTTCGTTGGCTCTGATTTGGAAGTAGCTCCGCTTATTATCAATTTATAACCCACTGTTAAATTAGACACTATTTCAGGATTTCTTTTTTCTAATTCTTGAATAGTAATTCCGTATTTCTTAGCAATTCCAAATTTAGTTTCTTTAGCTTCCACGATATGAAAAACACTTTTCTCAGAACTAGCATTTGAAACAACTGGAGTCGACCTTTTGGTTTCTATAACTGTTTCTTTAGGTTTTACAGGTGTTTCTTCAACTACATCTTTAGGTTTTGCTGTAGATTCTAATGAATTTGAGCTTGGGATTTTTATGGTTTGTCCAATTTTTAATCCGTTAATCAATAGATCCGCATTTAAGGTTTTCAAATCTTCAACATTGACATTATAATCTCTAGAAATACTATATAAGGTTTCTTTTGGTTTTGCTATATGAGTTTTGCTTGCCGTTGATTTTGGTTTTTCTGTTATTAGTGTAGGCTCTGATTTAGCGATAGAAACAGGAATTAAAATCAAATCATTTTCATTAATTCCTTTTTGAGCGTCTGGATTTAATTTGTAGATATCAAATGGCGTTACTTTGTATTTAGTAGCAATTTGAGTAATGGTTTCACCTTTAGCAACCGTATGTTTAGTATAATTCTTATCTTGAGCAAACAAGGAACTAGTGTGTAAGAGGATGACTAGTAAAGAAAATAAAAATTTATGTTTCATTTAGTTTCAGGTTGTATTAGAAATGTGTTTATTAAAAACAAATTTAATACTTAATTATTGGGTTTTATTTCCAACACCTGCCCTACTTGTAAACCGTTTATTAACAAATTTTCATTCTGTTTTTTGATGTATTCAACAGTTACATTGTATTTTTTGGATAAACTATAGAAGGTTTCTTTTGGCAAAACTGTATGCTTAATTGTATTTGAAGAGCTCGTTGCCTTAGTATTTTCTTTTACTGGAGTTGGAATTACTATTGATTTAGACTGTTTGATTTCGGTTTCTTTATTGGTAAGGATTTTTACAATTTGACCGATTTGCAAACCGCTTTTAGCAACTTCTGGGTTGTTTGCTTTAATTTCATCAACGGATACTTTATAATCTCTAGCCAAACTATAAAGCGTTTCTTTTGCGATTACTTTATGATTAACTTCGGTTTTATTCTCTGTGATAACAATTTGTTTGATATCGTTATTTGGAGTTGGAATTGTTTCTTCTTTGATAGGTTGCTTTGCTTCAACAACTTCATTTTCTTTTGAATTTGGCTCAACCTTTTCAATAGAATCAGCTTCTTTCTGAATTACTCCTGCTTTCTTTGGCACAGGAATTTTAAGAACCATTCCTTCACTGATACCATCTACTGCAAATTTATTTAATTTGTATATTTCTGCAGGATCAACTAAATACTTTTTAGATAGCAAACGAATCGACTCTCCTAATTTTACTTCATGATTAATGATATCAACTTCTTGCTCTTTTTTCTTAGATTGACTAAAACCATTATAAAAAAAAGTAAAAACTAAAAATGTTATTAAAATATTTCTCATAACTTTTCTATTTTATTATTCCCATTCAATCGTAGCAGGCGGTTTTGAACTAATATCATACACGACACGATTCACTCCTTTTACCTTATTGATTATTTCATTTGAGATTTTCATTAAAAAATCATAAGGCAAATGCACCCAGTCAGCAGTCATGCCGTCAGTAGATTCTACTGCTCTTAAAGCCACAACTTTTTCATAGGTTCGTTCGTCTCCCATTACTCCAACGCTATTTACAGGCAAAAGTATAGCACCTGCTTGCCATACTTTATCATACAAACCAGATGATTTTAGTCCTTCAATAAATATTGCATCAACCTCTTGCAATATACGAACTTTTTCTAAAGTAATAGCACCTAAAATTCGAATAGACAATCCAGGTCCTGGAAATGGGTGACGTCCTAATAACGCAGCATCTATGCCTAAGGTTGCCCCAACTCTTCTAACTTCGTCTTTAAAAAGCATTCGCAATGGTTCAACAATACTCAATTTCATATAATCTGGAAGACCTCCAACATTGTGATGCGATTTGATTGTAGCGGAAGGCCCTTTTACAGAAACCGATTCGATTACATCCGGATAAATGGTTCCTTGGGCTAACCATTTTACATTTTCAATTAGATGAGATTCGTCATCAAAAACTTCAATAAAAACACGCCCAATAATTTTACGTTTGGTTTCAGGGTCACTTACACCATCTAATTCACTTAAAAATCGATTGGAAGCATCAACACCTTTTACATTCAAACCCATATGTTGGTATTGGTCGAGTACGTTTTCAAATTCATTTTTTCGTAACAAACCGTTATTTACAAAGATGCAATACAGGTTTTTTCCAATAGCTTGATGTAACAAAACTGCAGCAACTGTTGAATCTACTCCACCTGAAAGCCCTAAAACAACTTTGTCATTTTGTATTTTTTCTTTTAATTCTGATACCATTTCACCAACAAAAGCTTTGGGTGTGAAATTCTGAGGTACATGAGCTATCTTGACTAAAAAATTTTCTAACATCAATTTTCCATCAGTTGAATGATAGACTTCAGGGTGAAATTGAATGGCGTAAGTTAACTCATTTTCAATTCTATACGCAGCATTAATTACATCATGAGTGCTTGCTAATTTAATACCTTTAGTTGGTAATGTTTTGATTGTGTCGCTATGTGACATCCAAACTTGAGAATGAGGATCAATACCTTCAAAGAAAATTTCATCACTTTTAATAAAAGACAAATTAGCTCTCCCATACTCTCTAGTATTCGAGGAAGCCACTTCGCCTCCACTAAAATGAGCTAAATATTGAGCTCCATAACAAACTGCTAACAAGGGTAATTTCCCTCGTATTTGGGATAAATCAGGATGTGGAGCATCTTCCCCACGAACCGAAAAAGGGCTTCCGGAAAGGATGACGGCTTTATAACTTGATAAATCAGTTGGAAAATGATTGTAAGGAAAAATTTCGCAAAAAATATTTAATTCACGAACCCTTCGGGCAATAAGTTGTGTGTATTGCGATCCGAAATCTAAAATAAGTACGTTGTGTTGCATGGACAAAAATACTTTTTATATTTTAGACTTGAAAATAGAATATAAAAAATCTAGATTATGATTCTTTTATATTAAGTTTGTTGAAATTAAAAACAAACTTATTTAAAATCTTCATTATGAAAAAATCTTTTATAAAATTTACTCTTATATTATTAACAATTAATTTAACTTTATCTTGTTCTAGTGGCAGTAGCAGTGATGATAACAACATCAACCCTACACCTACTGCGAATTTCATAAAATTTACTTATAATTCTGTCAATTATTCATTAGGAATTCCTGAAACATACGATGGAGATAAAAAAGAGATTAGAGGAGGACAAGGCATTAATCAAGAATATAAAAAAATATCTTTATGGATGCCCTTAAATGTTTCTACTGGAGTACATAATGTAACCATAGATCCAACAAACCCTAATTCATATGAAATTCATTTTGTTTCTCAAGCAGAAGCTTTATATCTTGACGGAGTTTCTGGCACAATTAATATCACATCAATTACTGATACAACTATAAAAGGCACATTTCAATGTACTGGATTAAATGCAAGCGACGAAACTGTTGTTATCTCCAATGGAACTTTCCAAGCAGATAGGAACCAATTGTAATTATGTATAGAACTCTTTTGTATATTGCTCTAGGCGGAAGTATCGGCAGTATACTTCGATACCTTTCTTCAGTATTACTACAAAAATATTGCATTACGGTATTTCCTTTAGCTACTTTCCTTGTCAATGTTATTGGCTGTTTGCTTATTGGACTAGTAATGGGATTGCTAGAGAAAAATCAATTAAACAATAACAATATCAAATGGTTTTTAGTAACCGGTTTTTGTGGAGGTTTTACAACATTTTCAGCATTTAGTTTTGAAAACATTACTTTACTTCAAAACGGAAATTTCGGATGGGCATTTCTTTACATTATTAGTAGTGTCGTTATAGGAATGGGCGCAGTTTGGTTAGGATTGACACTCCTAAAATAAATTCGTAACAAGTTGTTAAAATCTTTCTTTTTTGGGAAAAAAATGTAACTTCGCACTCTATGAAAAAAGAGGATATCGAATCTATTGCTACGTTGCTTGCTATTCCTAAAAAAATTGCAATTATCCCACACAGAAGCCCCGACGGAGATGCTATGGGATCTACATTAGCTCTGTATCATTTTCTTTTGAAAGGAAATCATCAACCTACAGTGATTGCTCCTAATGAATTTCCTGAATTTTTAGCCTGGTTACCTGGAAGTGAAAAAGTTTTAATTTTTGAAAATGAAAAAGAAAAAACCACGCAATTGCTTCAAGAATGTGATTTGATTTTTACTTTAGATTTTAATGCCTTGCATCGTGTGGGTGAAATGGAAAAAATACTGATTCAAATGAAAGCTCCTTTCATCATGATTGATCATCATCAGAGTCCAGATAATTATGCAGCCTTCACGTATTCTGATACACAGTTTGGATCGACTTGTGAAATGATCTATAATTTTATTTCCTTCTTAAATCAAAAAGAGCATCTAGACAAAACGATTGCAACATGCATATACACTGGAATTCTAACCGATTCCGGTTCGTTTCGTTTTCCGAAAACTACAGGGACAACGCATCGTATCATTGCAGAATTAATTGATTTAGGAGTTGAAAACACTAAAATCCCAATGTTACTTTTTGACAATAATTCTTACCACAGCCTTCAATTATTAGGCAGAGCATTGCAAAATATGGTGGTAGTTCCTGAACAAAAAACGGCTTATATTTCACTTTCACAAAAAGAATTAGATCAATTTCAATATGTAAAAGGAGATACTGAAGGTATTGTGAATTATGGATTAACCATAAAAGGAATTGATTTTGCCGCCATTTTTATCGAACACAAAGAGGAGAATATTATTAAAATATCCTTTCGATCTCAAGGAGATTTTGATGTAAATCAATTTGCTAGAAATCATTTTAATGGTGGCGGACACATCAATGCAGCCGGAGGAAAATCCTATCTTAGCCTTAAGGATACGGTATCAAAGTTCAAAGAATTAATCAATGAAATCAACATTTAATTCATGAATACATCTACTATGAAATATATCTTTTTGATTTTTAGCGTTTTAATATTAAGTTGTTGTTCACAGCAACAGGCTCGGAGACCCATTTCTCAATCTTCAGGATCATTCCTTAATGAATCTGTAGTACGTAATAAAAAATTGATTTCTGGAGAAGAAGCAAAAATTGATTCCATTATCAAAAGCGACTCAAACATAAAATATATTGCTTCCAAAAAAGGATATTGGTATCGCTATGATAAAAAAAATATATTAGATACATTGCGCCCCAAAAAAGGAGATATTGCTAATTTTAATTATGAATTAAAAGATCTAGATGGTAATGTAATCTATTCTGAACTCGAATTGAGACCCCAAAAATATCATGTAGATAAAGAGCAAAAAATAATTATGGGACTACGTGACGGTATTAAATTAATGCATAAAAACGAAACAGTAACATTTTTATTTCCATCTCATATGGGATACGGTTATCATGGTGATGATCGCCGTATTGGGCATAATCAACCTTTAATCTGTACTGTAACTTTAATTGATTTTACTCCCGAAAATAGTATCAAACCTGAATAATTTAATGTAATGAACAAGTATTCTTTTTTATTTTTATTTGCTTTAATTTCTATTCTATCCTGTAAAGAAAATCAAAACAATTTACCTGATGGATTATTTGCTGAAATCACCACGAACAAAGGAATTATCGTTGTTCAACTTGATTTCAATAAAGCTCCAATTACTGTAGCAAACTTCCTGAGTTTAGCAGAAGGTAAAAACTCTTTTGTTAGCGAACAATATAAAGGAAATCCTTTTTATGATGGATTGAAATTTCATCGAGTGATTCCAGAATTTATGATTCAAGGAGGTGATCCTTTAGGGGATGGCTCTGGAGGCGCTGGTTATATGTTTAAAGATGAAATATCGGATTTGAAATTTGATAAAGGAGGCGTCTTAGCGATGGCGAATTCAGGGCCAAGCACCAATAGTAGTCAATTTTTTATCACACATGTTGCGACACCTTGGCTTGATGGAAAACATACAATTTTTGGTCATGTAATAGCTAAAGGAATGGAAGTTGTAAATGCCATTCAACAAAATGATGAAATTGTAAAAATTACTATTATTAGAAATGGTGCTGAAGCCAAAAAGTTTGATGCCGTAAAAGTATTTTCAAGTTATTTTTCTAAAGAATCAGAAAATCAGAAAAACCAAACAGCCTTTGAAGTTGAAAACAAAAAACTTTACGATGCTAAATACAAAGTTGTAAAAGAAAAAAAAGTAGCTTATTTCAATGTCTTAAAAAGTACTGCTATTAAAACAAAATCTGGATTAGCTTTCAAAATTACCACAAAAGGAAAAGGCAAAAAACCAAAAATAGGTGATCCAATTTTTATTAATTATGCAGGGTTTCTTGAGAACGGTGAATTGTTTGACAGCAGTTTAGAAGATGTTTCCAAAACTTTTGGTAAATTTGACCAACAAAGATGCGATGCTAGACAATACATGCCAATTCCATTTGAAGCAGGGAAAAAAGACGGGATGATTCCAGGTTTTATTGAAGGAATTGAAAAATTATCTTTTGGAGACAAAGCAGTTATATTCATTCCATCTTCACTAGGTTACGGAGCTCAAGGAGCAGGAAATGTCATCCCACCAAATGCTAATATCATTTTTGAAATTGAACTCCTTGAGTCAATGCCAAAATAAATTAATAACAAATTAAAAAAAGGGAAAAAACCTGAAAATCCCTGCACTAAGCGAATTAAGTAAGGAAAATATTAATCAAATGAAAATGAAAATTAAAGTTATCTTTTTATTGTTTTTAGGAATTATGAGTGGTTATTCTCAAAAGGCTAAAAAACCAATGGTTGCTAAAAAACCAACAACAACAACTGTTACTGCTAAAAAAGTAACCCCTAAAGCAACCCCACAATCTACTGCTGAAGGAATGTTCGCAGAAATTGAAACAGCAAAAGGAAAAATTGTGATTCGTTTGGAATACCAAAAAACACCTATTACTGTAGCTAATTTTGTTTCTCTGGCGGAAGGAAAAAACACTTTTATAACTGATGAAAAACTCAAAGGAAAACCGTATTACGACGGGTTGAAATTCCATAGAGTAATCAAAGATTTTATGATTCAAGGTGGTGATCCAGCTGGAAATGGTTCTGGCGGATGTGGTTATAGTTTTAAAGACGAAATTGTACCGGAATTTGTTTTCGATAAAGCGGGTATTTTAGCCATGGCAAATTCAGGTCCAGCAACAAATAGCAGTCAATTTTTTATTACTCATAAAGAAACTCCTTGGTTGAATGGTAAACATACCATTTTTGGATATGTGGTTTCTGGTCAAGATGTTGTAAATGCTATCGCTCAAGATGATTTAATGAACAAAGTTACTATCGTTAGAAAAGGAAAAGATGCTACTAACTTTAATGCTTTAAAAGTATTTTCAGATTATTATAGTACAAAAGGAGAAGATGATAAAAAACAAGCAGCAATTCAAGCGGAAGAGAAAGCAAAACAAGCTGCTTTAGATGCTGAAACTAAGAAAGCATATGCTGCTAAGTATGCTCCAGTAATGGCAGAAAAAGTAAAATATTTAGCTGGAGTAAGAACAACTGCTACTAAATCTGCTACTGGTTTAGAATCTAAAGTTATTAAAACTGGAACTGGAAAAAAACCAGCAGATGGATCAACATTTTATATTCATTATGCAGGTTATTTAGAAGACGGTTCTTTATTTGACAGTAGTTACGAAGATGTTGTTAAAACCTATGGAAAATACGATGAAAATCGTGCGAAACAAAATGGTTACAATCCGTTTCCTTTCCAAGCGGGTAAAAAAGACGGTTTAATTCCTGGATTTTTAGAAGGAATTAATAGTTTGTCTTTTGGAGATAAAGCAGTATTGTTTATTCCTGCTGCATTAGCTTATGGCGAGCGTGGCGCTGGTAATGTAATTCCACCTAATTCAAACATTATTTTTGAAGTGGAATTATTTGAAACTATGCCTGGTGCTGAAGCTACTGCAAAACAATAATTTAGTTTATAGATATAAAAAAGGGATTTTCATTCAGTTGAAAATCCCTTTTTTATTTTAAAATTTCCAGTCAAACTCATCTTTATTATTGATGATAGCTCCGATTTCCACTTTCCGTATTTGATCAAATTCGCTTTGAAAAATCAACCAATGCTCTTCATTGAAATGGTTTTCAGCTATATCAAAATCTTCTTTTTCCCAGTCTTTAAAATGGTTCTTTTCTAATTCTTTTTTGACTTCTTCTACTTTTCTTCCAATAACAAATGCATCAAAAAGAAGTAAATCTGGGTTGGAACAAATCACATACCCTAATCGAAAGGCTTCATCTTCATAAAATGTCAAACGCAATTGAAGCTGATTATAAACATAAATTAAATTCTTATCCTCGTCATTAAATTGTTTGTTAGGTTCCCCAAACAAACTTTTAACATCGTTAATTTTCATTCCAAAAAGCAATTTGTCTATTCCAAATTTAGGTTTGATTTGCATCGTATATATATTTAATTCAACAACTGTAAAGTTAGTATTTAGGCCGGAACAATTGTGTAGATAGCATAAAAATACAATCCAACTGTTTGAAATCATGAATTTCTAATAGAGTTGAAGCTTGTAATGCGTCAGTCGTATAGATTTTTTCGAATTTCATCGAGTATTTTAGGTTTAACTACAGAAAGAACTAAAATTTGTCTAACTATTTATAAACGTGCTGTTTGTATTTTTAGAAACTAAATTTTATGTTGCCCAATAAATTCTTACGATTTGTAATTTTGTTTGTTTGCATTCATTTGCATTTGTCTGCATTTGCAATAAATATCAAAACCAATACAATCATAGCATTAACAGACAGTATTTTGATTTCAAGAGTTGGGGAACATCTATTTCCTTATTTTGAAATTTCAAATGAAGGAACCCATTACAACTATTTAGCTTCCAATAAAAAGTTAGTATCCGAGTTGCTTATAAATAAAAGAAAAATCACAAAAAAATTCAATGAAATATGGGTGTTGTATCAGTTCAATTACACTAAAATTGAAGGCGTAAAATCCGGGATTTGGATCAAATTAGATGCAAATTTAGCGTTGTTAGAAGAGCCTAATTTGAATGCAGTACCAGATTTCTTAATTAAAGATGAACCTTCAAACTTTATTACAAAACATAAAGCAAAAGAGATTGCCATTCAAATATTTAATGGGAAAAATCATACTCTTAGTGAACCAATATTGGAATATTCCAAGAAAAAAGAAAAATACATTTATTCTATAGCCAATAAAACTATAAAAATAAATGAAACAGAAAAAATCGTAGAATTGGAAATAATTGAACTTGATGTATTTACTGGAAAACTAATCAATAAATACGAAAGCTATAATGGTTTGATTGAAAAATAGCTTCAAATTAATATTCAAAAACTCCGTATTCACTTTGAATCGTTAGCTTTTTTATGTCCGAAGCTTCTACTCTACCCACAATTTGAGCTGCAACTCCAAACGATTGGGAAATAGTAATAATATCCTCAGCCAATTCTTTAGAAAGATACAATTCCATTCGATGACCACAGTTAAACACTTGATACATTTCCTTCCAATCAGTTTTGGATTGTTCTTGAATCATTTGAAATAAAGGAGGAATTGGAAACAAATTGTCCTTTATAATATGGAGGTTTTCAATAAAATGTAGGATCTTGGTTTGAGCACCACCACTACAATGCACCATGCCATGAATGTCTTTTGATGTGTACTTTTCGAGTATTTTTTTGATAATTGGAGCATACGTTCTTGTAGGAGAAAGTACTAATTTACCCGCATCCAATGTAGAATTTGCAACACTATTGGTAAGTTGCATTTGACCCGAATAGACTAATTCTTTTGGCACTAAATCATCAAAGCTTTCAGGGTATTTTGAAGCTAATTCATGACAAAAAACATCATGACGAGCAGAAGTCAATCCGTTACTTCCCATGCCACCGTTATACGATTTTTCATAATTGGCTTGACCAAAAGAAGCCAAACCGACAATGACATCTCCCGCTTTGATATTCGCATTATCTATAACATCTATTCTTTTCATCCGAGCTGTAACGGTAGAATCAACAATGATCGTTCGCACTAAATCACCCACATCAGCTGTTTCACCGCCAGTAGAATGAATCGTTACACCATAAGATTTAAGTTCCGAAATAAGCTCTTCAGTTCCATTGATAATAGCAGAAATAACTTCACCTGGTATTCTGTTTTTGTTTCTTCCAATTGTGGAGGAAAGCAATATATTATCAGTTGCGCCAACACATAACAAATCATCAATATTCATGATTAAAGCATCTTGAGCGACACCTTTCCATACCGAAATATCTCCAGTTTCTTTCCAATACATATAGGCTAAAGAGGATTTTGTTCCAGCGCCATCTGCGTGCATTATCAAACAATAGGCGTCGTCATTCGTCAAATAATCTGGGATAATTTTGCAGAAAGCTTTTGGAAATAATCCTTTATCGATGTTTTTTATGGCTTGATGTACGTCTTCTTTGGATGCGGAAACACCGCGACCTGCATAACGATTGGAAGTATCTGAACTCATTCTTTAGTTGTGTAGTTGTTGGGCAAAGATAACTATTTGATTTAGGATTGTAGGAACTAATTTTCGAGTATTACTATTTCAACTCTACGATTTTCATCTTGTTCTTGTGCATTTTTCTCTGGAATGGGATGAATAGGATTACTTGTTCCGAATCCTTTGTAAGAAAGACGTTTCCTGTTTATTTTTTGACCTACTAAATAATTGTAAATCGCACGTGCTCACATCACGGATAATTCATTGATATCATATACTTTTTGACAACATATATGTCCTTGAATTTCAATTTTAAGCTTTGGATTATCAACTAGCGCACATAATAAGTCTATTAAAACCGGTTTAGATTTAGGCAAAATCCGTGGAGTCATATTGAAAAAATAAATGTTTTTAAGTCGAATAATATCCCCAACTTTAGCTTCTTTAAACTTTATAGACAATGGAATAGAATCGTTTTGTAAGTCAACAGGTTTTTTAATTGCTTCTTTTTTAATCGAATAGACAATCAGTACTTTACGATTTTCAGATTGCACTTTCGATTGTTCGAAATCTTCTCCAAAACCTTTGATTTCATAACCGTTAACAACTTTTATTTTTTGTTTATTTAAATATTCGAAAACAGTGGACACTCTTTTTAAAGAAAGGGAATCATTGTAGGAATTCGTGCCTTTCCAATCACAAAAACCATAAATCTTAGTTACTTCGATGTTTGAATTATTGGCAATCCATGTTTGCAATTGATTGGTAGCAGATTCATTAAGAGTATATTGATCAAAATCAAAAAAAACAGTTTCCTTCTCCTGAGCATGAATACTAAGAGTTGCATAAAAAAACAGGATTATTAGATTCCAATTCCTTTTCATTGTAATGCTTTTTAATTAGATACAATTTCAATTTCAACTCTACGGTTGGCTGCTCGTTGCGATTCGTCTTTTTCAGGCAAAGGAAAAACGGGATGTGTACTGCCAAAACCTTTATAAGTAAGACGTTTTTCGTTGATGCCATTCGCTATCAAAAAATTATTAATGGCTTTGGCACGCTGTGTTGATAAATCCAATCGATCGACTGGCATGCAACACAAATGTCCTTGAATTTCAATTTTAAGTTTAGGATTTTTTTGAAGCACTAAAAGCAATTCATACATTTTCCCTTTCGATTCTGGGATGACAATAAAAGTATTAATCTTAAAATTTAAATTATCAATTTTGAGCTTTTCACCAATTGGAGTTTCAGCTATTTTCTTCATGAAAGCAACATCCAAAAGGTATTCTGATTTTGACCCATCAGGATTGTCAAACACTAATTTTTCAGGATATCGAATGATTTCCTTTAGCTCTGTAACAAGAGCAACTTCTTTGATTCCGAATATTTCATTCTCTCTTTCTAAATCTTTGGCTTCGATGTAAAACAACGTTACTTTTCTATTTTCAGCTTTAATTTTAGACAATTGATGCAACTCACCAAAACTTCTGGTTTTGAAATCTTCACGAATTTTAATTTTGTCTTTGATCAAATTAAAAATAGTAGTGATTCTGTTTTTCGCTAACGTATCATTAAAACCACTGCTTCCATCTTCATCGGTAAACCCATGGATACCAACAACTTTGACATTATTATTTGTGGAAATCCATTGATTGAGGTTGTTTTTTTCTTTGGCTGATAATTCGAATTGGTTACTGTCGAAATAGACAGAAAATTGCTCTTGAGCCGCAGCAACTGTGACAAATAACAAAAAGAATAGTAGTTGAAAAACCGATTTCATAGGATGTTTCTTAGAATACCGAAAGTTAAGGAAAAAAGTTGTCGGTTGTCGGTTGTAAGTTGTCGGTTTCATATATATTTGATAAAAATTAAAAACGATGAAACACTATTTACTTTACGGCTTGTTATTTTATTCCGTGGTAACTTCTTCACAATCAGTTGTACAAAGCATTAATTCAGGAAGTGTTATTGCTTCCAATTCGAGTCTTTCTATTGGTGAAATTGTTGTGAACCCTGTCAATCCAAATCAATCTTCATCAGGTCTTATTGGAATTCTTGCTCAAATCAACGAACAACTTTTAGAAGTTTCAGAATTTGAAGTAAGCAACAGTATTACGGTTTATCCGAATCCAACCCAAGCAATGCTTTATTTTGAAACTAGTGAAAACCTTTCCAATGAAAAAGTCACTGTTTACAATATCAGTGGACAAATTGTACTTCAAAAAACTATCGCTGCGGATCATTCTTTAGATTTGAGTACGTTATCAAACGGTCAGTACATCATTCAATTTCAAAACAAGAAAAACAAGTCTTTTAAAATCATCAAACACTAATAGATCATGAAAAAAGTATTACTCTTAATTGCTGCATTATTCACAGCCATAACTTTTGCTCAAGTTCCGCAAGGTATTTCATATCAAGCCATCGCTTTGAACGGTTCAGGAAATCCGGTTGTAAATTCAAATGTTGGTGTGCGCCTATCAATACTCGACAATAGTGCAACAGGAACTATTTTGTATACTGAAACTCATATTAAAACCACCAATACTCAGGGGTTATTTAATTTGGTTATTGGGCAAGGAACGCCAGTAACCGGAACTTTTACAGGTATCAATTGGGCTACAAACTCTAAATTTTTAAAAGCAGAAATCGATGTGGCTGGCGGAACGAATTATGTTTTGGTGGGCAGCACACAATTGTTATCGGTTCCCTACGCTTTGACTGCAGGCAGTTATGCTTCTTCATCAGGAAATACGCTTTCCGACGAAGTAAATAACAATCGGGAAACAAATTTTGGGTTTGTAGATGATGGCGGTAATAAAGTCGCTGTTTACAATTCAAAAACTGCAACATGGTCTTCTCAAACTTTTAATGGAAGCTACACGCCTACGTTAATTGAGTCAAACGGAAGCTTTGGTTTTGTAGATGATGGCGACAATAAAGTGTATGTTTTTAGTGCATTTTCAGGAAACTGGACTGTGCAAACTTTTAACGGTAGCTATTCACCAACTTTGACAGTAGAAAATGGGAATTTCGGATTTGTAGATGATGGCGCCAACATCGTTTACGCTTTTAATAGTAAAACTGGTCTTTGGACCTCGCAAGCATTTGATGGATCATACAGTCCAACATTAGTAAACTCTAATGGGAAATTCGGATTTATAGATGACGGCGCCAATAAAGTGTATGTCTTTTATCAGCAAACTGGTGCGTGGATAGCCCAAAGTTTTAACGGTTCTTATACGCCTACCCTAATAGATGCCAATGGAAATTTTGGATTTATAGATGATGGTGCGAATATTTGTTATGTATTTAATCAGTCTACCGGAACATGGGTTGGGCAAGCATTTAACGGAGCTTATACTCCAGATTTAATTTCTTCAACGCATTAAAAATTGCATTAAAATAAAAAAACCTGCTCCAATCGAAGCAGGTTTTTTTATTTATAAATAGAATGATTATTTAGTGAATAATAACTCTCTGTATTTGGTCAATGTCCAGATTTCGTCATCCACTAATAACTCTAATTTATCGCAGTGTTCACGGATAATTTCGAAATACGGTTTTACCTTTTCGCAATACGAATCCGCCATTTTATGAGCATCCGTTAAAGCATTGGCTTTTCTTCTGGCCTCAGTCATTTCTTCTACTTTGGTATTGATACCTTCAATATGAGCCGAAATTTCCTTAATCAAAACGATTTGTTCTTTGGCTATTTTCTCGAAGTCTTTTCCGAAAATTTCTTTCAATCCACGTACGTTTTCAATCAATGTATTTTGATAACGAATCGCAGTTGGAATCACATGATTCTTAGCAATATCACCTAGTACGCGACCTTCTATTTGAATCTTTTTGGTGTATTCTTCCAATTCGATTTCATAACGCGCTTCTACTTCCACATGATTCATGATACCCATTTCTGAAAACAAATCTAAGGCTTGTTTAGAAGCTCTGGCTTTTAAAGCTTGCGGTGTCGTTTTAAAATTACTCAACCCTCTTTTCGCCGCTTCTTTTTCCCAAGCTTCGCTATAACCATCGCCTTCAAAAAGGATATTTTTTGATACTTTGATGTATTCTCTTAAAACATTAAAAATAGCTTCGTCTTTTTTCAAACCTTTGGTATCAATCAATGCATCAACAGCAACTTTAAAATCTTTCAATTGTTTGGCAACAATCGTATTCAAAGTCGTCATCGCATTCGAACAATTCGCAGAAGAACCAACCGCTCTAAATTCAAATTTATTTCCTGTAAAAGCAAACGGAGAAGTTCTGTTTCTGTCGGTATTATCAAGCAATACATCTGGAATTTTACCTACCACGTTCAATTTTAAGTCGGTTTTTTCTTCAGGAGATAATTTACCCGTTGTTACACCTTCTAATTCTGCCAAGACTTTCGTCAATTGTTCCCCAATAAATACTGAAATGATTGCTGGTGGTGCTTCATTCGCTCCCAAACGGTGATCGTTACTGGCTGTTGCTATGGAACCTCTCAATAACGCTTCATAATCATTCACTGCTTTGATGGTATTAACAAAAAACGTTAAGAATTGCAAATTGCTCATTGGCGTTTTACTCGGACTTAATAAGTTCACTCCTGTGTCTGTCGCTAAAGACCAGTTGTTATGTTTCCCTGAACCGTTGACACCTTTGAAAGGTTTCTCGTGAAATAACACTGTAAATTCATGACGCTCTGCTACTTTTTGCATGACATCCATCAACAAACAGTTGTGATCTACCGCTAAATTAGTTTCTTCAAAAATAGGTGCCAATTCAAATTGATTCGGTGCTACTTCATTGTGACGTGTTTTTACTGGAATTCCAAGCAACATACATTCTTGCTCTAAATCTCTCATATAGGTTAATGCACGTGTTGGAATTGAACCAAAATAATGATCGTCTAATTGTTGTCCTTTGGCTGAAGTGTGACCTAATAAGGTTCTTCCTGTCATCATTAAGTCTGGACGAGAATTCGCTAAAGACTTGTCAACCAAAAAGTATTCTTGTTCCCAACCTAATGTTGCGGTTACTTTCTTTACGTTTTTGTCGAAATATTTACAAACCGATGTTGCTGCATCATCCATCGCGGATAAAGCACGTAACAATGGAATTTTATTATCCAAAGCTTCTCCAGTATACGAAATAAAAACTGTTGGAATACATAAAGTGGTTCCAAAGATAAAAGCGGGTGATGTTGGGTCCCAAGCAGTATATCCTCTTGCTTCGAAAGTGTTTCTAATTCCTCCATTTGGAAAACTAGAAGCATCTGGTTCTTGTTGTACTAATTGTCCACCACCAAATTTTTCAACAGCATCACTCCCATCATACGATGTTTCGAAAAACGCATCGTGTTTCTCTGCGGTTGCTCCTGTTAAAGGTTGAAACCAATGCGTATAATGGGTTACGCCTTTAGACAAAGCCCATTCTTTCATACCCATTGCAATATAGTCTGCTAATTTTCTGTCGATTTTTGTTCCATGTTGCACCGCGTCACGAACACCTTTAATAGCATCTGAAGTCAAAAATTGCTTCATTGCTTTATCATTAAACACATTGGATCCGAATAAAGTTGATTTTTTGTCGGTTTCTTCAAATTTAACTGGAATTCTGTTGGACGCTTCTTTTAAAGCTTGAAAACGTAATGTTGCCATAAAATTTAATTTATTGAGTTATACCCTATTAATTTTGAGCAAATATATAAAAATATTAAACTAAACATAGAATAACCCTATTTTTTTAGGGGTAAAATTAATATATTGGTTGAAAAGCCCAAAATCACAGATGAAATACAAAGTATCTCATTTAACTTGTTCTTCATCTAGTATGATTTATATTTGCAGTATCGACTTAATAACTAATTATGATTGTTTGGATTCTTTTTTTATTCGTAATACTTATTTTTCTTGCCTTAGATTTAGGAGTATTCAATAAAACACCTCATATTATAAGTACAAAAGAAGCCAGCAAATGGACCGCTATTTGGGTTACTTTATCCTTTTGTTTTTCTGGTGTAATTTATTGGTTGTATGGTAATAAATATATTGCAAATCCAGACGGACTTATGCCATCAACAGCTTCTATAAAGTATATCACTGGATATTTAATAGAATTATCTTTAAGCATTGACAACATTTTTGTTATCGCTATTATTTTTAGCTCTTTTAAAATCGCTCAGAAATACCAACATCGCATTCTTTTTTGGGGGATTATTGGTGCAATTGTCTTTAGAGGTTTGATGATATTCTTTGGTGTAATGCTAATTAATAAATTCACGTGGACAACGTATTTGTTCGGAGCATTTTTACTTTTCACTGCTTTAAAAATGTTGTTTACAAAAGACGAAGATGAATTTGAACCCAAAGAATCCTTCGTTTATAAAATACTAGGAAAGTTTGTTCCAATAACAAGCCATACTGACAAAGCTCATTTCTTTATCAAAAAAGACACAAAGACTTATGCAACTCCTCTTTTTGTAGCTTTAGTTGTCATTGAAGTAATGGACGTGCTATTCGCCGTGGATAGCGTTCCAGCAATATTAGCAATAACTTCCGATCCGTTTTTGGTATTCAGCTCGAACATTTTTGCGATTTTAGGTTTGCGTTCGATGTATTTCTTCTTGGCGAACATGCTCGAAAAATTCAGCTATTTAGAATACAGTTTGATTGCGATATTAAGCTTCGTTGGACTCAAAATGCTCTTGCATGATTTTGTTGAACTCCCAGAATGGGCTTCGTTAGGATTTATTGCGTTAGCACTTATTATCGGCATTTTGGTTTCTTTGAATAGTGATTCAAAAAAAGAAGTATAAAAAAAACCGCCTTGTTTGGCGGTTTATTGTATTGTAAAAATTTAATTGACACGCTTTATTTTCGTTTCATCAATCTTAAAAGTTTTTATTACTTTTTTATAATCACTTAAATCTAAGGCATTTTTAGTTCCTTTATTAGCAAATTGACCAGGAATAATTACAACTCTAAAAATTTGCCCTAATCTTAAGTTATCATTTAAGTTCTGCAAATCATTTCCTTCTAAGTAGATATTGACATCAAAGCGAGTAGCATCATAATTATATCCAAAATCTAAAGTCCCGTTAAGAAAATATTTATATTGAGGTATTAATTGCCAAACATCTTCTCCTTGATCTATTCCAGATAATCTATACACTAATACATGATCTGATCGTAAAGCTGGGCTAGGGAAAGTATAAAAAACACCAAAACTTGGGGCTAAAAAATTAATTGGAATTGTTTCATAAACAATTGCCTCCGCACTATATCCAGTTTGCCCCTGAGGACCTTCAGGACCTTCACAACTCATAAAACTAATGGTGGCAACAATAACTAGAAGTAAAATTATTTTTTTCATGATTTCAATATTTAAGATTTTATAGGGCACTTTCAAATACCAATCCAAAAAATAAAATTGGCAAATATTTATGACTATTTTTGAACCCATTACTAATAACTCATGGGAAGAAATAACGAACGCAATATCAAAAAACACAATGATAAATTGCACAAAGCACAAGACAAAGTCAAACAAGCTGAACTTCTTCGAAAGGAAAAACTAAAAGCGATTGTAAAAAAAATTAACAGTCAAAATCCTAGTGATAATGGATGATTCCAAATTCAACACCTTAAGAAATCAAGTGCAAGGCATTATTGATTTAATGGTTAAGAAAGAATTTATCGAAGCCAATTACAAATTGTTAGACGCTGAAGAATCATTAGAAGAACTATTAGACTTTTCAAAAGAAGATGAAGATTTGATAGAAATTAGTAAATACCAAGCCCTGCTGAATCAGTTGCAACAAAAAATACAACTTGCATTAGAATAAAAAAGTCATAAACACCATTCGAGCATTTATGACTTTTACTATTTTGATTTGATACTTTTTACATATTTCTTCTATACTGACCACCTACTTCAAACAAAGCACTTGTAATTTGCCCAAGTGAACAAACTTTCGTTGCTTCCATTAAATGCTCAAACAGGTTTTCATTTTTAATCGCAGCTTCTTGCAAAGTGTTCAAATGCTCGTTTACTTTTTCAGCACCCGATTGATGCAGATTTTCTAACATATCGATTTGATATTGCTTTTCTTCTTCCGTGGCGCGAATTACTTCTGCCGGTATCACCGTTGGAGAGCCTTTTGAACTCAAGAAAGTATTTACACCAATAATCGGAAATTCTCCTGTGTGTTTTAAAGTTTCATAATACAAACTTTCTTCTTGAATTTTAGAGCGCTGATACATCGTTTCCATAGCGCCTAAAACACCACCTCTTTCGGTTATTCTGTCGAATTCTTGCAAAACAGCATCTTCTACTAAATCCGTTAGTTCTTCAATTATAAACGATCCTTGAATTGGATTTTCGTTTTTCGCCAATCCTAACTCTTTGTTGATGATTAATTGAATTGCCATTGCACGACGCACCGATTCTTCGGTTGGAGTGGTAATCGCTTCGTCATAAGCATTGGTGTGCAAGGAATTACAGTTATCATAAATCGCATACAAAGCTTGTAAGGTTGTTCGAATATCATTAAAATCTATTTCTTGTGCATGCAGCGAACGACCTGAAGTTTGGATGTGGTATTTCAACATTTGTGCTCTTTCGTTAGCTCCGTATTTATATTTCATCGCTTTTGCCCATATTTTACGAGCCACTCTTCCAATTACAGCATATTCTGGATCAATTCCGTTAGAGAAAAAGAAGGATAAATTAGGTCCAAAATCATTGATATTCATACCACGACTTAAATAGTATTCTACATACGTCAAACCGTTGGAAAGAGTAAATGCCAATTGTGTAATCGGATTGGCTCCAGCTTCTGCAATATGATAACCTGATATCGAAACGGAGTAAAAATTTCTAACATTGTTCGTGATGAAATATTCCTGTACATCTCCCATTAATCGCAAGGCAAATTCTGTAGAAAAGATACAGGTATTTTGCGCTTGATCTTCTTTTAAAATATCAGCCTGGACAGTTCCGCGAACTTGCGCTAACGTTTTGATTTTAATTTCATTATAAACCGCCATCGGAAGTACTAAATCTCCTGTTACTCCTAATAAAAATAGCCCCAATCCGTTGTTCCCATCTGGTAAATCTCCTTGGTATTTCGGTCGAATGGTACCTTTCTTTTTGTAGATTTCGTTGATTTTTTCTTCAACTTCTGCTTCTAAATTATTGGCTTTGATATACAATTCACATTGCTGATCGATAGCTGCATTCATAAAGAAACCCAACAACATGGGAGCTGGCCCATTAATTGTCATACTCACAGAAGTCATCGCGTGCACCAAATCGAAACCAGAATACAATTTCTTAGCATCGTCGAGACAACAAATAGAAACACCGGCATTTCCGATTTTCCCGTAAATATCAGGGCGAATATGCGGATCGTTACCATATAAAGTCACGCTATCAAAAGCAGTCGACAATCGTTTGGCTGGTAATCCAGCGCTTACATAATGAAAACGTTTGTTAGTTCGTTCTGGTCCGCCTTCGCCAGCAAACATACGTGACGGATCTTCACCTTCTCTTTTGAAAGGATACAATCCAGAGGTAAATGGAAATTCACCAGGTACATTTTCCTGTAAACACCAACGCAAAATATCACCCCAAGCTTGGTACTTAGGCAACGCTATTTTTGGAATTTGAGAATGCGATAAGCTTTCCGTATGTGTCGCGATTTTAATTTCTTTGTCACGCACTTTAAACGAGTAAACTGGATTTTTGTATTTAGAAACTTTGTCATCCCAAGTGAGAATTATTTCCCAATTGTAAGGATCTAAATCCATTTTTACGCGGTCGAATTCTTTAAGTAATAAACCTAAAAATTGCGCATCGTTTTCTGATGAATTTACGATTGATTCCTCTACACCGGATTTCGTCAATGTTGGCAAAGTATCAGAAACACTTTCAATTGTTTTAAAAATACCGTAAAGTTTTTGAGCAACTTGCTCTTGACTCAAAGCGGTTGCATCGTATTTTCTGTTATTTTCAGAAATCTCGGATAAATACCTTGTTCTGTGTGGTGGAATCACATATATTTTCTCGCTCATTTCACGAGTAATTTGAAAAGTGGACTTCAAATCGGATTTTGTTTTCACTTGAATTTTATCCATAATCGCTTTGTAAAGCGTATTCATTCCTGGATCGTTAAACTGAGAAGCGATGGTGCCAAAAACAGGCATATTATCTGGATTCTCATCCCACAAATTATGGTTGCGTTGGTATTGTTTCTTCACATCGCGAATCGCATCTAATGCGCCTCGTTTGTCAAATTTGTTTAAGGCAACTAAATCCGCAAAATCAAGCATGTCGATTTTTTCTAATTGTGTAGCCGCTCCAAATTCTGGCGTCATTACGTAGAGAGAAACATCTGAGTGATCCATGATTTCGGTATCCGATTGCCCAATTCCAGAAGTTTCGAGGATGATGATATCGTATTTAGCAGCTTTTAACACTTGAATCGCTTCAGCTACATATTTGGATAAGGCTAAATTCGATTGACGAGTCGCTAACGAACGCATATAAACTCTAGGATTATTAATCGCATTCATTCGGATTCTATCCCCTAAAAGCGCTCCACCTGTTTTACGTTTGGATGGATCTACTGAAATCAATCCAATCGTTTTTTCAGGGAAATCGATTAAGAATCGACGCACTAGTTCATCTACTAAAGAGGATTTTCCAGAACCCCCAGTTCCCGTAATTCCAAGTACTGGAATATTAGAAGTTTCATTTTTTTTATGAATGGTTTCAAAAAAAGGTTTGGCAATTTCAGGGAAATTTTCAGCTGCTGAAATCAAACGGGCAATAGCCGTGGGGTTTTTATCTTCTAAGTGGTTTATTTCTCCATTCAATTTATCTCCAACTGGGAAATCGGACTGTTGCACTAAATCGTTGATCATTCCCTGCAAACCCATTGCTCGTCCGTCATCTGGCGCATAGATACGAGTAATACCGTAGGCTTGTAATTCCGCAATTTCCGAAGGCAAAATGACTCCACCGCCACCGCCAAAAATTTTGATATGCCCTGCTCCTTTTTCGTGAAGCAAATCATACATGTATTTGAAATATTCGTTATGTCCGCCTTGATACGAAGTCATGGCAATCGCATTGGCATCTTCTTGAATAGCTGTATTGACAACTTCTTCAACACTACGGTCGTGACCGAGGTGAATTACTTCCACTCCTGTGGATTGGATAATTCGGCGCATAATATTGATAGCGGCATCGTGACCATCAAAAAGAGAGGCAGCAGTAACTATTCGAACTTTATTTACAGGGATATACGGTTTTGCTTGTTCCATTTTTAAAATACTGTCATTTAGAGGCGTGCAATTTACAGAATTTTCAAAAAATTGCCTATTAATTACGATAAAACATAAAAATATATTGAATGCGTGAATTTGCTCAAAATAATTTTAGATTTGAAGACGTCAATAAAAAATAAATGCCCTAGCCCTGATAGCAGCGGCATCCTTTTGCGACGGAATTTACTTCGTCTGATCGCTGTACGCGGGTGGCGCAAAAGATATAGCGGATAGCAGGAAATAGCTCCTAAATAAAATACTATGAAAAAAATTACGATACTCATTCATTGCGAAGATCAAAAGGGAATTATCGCTGCGGTTACCAATTATATTGCGGGTATTGATGGCAATATTATTTATTTGGACCAACATGTGGATGCCGATCAGAATGTATTTTTTATGCGTTTGGAATGTGATATGTTGAATGAAAGTTGGAGTTTGGACATGATTCGAGCAGATTTTCAAATCAATTTGGCGGAGAAATTTATGATGTCTTGGGAAATGTACACCATGGAACAAAAACCACGAATGGCGTTGTTTGTTTCGAAATACGATCATTGTCTGTATGACATTTTGGGACGATACAGCACGGGTGAATTGCCTTTAGAAATTCCGCTTATCCTCAGCAATCACATGGATTTGAAGTCGATTGCCGATAAGTTTGAGATTCCGTTTCGCTATGTTCCTTTTACAAAAGAGATTCGAGTAGAAGGAGAAAAAGAACAAATTGCTTTGTTGGAAGAATTTAAAATCGACTTTATTGTTTTGGCGAGGTACATGCAAATTATCACTCCAAATTTGATTGCGCTTTATAAAAATAAAATCATCAACATACATCATTCGTTTTTACCTGCATTTCCTGGTGCTAAACCGTATCATTCGGCCTTTAAACGCGGTGTAAAAATCATTGGTGCAACGAGTCATTATGTCACCGAAGAGTTAGATGAAGGCCCGATTATAGAACAAGATATTACGCGGGTTTTGCACAGTCATTCGATTGAAGATTTCATCATGAAAGGGCGTGATTTGGAACGAATTGTTTTGGCACGAGCAATCAAATTGCATGCGGAACGCAAAACAATGGTGTATAACAATCGCACGGTAATTTTTTCTTAAATACCTTTAACGGTATGCTATTTGAGAAGTCGGGCAAAAAAATAAACTATTATGAAAAAATTATTCTTACTTATCGTATTACTTCCTACAGTTGGTTTTGCACAATGGCAAGACGTGTTGAATAAGGTTAAAGATGAATTGGCAAAAGTTACTTCGCAAACTGGAACTGGAACCATTGATATTTCGGGTGGACTCAAAGAAGCTTTAAACAACGGTATCACCAAACAAGTTACGAAACTTACCGCTGTGGATGGCTTTTATAAAAATGAGTTGGTGAAGATTGTACTTCCAGAAGAATTGCAAAAAGTAGATAAAACATTGCGCAAATTGGGCATGAGTAAATTGGCGAATGATGGTATCCGATCTTTGAATCGTGCTGCGGAAGACGCTGTAAAAGAAGCCACTCCGATTTTTGTGAATGCAATTAAAGGAATGTCGTTTTCGGACGCTAAATCTATACTGATGGGGAATGAATCGGCTGCTACGGATTATTTGAAAGGTTCAACTTCTGCAGAATTGTATACTAAATTTAGTCCAGTGATTCAAAAATCAATTGGAAAAGTGGGTGCTGATAAGATTTGGGCGACCATTATTAAGAAATATAACACTATTCCAATGATTACAAAAGTAAATCCAGACATTACGGATTATGTTACCAACAAATCGATGGACGGTGTTTTTAAAATGATTTCGGTGGAAGAAAAAAATATCAGAACCAATTTGAATTCACGAACTAGTGAAACTTTAAAGAAAGTTTTTGCACTGCAAGACAAGAAGTAAAATCTTAACACAACTCCAACAAATATATAACATACCATTAACGGGTTGAAAGCTTTATAAAGTTGACATTTGTACTATAATAAAGGTTTTTATTATTTTGGTTTAGAGTTAGTTTATAAAAGTCACGTCCTCATACAGCGTGGCTTTTTTTTATGCAATCCTTTGAATAAAAGAAATAACATTTTGATTAAAAACAACGGGTTGCTCAACATTGACTACATGACCACATTGCTCAATAACAAATAATTGAGAGGATTTATAATGTTTTTCTACTACTTTTCTAACGGATGGTAGGAACATATAATCTTCATTACCCATGACATAAAGCGTCGGAATATTGAGTTCTACTTGTCGAAACCATTTGAGCACTGGATTGATTTCCGCCGTTAGTTTGAACCATTTGATGAATTCCTTTTGGTATAATTTTTTAGCTTCGTTTATAAAAAGCAAACGCGATTGTTTATGGTTTTTCTTCGGCATAATCACAAAGGCAAAAAAGCGATATAAGACAAGATAAGGCAATACATATTTAAAGATATTACCAAGTTTCATTAGGATTTGTGATCGGAAATTCATTTTTAAAATTGCACCACCTAGAATCATGCTTTGCACACGTTCGGGATACATTTCAGCCAATTGTCGAATTAAAATTGTTCCGAGAGAAATACCCACAAAATGAGATCGTTCTATTTTTAGGTGATCTAGAACCTCCAAAATATCATTAGCTAAAGAGGCAAAAGTGTATTTTTTTTTAAATGCTTCTTTTAGTCGAGGTTGAGCAGAATTTCCATGACCTCTTAAGTCTAAAAGTAACACATTGTAATGCTTTTGAAAATCCCTAATTTGTTTGAACCAAATAGAGGAACTTCCACCAGCACCATGAACAAATGTAACCCATTGAGTGCTCGATTCGTTTTTATATACTGTGAAGTTTATCAATTTGTTTTTTTGTAAATGTAGTTTATTGAAAGTAATGAGCCAAGAGGAAATGAATAAGAGGCTTATAGTTTGTTGTGCAACATTTTGAAATAAGTAAATGCTTTTAACAATCGACTGCCATACCACGAAAACATTTCTCCATCCACAAAAACTGTTTTGGCATGATGCGTAAATCGACCTATTTCGAAGGCGTCTTCTTCTTTGAAAGGATAAGGTTCTGAGGAAAGAAATACAACATCTGGATCGCCTTCTAATCGCATTTTCTTTAATTCTATTTCAGGATAGCGTCCTTTGTTTTCGTAGCTATTTTGAAAATGATTTAGCTTCAAAATTTCATGAATGTAATTGTCTGAACCAGCCACCATATATGGATCTTTCCAAATAAAATAAACGGCTTTTTGAATAGGTTTGTCTTTGATAAAAGCTTTGAAATCTTGTAACGAAAACATCAATTTATCATTCCATTTTTGTGCTTGGGTGCGACAATTGAAAAGTTGTCCGAAATCGGCTATCATCTGAAAATTGTCTTCTATCGTTCGAATGTCAGTTACCCACACTGTACAGATTTTTCGAAGTTCCTCGACCATTTCCAGCGTGTTTTCTTCTTTGTTGCAAATGATGATGTCGGGTTGTAATGCGGTTATTTTCTCGTAGTTCACTTTCTTTGTGCCACCAACAATTTTTTTAGTTGATTTAAAATGAAAGGGATGCACGCAAAATTTGGTAATACCAACAATATAATCTTCTAATCCCAATTCAAAAAGCAATTCGGTTTGAGATGGCACAAGTGAAATGATTCTTTTTGGAGAAGATTCAAAAGTGTGTTTGATGTTGATTTGGTCTGTGAGTGTATTCATTGAAGAAGTGGCTGAGTTTCTGAGCGGCTGAGATACTGAGTACAAATTGTCTGAAATTTCAATTCGTGTTAATTAGTGAAATTAGTGTTTAATATTACTTCCATTTCACTTTGGATTTTCATTGCTTCTGCTCTAGCTTTATCTGTGAAATTTTCTTCACTAGAAGCGTAGATAATCGAACGTGAAGAATTGATTAACAATCCTATAGCGTTATTTATTCCGTATCGACAAACGTCTTGTAAATTGCCCTCTTGCGCTCCAACTCCAGGAACCAATAAGAAGCTGTCAGGGACAATTTTTCGGATGTCAGCGAAGTACTCAGCTTTGGTCGCTCCCACGACATACATTAAATTTTGTGCATTTTTCCATGTTTTGGAGGTTTCTAAAACGTGTTTGTACAATGCGCTTCCGTTTGCTTCCAAAGTTTGAAAATCGAAGGCACCTTCATTAGACGTCAAGGCTAATAGTATTGTGTGTTTGTTTTCGAAAGCGAGAAAAGGTTCAACGGAATCTTTGCCCATATAAGGCGCAACTGTCACCGAATCAAAATGGAGGTCTTCTAAGAAAGCCTTGGCGTACATGCTTGAAGTATTACCGATATCTCCGCGTTTGGCATCTGCAATGGTAAAGATTTCCGGATACTTTTCGTTGATATACTTGATGGTTTTTTCTAACGATTGCCATCCTTTGATGCCATAAGCTTCATAAAAAGCCGTATTCGGTTTGTAGGAAACACACAAATCATGCGTGGCATCGATAATGGCTTTGTTGAATTCGAAAATGGGATCTTCGAGTTGCAATAAGTGTTGAGGAATTTTTGTCAAATCGACATCGAGGCCAATGCAGAGAAAGGATTTTTTGAGGTGGATTTGTTGTGTGAGTTCCTTTGTAGTCATTTGTACTGGTTTAACCGCTAAGTTCGCAAAGTTTTTCGCAAAGTTCGCTATAAAATTAATATGTCGCTAAGTCGCAAAGTTAGGGAAAATTGGTTTGGATTTGAATTCCCTAGCCCCGATAGAAGGGAAAATCCTTTTTTGTTTTCAAGAAAGCCTGTCAAATGCGCCCGAGGTGGCAAAAAACAAAAAAGATTGGAATGATAGCGGGAATTAGCTCCTAAAAAAAATGCCACACTTAAATCGTATGGCATCTTATATTTGAATTCTTTCATCGTATTAAAAAACTTCGCTTTCTTTCAATTTCTCCATATTGTTTACCAATTGAAGTTCATCAACAAATTTTTGAATTTTCCCATTCATCACACCATCCATATCAAAAACGTCCAATCCAATTCTGTGATCCGTTACACGACCTTGCGCATAATTATACGTACGAATCTTCGCCGAACGGTCACCTGAACTTACTTGTGACGTACGTTTTACGGCATCTTCTTCTTGTTTTTTTGCTAATTCTTGTTCGTATAAACGGGAACGTAAAACCGTCAAGGCTTTGTCTTTGTTCTTATGTTGCGATTTTTGATCCTGGCATTGCGCCACCAAACCGGATGGAATATGCGTCAAACGAACGGCGGATTTAGTGGTATTTACGGACTGGCCACCAGGACCTGATGAACAGAAAAAATCGACGCGAACATCGTTCATGTCTATTTGCACATCAAATTCTTCCGCTTCTGGCAACACCATTACCGTAGCAGCTGAGGTATGCACACGACCTTGCGTTTCGGTTTGAGGAACACGTTGTACACGATGAACACCAGCTTCAAACTTTAAAGTTCCGTAGACATCTTCACCAGTAACTTCAAAAATAACCTCTTTAAAACCACCAGATGTTCCTTCATTCATATCGACAACCGAAGTTCTCCAGCCGCGTCCTTCACAGTATTTCGTATACATACGGAATAAATCGCCTGCAAAAATAGAAGCTTCATCGCCACCTGTTCCTGCACGTATTTCTACCATGACATTTTTAGCATCTTCGGCGTCTTTTGGAATCAACATGAATTTGATTTCCTCTTCCAATTCTGGCAATCTATCTTTCGCTTCATCCAATTGCATCTTCGCCATTTCAGTCATATCGGCATCGGAACCATCTGCAATAATTTCGTTGGCTTCATTGATATTCGCAACAAGCAATACATACTCGTCGCGTTTTTCCATCAAGCCTTTAAGTCCTTTGTATTCTTGATTGAGTAATACATACCGTTTTTGATCGGCGATAATATCAGGTTGAATAATTAAGTCTGAAATTTCGTCGAAACGTTGTTTTACGTATTGTAATCTATCTAACATCTTGTAGTTTCTTTTTTTTTGGTGTGCAAATTTAAGGAAAATAGTTGAAAGTTTATTGTTGTTAGTTGATGGTTTTTTAGGAGCTAATTCCAGCTGTCATTCCAATCTTTTGTGCTTAACTTTATTTGCTTAATTATTTTGCAATCAAGGTTAGCACAAAAGGATTTTCCCTTCCATCTGGGCTATTGGCATTTTTTTCCTAATATTGTAGTGTCGGAAAATCGAATGAATTGTATACCTATGAAAAAAATATATTTACTACTATTGATTGCCTTAGTGTCATTTTCTTGTAAAAAAGAATCTAAAAAAAATGAATTGATTGCAACGGATTGGCTTCTTGGTTCTTGGGAAAACATATCCGAAAATGGAACAATGCAGGAAAATTGGGAGAAAACCAATGATAGTTTGTATGAAGGCGCTAGTTATTATATAAAAGGTAAAGACACTTTAAACAGTGAAAAGATTGAGTTGTTGCAAAAAGACGATCAAATACTATACATCCCAACCGTTAAAGGACAAAACAACGACCAACCTGTTGTATTTCTATTGACAAAAAAAACTGCAAAACAACTAGTTTTTGAAAATCCGAATCACGATTATCCTAAGAAAATCACCTACAATTTGATCACAAAAGACAGTTTAGTGGCAACAATTTCGGGAACCCAACAAGGAAAACTAAGTTCAGATAGCTTTCCGATGATGAAGAAAAAATAAAGCATTTACTATGAAAATTTTAATCACATTCGCATGTTTCTTTTTGTTCGGAATATTCCAACAAGAGAATTTAAAATTAAATGGCACTTATCGAATTGTATTCGAAAAAAAATACGAACAGCAAACCTTCAAAATGGTTTTTGTGGATTCTATTTATAAGAAAATCATGCCCGATGCAGTCATGTATAAAGGAAAAATCAAATACGAGAAATTCCGAGCGACCCTTCGTTATTCTTCAGATGACAATCCTATTGAGATTGACAAGCGTGATTTCGGCAAAGACACTATGAAATTTACTACCAAAAGTAAAATCGACCTTTCCAAAACGATAGCACGTGGCTTTATGATTAAAATGAATTAACCATAAGGCAAAATTTATTTTTACCTAAAACACTTGTAATCATTCCAATAATTAATTTGTTAAAAACTTTATTTATATTTATTCTAAATAATTTTTTTATTATAAAACTAGATTTTATATTTGCGTCATTATTTTTATTTATTCTAAATAAATGGCGGCAAAATTTTATTTGACTATAGTTTTTCTAGGACTACTTACTGTTAGTTGTACCGATTCTCAAAGTGAATACACCACAATTCCATCCGATAAAATTGAATTAGGTAAGAAAATTTTCTTTGATGCTAATTTATCCAACCCAATTGGTCAGGCTTGCGCCAGCTGTCACGCTCCTGAGAAAGCGTTTAGTGATCCGATGAACAATGCCATCTCACAAGGTGCCCTCACCAATGCGTTCGGAAAACGAAATGCGCCAAGTTTATCCTATAATGTCTTCGCTCCTATTCGTTATTACAATGCTATAGATGAAACTTATGTTGGTGGACTTTTCCTTGATGGACGTTCTCTAAATTTACAGGAACAGTTTATCCATCCATTGTTAAGCCCAGTTGAGATGAATAATCCCGATGCGGCTTCCGTAGCAAACAAAATAAGAAACGCTCCTTATTATTCGAATTTTGCTAATATTTATGGCCCAGAAACTTCCGATGAAGTGATACTTAGTTATGTTGCTGATGCCTTATCAAAGTACCAAAAATCAAAAGAAGTGAATTCCTTTACCTCCAAATTTGATTATGCAAGCAAAGGCCTTGTAGCGTATACCGAAGAGGAAAGAAAAGGATTGAACCTATTTAAAGACAAAGCCAAATGTGCACTTTGCCATATTTTAGATGGAGATGAAAATACCGGAAAAGTATTATTTACTGACTTTACCTACGATAATATTGGTGTTCCTCGAAATACAACCAACCCTTTTTATAGTCAACCTTCAACAGTAAATCCTGATGGAAGTAATTTTGTTGACATAGGAATTGGAGCTGTCGTAAATCAACCGCAACACAACGGAAAATTTAAGGTTCCAACTTTAAGAAATATAGCCATCACAGGACCTTATTTCCATAATGGTTCCTTTGCGACTTTAAGAGATGTAATTCATTTTTATAATGTTCGTGACTTAAATTCAGGAGAATTTGATGCTCCGGAATACAGCCAAAATTTAAACATGACCGAACTTGGAGATTTACAACTTACCGAGATCGAAGAATATCAACTCGAAAAATTTCTAGAAACCTTAACCGATCATTACCGAAAATAATCCTAATACATTCCTAATGTCAATTTTACAAAAATTATTTACAGCTTTTTTAGTAGTACTATCTATCACTACTTATTCACAAATAAAAGACACCACAGCTCTTAATGAAGTTACAATCAAAGGATTCAAAACTGTCAACGGTGTCGGTCATCTTCAAGATAGCAAAGATGGAATCATCTATGCTGGAAAGAAAAACGAAGTAATTCTCATAGACAGTCTCGATGCCAATAAAGCAGTCAATAATACACGTCAAATCCTAGGTAGAATTCCAGGTTTGAATATCGTTGAAACCGAAAGCAGTGGATTTACTGCCAATGGTGTGGCTACTCGTGGTCTAAATCCAACGCAAAGTGTCGAAATGAATACTCGCCAAAACGGTTATAATATTAGTGCCGATATCTACGGTTATAACGAAGCCTACTACTTACCTCCAATGGAAGCGGTTTCTAGAATAGAAATGGTTCGTGGTGCTGCTTCGTTGCAATTTGGTTCTCAATTTGGCGGACTCATCAATTACGTTACGAAAGAAGCGACGGTCAATAATCCTTTTGAGTTTATGACTGCACAAACCATGGGTAGTTACGGTTTGTTTAATTCGTTTAATTCAATCGGTGGAAACTACAAAAAATGGAGTTTCTATAGTTTTCTGCAATACCGACAAATTGATGGATATCGTCCGAATAGCGAGCAAACTCAAATTTCTGGCTTTGGAAAAATTCAGTACAATTATTCTAGCAAATTGAATTTTGGATTGGAATATTCGCTCTTGCGCAATAAAATCAGAATGCCCGGTGGCTTAACAGACAAACAATTCGATCAAGATGCACAGCAATCTACTCGAGCTCGAAACTGGTTGGAAAGCCCATGGAATATTGTAACGGCGTATGCAAATATTACACCTTCACTTAATAGCACCATTTCATTCAAAACAAGCTTTTTGATTAGTTCAAGATCATTAGTTTGGAGAAACGAAGATGGTGGTGCGGAAGCTGTGGATGGTATTGACCCAGCCACCAATGATTTCGTTCCCAGAGAAGTCGGTATTGAAAACATGAACAATACAACCACTGAAATTCGATATTCCCAAAAGTATAATTTGGGTAAACAGCAATCGACTTTTGCGGGTGGAATTCGTCATAGTTATGCTTGGTTTACGCGTCAAGGTGGTGGTGAAGGAACGACAGGAAGTGACTTCGACGTATCGATTACTGGAAATTGGGGTTATGATCTAGATTTCACTACAACGAACGTGGCGCCCTTTGTTGAAAATATTTTCAAGATATCGAAGAAATTTACCATCACGCCTGGTTTTAGATTTGAATATTTACGCAGCACTGCCAAAGGAAACAAAGAAGTTGATGGCGATATTTTAATTTCAAATGAAGTGCGCAACCGTACTTTTGCCTTGGCAGGAATCGGAATGGAATTCAAGCCAACAAAAAACACCAGTATCTACAGTAACTTTAGCCAAGCCTTCCGCCCTATCGATTACAGTCAATTAGAACCTTTTGGTGTCACTTCTAAAATTGATCCCAATCTAAAAGACAGTAAGGGTTTCAATAGCGATTTGGGATTTCGAGGAACCATTCGAAACTATCTCAACTTTGATATCGGTGTATTCTATTTGGCCTATGACCAAAGAATTGGCGTCACTTTAGCCACTGATCCAATTACTGGAGATTATTATTCGATTAGAAAAAATATAGCCAACAGCGTTCACAAAGGAATTGAAAGTTATATCGAATTTAATTTTATCAAGTACTTCAATCCACAATCAAAATTCGGTTTGAGTTTATTTGATTCCTATGCTTACATTGACGCCCAATATACTACAGGCGATTTCAAAGGCAATCGTGTCGAAGCTGCTGCCAAGAATATCAATCGCGCTGGGTTAATTTTTACAACTTCGAAACTATCAACCACTTTGCAAATCAATTATGTAGGAGATGCTTTTGGAGACGCGTCTAACGCCTATACTAGTGAAGATCCCGTTGCTGGTTATATTCCGTCTTATACTGTTTTGGATTGGAGTGGTAGTTATAAATTCAATAATTTTGCTTTGAAATTTGGTGTCAACAACGCAACCGACAAACAATATTTTACTCGTAGAACTGACGAATATCCTGGCCCTGGAATCATTCCAGCCGTAGGTAGAAGTTTTTACCTTGGTTTTACTGCTAAATTGGAGTAAAAAAACTTTAGCCACGAATTCACGAATTTTATAGGTTTAATTCGTGACTCGAGACTGCAAGTCGAACTGACAAAGTAATTCGTGGCTAAAAAATATCCCCTTTTTTGTATCCTAGTTCTTCATTGGAATGTTTGCTAAAATGGCAATCACAAAATTCCAGAATTTCTGAGAAGATTTAATCGACGCTCGTTCATCAGGAGAATGCGCTCCATGTATTGTTGGCCCAAAGGATATCATGTCCATTCCAGGATAGTTCGTTCCTAAAATCCCACATTCTAATCCAGCGTGACAGGCCACAACCTTTGGTTTTTCACCGTTTTGTTTTTCATAGATTGCCACCAAAACATCTAAGATCTCCGATTTTACATTCGGTGTCCAACCTGGATAACTTCCAGAAAAATCAACTTCACAACCAAACAATTCATAAGCAGAACGCAACGCATTGGCCAAATCCATTTTAGAAGTTTCTACCGAAGAACGTGTTAGGTTTTGAATCGTAATTTCACTTTCTTTTACAATCACTCTTGCAATATTGTTAGAGGTTTCAACCAAGTCTTCCATATCTGCACTCATTCTATAAACGCCATTATGAGCAGCATAAATGGCACGAAGCAAACCTTCTTGAACGCCTAATTCCATTATTTTTTTAGGCAAATCTGATTTTACAATTTCTATCGTAAGATTTGGTTCCATCGTTTTGAATTCGGTTTTGATATCACCAATGATTTCCTGCATATCAAAGACATAGGCTTCGTTATACATCGCCGCTACTATCACTTTGGCAACACTTTCCCGTGGAATTGCATTACGCAAACTTCCTCCATTGATTTCAGCGATTTGCAAACCAAAATTCTCAAATCCATCAAACAATAAACGATTCATGATTTTGTTGGCATTGCCCAAACCTTTATGAATATCCATTCCAGAATGCCCGCCATTCAACCCTTTAACGGTAATAGTATAACCAACGGAACCTTCTGGTGTTTCTTCTTCATGATAGCTTCTAGTGGCGGTTACATCAATGCCGCCTGCGCAACCAATATCAATTTCATCGTCTTCTTCGGTATCCATATTTAAAAGGATTTCTCCTTGTAGCACGCCTCCTTTTAGGTTTAAAGCGCCCGTCATTCCAGTTTCTTCATCAATGGTGAACAGCGCGTCAATGGCTGGATGTGGAATGTCAGTACTCTCCAAAATCGCCATAGCCATAGCCACTCCCAATCCGTTGTCAGCGCCTAAAGTTGTACCGCGAGCACGAACCCAGTCGCCATCGACGTACATATCAATGCCCTGTTTATCAAAATCAAAATTAGTGTCTCCGTTTTTTTGATGCACCATATCCAAATGCCCTTGCAGCACGACTGTTTTACGGTTTTCCATGCCTGGTGTCGCAGGTTTTCGGATAATTACATTTCGAATTTCATCTTCAAAAGTTTCCAACCCGAGGCTATTTCCGAAATCTTTCATGAATTGGATGACACGTTCTTCTTTTTTGGATGGTCGTGGAACTGCGTTTAAGTCTGCAAATTTATTCCAAAGTGCTTTTGGTTCAAGGTTTCTAATTTCTTGGCTCATGTTTTTGAGAGTTTCTGAGTTAATAAGTGACTGAGTGGCTGAGTTTTCTCGTGCTCAGTAACTTACTTCGCTGTGCTGCGTACAATTCGCAGGCTCGGGTCAGTTACTCAGCGACTCAGTCACTCAAGAAGCCAAAGTTACAAAGTTTAAGTGCTTTTTCGATAGGTTTGATTTGTATATTTACATTCAAAATAAAATAAGTGCAACGCAAATACTTCTTACCTGTATTTTTACTCCTTGAAATCATTGCATTGCAAGTTATTTCCTTTTTCCCTGAAATTGTCGAACACTATTACAGCAACGGATTGTATCCTAAAATGGAGATGTTGTGGCGAATTGCATTAGGAAAAATTCCTTTTTCAATCGGAGATTGTATTTATGGAATCGTCATTATCCTTGTAATAAGATGGTTTTGGAGAAAGCGCAAAACTTGGAAACTACAGTGGAAAAACAACGGATTAGAAATACTAAGTTTTGTTGCCGTTTTTTACTTCTTCTTTCAATTGTGTTGGGGATTGAACTATTGCCGTCAGCCACTTTTTAAGAAACTACATATCGAACGCGATTACACCGATGCGGATTTGTATGTTTTTACCAAGAAGTTGATTGCAAAGACAAACGCGATTCATCATCAAATTGTTAAAGTAGATTCAATGAAAGTCGTTTTTCCTTATTCGCAAAAAAAAGTATTTGAAATGAATTTAACAGGTTATCAAAATCTAGCATCGTCCTACCCTATTTTTGAATACGAATATTTGAGTGTCAAAAAATCATTGTTTAGCTTGCCGCTGACCTATATGGGTTTTGGTGGTTATTTGAATCCATTTACAAATGAAGCGCAGGTCAATGACATGGGGCCAATGTATAATTTCCCAACGACAACTTGCCACGAAATGGCGCATCAGTTGGGTTTTGCAAGTGAAAGCGAATGCAATTTTATTGGTTTTTTAGCTTCAATCAAGAATGAAGATGTGTACTTTCAATATTCAGGTTACAGTTTTGCTTTGCGGTATTGTTTACACAATTGGGAGATTCGCAACCCAAAAGTATTGAAGCAATTGTTGAAAACAGTACATCCTGGTATTTTGAAAAATTACCAAGAAAGTGAAGACTTTTGGAGACAATACGAGACTTTTATTGAAACTGGATTCAAGATTTTTTACGACAATTTCTTGAAATTGAACCAACAAAAAGACGGCTTGGAGAGTTATAGCAAGTTTGTGAATTTGATGGTGAATTATTATAAGGGTTGTGAGTTGAAAAACTAAAAGAAATCCACTCTTAAAAAAAACTGAAAACTTTAGAACTGAAAACTGACAACACAATTACACTTCATCACTCGTAAATGTCGTAAAGCTTTTCTTCTTGAAAGGGCGGATAATCAAGCGACCTTCGCGATCGAAGCGAATATAATTGTAAACCCAATTGAGGAAAACCACCGCTTTGTTTTTGAAACCAATCAGTGAAAACAAATGCACGAACATCCAAACGAACCAAGCGAACACGCCGCTAAAATGATACTTCGGTAAATCGACTACGGCTTTGTTTCGTCCAATCGTTGCCATGGAACCCTTATCACTATATTCGAACGGAATCATTGGCTGCTTGTTGATCTTCTTGATGATATTCTCTCCCAATAATTCTCCTTGTTGCATGGCAGGTTGCGCCATCATCGGATGACCTTGCGGATACAATGCTGTTTCCATAGAAGCAATGTCACCGACAGCAAAAATAGTATCGTACCCAAGAACTTGATTATAGGCATCCACGCGAATGCGTTCTACTTTCTCGACTAATGATTCGGCTCTTAAACCTGGAATCGTAGCAGCTTGAACGCCAGCCGTCCAGATTACCGTAGCTGTATCAAAAGTTGCGATAGAATTTGTCGTAATTGTTCGTCCGTCGTAACTCAAAACTCGGATGTTTTTTTGAACCGTTACGCCTAAACGCACCAAAAAAGCTTCTGCTTCTTGGGATGATTTCTCGCTCATAGTGTTGAGAATTCTGTCGCCACTTTGAATCAAATTGATTTGCATATTCTTGATATCCAAATCGGGATAATCCTTTTGAAGAATGGCGTTTTTCATTTCGGCTAAAGCTCCGGCGAGCTCTACTCCAGTTGGTCCCCCACCGACTAGACAAAAATTCATTAAGGCATTGCGTTCTGTCGGATCGTTTATGAGCAAGGCTTGTTCAAAGTTCTCGAGAATTAAGCTGCGAATATTGAGCGATTGCGGAATGGTTTTCATCGACATGCTGTTGCGCTCGATTTCTTTGTTGCCAAAAAAATTGGTTTTAGAACCGTTGGCGAGCACGAGATAATCGTAATGTAGTTCGCCAATATCCGCTTTGACGATTTGATTTTGCGTATCGATTTCGTTGACACGTGCGAGGCGAAAATAGAAATCATTAAACTCTTGAATGATTTTGCGAATTGGGTAAGCTATGGATCCTGCTTCTAATCCACCCGTAGCAACTTGATATAATAAAGGTTGAAAGGTGTGGTAATTGTGCTTGTCGATAAGTACGACTTGGGCGTTTTTGTTTTTTAGTTTTTTAGCTAAGGCAATTCCAGCGAAACCGCCGCCGATGATGACGATTCTGGGAACAGTTGTATTTGGAATATTCATATAGAAATTACTATGTTTTGAATCTAAAGGTGCGTTTATAAAGTCTTTTAATATTTACATTTATTGTAAAAATATTGTTAAGATTAAAAGGCGACTTCATTACAACTGAAGGTATTTTCTATTGCTTAATAAATTTTTGTTGATAGGTTTTTGAGGCTGTAATGATTTGTATAATGTAGATTCCTTCTCGTAAATTTTGGACATTGACTTCAGACGAATTTCCGTTTTGCTCCTGAATTTTCTTTCCTGTAACATCGATGATACTAATTTTATCGGATGCTTGTAAAGAATAATATTGCACATGTAAAATATCTTTTACCGGATTTGGATAAACTGAAAATACATTACTATACGCTGATTCCGTTGCTAATAACGAACAGTTGACCTGCATTGGAAAATCCACAAATTGATTCGAGCCCACTCCCGCTGAACCTTCATTGTTTGCACCCCAACAAAATAGACTGCCATCTAATTGTACCGCGGCAGAATTATATCCTGAAGCTGAAACACTATCAAAATTTTGCCAGTTCCAGGATTCTCCTACACGTTTAGGTACAGTCCCATATGAAAGATTATTTTCGGTACGGCCCCACCACCATAAACTGCCATCATTCTTTAGCCCAAGCGAATGCCACGCACCACCATCAATAGTTTTCCAGTTGTCAGCCGTTCCGATGTGGGTAGGCTCGCTTCGATTTGTCGTTGTCCCGTCGCCCAATTGCGAAGAATTATTGTAACCCCAACCCCACAGCGAGCCGTCTTGTTTTATGGCTAAAGAATGATAACCACCACACGTTACTTTTTGCCAGTTAGTAGCTGTTCCTATCTGTACCGGAAAACCATTGTAAATGATAGTAACGCCGCTTTGCCCTGAGTCGTTCCTTCCCCAACCCCATAACGTGCCGTCAGTTTTGACTGCAATAAAATGTCCGGCACCACAAGAGGCTGTCTGCCAATCGGCAGCACCAATTTGCACAGGTACATTCCTATTGATATTGGTTCCATCTCCTAGTTGTTTGCTTTCGTTTATACCCCATGTCCATAGTGTCCCGTCATTTTTTAAGCCGATGCTCACGGCATCTCCCGCATCGATAGCCAACCAATTGTTATCGGTTCCGATTCTGGTGAATACGGTACGGTTAGTATTTGTTCCGTTTCCCAATTCGCCATAACCATTAGACCCGCAAGCCCAAAGCGAACCATCGGTTTTGATGGCAAGCGAATGTAAACCTCCAGCGGCAACAGCTTGCCAGTCATTGTCTGTGCCCACTTGTTGTAAAACAGTTCGCGAAGGAAACGTTGGCGTAGTACGCCCCAATTGTCCGGCATTGTTATACCCACAAGAATACAAAGTGCCGTCATTTTTGATGACTAGTGTATGTTGCGTTCCGGTTGCGACTTTGCTGTAACATTGTGCAAAGGCATTCGAAAAACTGATAACTACAGTTATAAGAACTATTATTTTTTTCATTTGATTTGTTGATTACGGATGTGTAAATCAAATGTACGAATTTTAATGCTTGAACTGGCTTTTAAAAAATTTTAACTTGAAAAACGGGCTTCAACCATAGCCCCGATAGCAGCGATATCCTTTTGTTCTGGAGTTCAGAACAAAAGATTTAGCGAATAGCGGGAGGATACACAATTTTGGAAATGATTGTTTGTGCTTCTTCAAAAAAAAAGAGTACTTTGTAACAAAATTAGACATTGGTTAACTAACGAGGTTATGAGTCCAGATTTAGAGCAATCTTTTGTAAAACAATTGAATGAAAATCAGAATATCATCCACAAGATTTGTCGGTTGTATACTTCTGGTGAAGACGCTCATAAGGACTTGTTTCAGGAAATCACGATTCAATTGTGGAAGGCGTTTCCGAAGTTTCGAGGAGAAAGTAAATTTTCGACTTGGGCGTATCGAGTCGCTTTGAATACGGCGATTACTTTGTATCGAAAAAGCACTCGGTCGATACAAACCTCCAATTTTGACACGGCGAATGTTTTTATCAAGCAAGAAGAATACAATTACGAAGAAGAAGAACAAATTAAGTTGATGTATGAAGCGGTGTATCAATTGAATGATATTGAAAAAGCCTTGGTATTTATGTATTTAGAAGATAAAGATTACGAAGAAATATCGGAAACATTGGGGATTAGTCAAGTCAATGCTAGAGTGAAAATGAATCGAATTAAGACTAAATTGAAAAAAATAGTAAATCCTTAAGGATTATGGAGGAATTAGATATCTTAAAAAAAGCTTGGAAAAAGGAAGAGAGTTCTTTTGAGCAAGTTTCGGAAAAGCAGATTTACACGATGCTGCATCAAAAATCATCTTCGATAGTGAAGTTGATTTTGATCATTAGTATTTTGGAATTTGTATTTTGGAATATTATTGCTTTTGGAATGAGTGATGATAAATACCAAGCAAAATTGGAATCGTATGGGATTGATCAATTTATGTATGTGATCAATGTAATCAATTATGCAATAGTGATTGGGTTTATTTATGTGTTTTATAGAAACTATAAATCGATTTCTACCTTAGACTCGACTAGTATCTTAATGAAGAGTATTTTAAGTACACGTAAAACAGTTCAAAATTACATCTGGTATAATTTGGCAATTATTGCTATAACGATTGCCATTTCTATCTATATGATGTTCTCACACAATCAAGAAATTATTTTGATGACACAAAAACAAATTGAAGAAGGTCATAAAACTATTTTTATGTGTTTCTGTGTTGCTATTTCAATTGTTTTTATAGCTGCTGTAATTGGATTGTTTTGGTTGTTTTATCGTTTGTTGTATGGCATTTTGCTAAAGAAACTTTTTGCGAATTATAAGGAGTTGAAGAAGATTGAGTTGTAAGAGAGAAAAGATAATAGATAATAGATAATAGATAATAGATAATAGATAATAGATAATAGATAATAGATAATAGATAATAGATAATAGA
>JAYVZG010000026.1:0-13622 GCA_043783565.1 Flavobacterium sp. | reverse complement strand
AATTCCCCAAAAATTATTAATGGAATTGTAATAAAGGTCATAAACGAAACAATCATACTTAGTAGTAATCCTAAAATTTTATAGTCCACTAATTCAAGTCCTACAGAAAGAATTGTTGTGAATGTAGATAACAATAAAGTTGCAAAAAAAATTTCTTTAAAATAAGAACTGCTGTAGTATTCAAAAGCATTTCCAACAGAAACATCTTCATTTCTTGAAGCATTTCTAGCCATTTTAAGTAATCCTGCTGAAAATGGGCTTGTTAGTGAAGCAAATAGTATCATTGAAACGGAGTACACAAGAATTCCTATCCAAGAAAAATTTACAATATTAAATTGACTTAATGTATCTCCTGCAGTTCCAATTCCAAGGATTGCAATAAATAATCCAACAACAACAATAGCCATTAAAATCATAAATAATAAAAATGCTACTCCAGCATTTAAAGCAATTTTTTTATAATTCTCAAAAGCATTATTAAAAACGCTACCAAAATCAATGTCATATCCGTTGGCTTTAATGTTCTCTAGGGTTTGTTTTGTGTTTTGCATGGTTTTTTAGATTTATTACTCCAATGTTACGATTTTATTTTTGAATTTAAAGGATTGTTTACGGGATTGACCATGTAAATTTTTCCTTGTAATTTTCAGAAGCTTAATCCCGCTTTCCACTCTATCTTTTCCTGCTTAAAGAAAGCAGGAAAAGGATGCCGTTCCAATCGGGGCTATAACACTCATCTACAATAGTACTTGCGATTTTATGATTAAACGATTCCACAGTTAAACGGTTAAACAATTCCAAAACTAAAACCAATTGAGTAGTTTCCGAATGAATGCCAATTTGTTTTTATACGGCGCATAACGAATCGGAATATCTAACCAATTTCCTTTTCTGACAATGGCTTTTTGATGCGAAAAAGTATCAAAACTTCGCTGGCCATGATACGAACCCATACCCGAATGACCAACGCCTCCAAAAGGCAATCTTTTGTTAGCAAAATGAATAGCTATATCATTGATGCAACCTCCTCCGAAAGAATAGTTTTGAATGCAATTTTTTATAAAAGTAGAAGAAGTAGAAAAGACATAAAGTGATAATGGTTTTTCAAATTTGACAAGTATTTTCGACAGCTCTCGCTCATCATTAAAAGTCAAAATGGGTAAAAGCGGGCCAAAGATTTCTTCCGACATAATGGCGCTATCTAAGGAGGGATCATACACTAAAGTTGGAGCAATATAATGATCTTCTTTATTGGATTCTCCACCGCAAATAAGACGAGTTCCGATAAGTAACTGCGTAAGTCTTTCCCAATTTTTTGTATTGACAATACGAGCAAAATCTGGAGACGATTCGGGAGAAGCGCCATAAGAATTCGTGATTTCTTCTTTTAAAAAATAGATAAATTGGTCTTTTATTTTAGAATGAACAACCAGATAATCAGGAGCAATACACGTTTGACCTGCGTTTAAAAATTTCCCCCAAACGATTCGTTTAGCGGCCAGTTTTAAAGAAGCTGTTTCATCTACAATACAGGGGCTTTTTCCGCCTAATTCCAAAGTTACTGGTGTCAAAAATGGAGCGGCAGCTTGAGCCACAATTTTCCCAACAGTCACGCTTCCTGTAAAAAAAATATAATCCCAACGTTTGGATAATAGTTCTTGAGATTTGGAAATGCCACCTTCAACAACTTCAATTTGAGTTGTATCGAAAACAGTTGCAATTATTGTTGCAATAATTTTGGACGTATGTGGTGTGAGTTCAGAAGGTTTTAAAACCACTTGATTTCCAGCCGCAAATGCCGCTATTAATGGACAAAGCGCCAATTGAAAGGGATAATTCCAAGGGGCAATTATCAAGACTTTCCCATAAGGTTCTTTGTAGATGTAATCTATAGAAGGGAAATTTATTAAAGAAGGCAAAACCATGCTAGGTTTTGCCCAAGTAGTAATATTTTTAATGGTGTTTTTTAACTCTGATTTTACAAAGCTAGTTTCAGTAATAATAGCTTCAAATGGAGGTTTTTTGAAATCTGCATACAATGCTTTTACAATAGCATCTTCTTGAATATTGAGTTCATGAAGCAATTGAATGAGTACTTTTTTTCTTAGCTGTATATCAGTTGGAGAAATCATTTAAAAGGCTTTGTTTTTATAATTTTATAGAAAAGCCCAACGGAAACCCATATTAATATCTACTTTTTTAGTATCTCTACTTAATGAAGAAATTAATGAACTAGATCCTAGATAAAATCCACCAAGTCTAAAACCAAGCCCAGTATTTGAACCCGAAACTTCATTATGTGAAAAAGGAATATAAGCTTCAAAATACCCTAAAAATATTCTTGGAATAATACTATAACTGTTTTGAGCAGTAACTTGTCTGTCACTACTGTTGTTATTCATCTTCTGTTGCAAATAGGTAGTGATAAAAAATTTATGAAACACTTTAAAATCAGCATACATAGAAAATAAAGTGGGAAGCTTTACTTTAAAATCTTTATTTGAACTAGTACTCGTTAATAAATTTTTACTTTTTAAAATAGCTTCTATTTCTTGAAGACTTTCTGTGCCATCAAAAACATTTAAATTAAGTTCATTGGCTTGATTAATATTTAAAATATACGAATTGGAAGCATTGTTAGAATCCTTAAAATTTAAACTACCAATATTTCGAATTGCCATACCTGCATTGATTTTATATTTTTTATCGCCATCTTTCCATTGGTAATTTACCCCAATATCTGTGGCTATTCCATTTAGTTTTCCAAAAACAGAACTTGTATAATCACTCGCATTTGTAAAATTTTCTGCTAAATTCCCAGAATAGGAAAAATTGACATTTACGGGGCCGTTTGTAGTTAAAAAAGCAGCAGAATTGGAAGGATTATTTGGGTTATAATCTGTTCTAACGTTTCCTTGAAATTTGTCTACACCAAAATTAATATAAGAACCTGGAAATAGAAGTTTAAAAGTAATTCCTGCATTGAAGCGGTGTTTTTCGTTTTCATAAACATTTCTTCCAGCTGAAAGTGCAATTTCTCCCCAAGAAACGCCACTCAATCTTTGATTGAAATCATTACTTATTGAGGTAGTTCCGTTTAGGTTTATATCAGTACTGTTGAGAATAGCGTTTCCTAAATTAGGGTCAATATCAACTAAATCAAATTTAATATGTCCTTTAGAGGCAATGCCAAACCCCCATTTTTGCCATCTCATGGCTACTCCAGGGCCAGCATATTCAACATCGGCACTAGCAGTTACAAAACTATTGCCTTTAAAGAGTAAACCTTCTATATCCGTATCGGAAGTAATATCATCTAAACTTATAATATTGTTGGAGAAATTAAGGCTTAATCCATAGATATTGACTTCAAATTTTTTACTAAGATTAGGCAATTCTGCTGGGTTTAAACTAGCGTTTAACATACCAACTCTACTGGATGTATTAACTCCTATGAAATGATCTTGTGCCAAAAGGAATGTGGTGGATATAAGGCAAAGTAATGAGAGGCTTTTTTTCATAATAAATTAATTTTTAATATATTCTATATTTGAGGCAATGAACTACTGTAAAACTACAACTTTATGTTTTTAAATAGCATCCCAAACAGAATTTTTTGGAGTAGGAGCTATAATTTCTAGTGGTTCTTTCGAAACGGGGTGAATAAAGACAAGCTTTCTCGCATGCAGATGAATGCCACCATCGGGATTACTTCGGTCGAAACCGTATTTCAAATCGCCTTTGATTGGACATCCAATGGCTGCTAATTGTGCTCTAATTTGATGATGTCTTCCCGTATGTAAATCGATTTCTAATGCAAAGTAATTTGTAAGTTCTTTAAAAATGGAATAGTCAAGTTTTGCCAATTTGCTATCTGGAACTTCTTTCAAATACGCTTTTGAAGTGTTGTTTTTTTCATTTCTTTTGAGAAAATGAACTAAACTAGCTGCTGCTTTTTCGGGTTTGTTTTTCACAATAGCCCAGTACGTTTTTTGAGTTTCTCGAGCACTAAACATTTCATTCAAACGTGTTAATGCCTTACTGGTTCTAGCAAAAACAACAATTCCAGTAGTGGGTCTATCCAAGCGATGCACCACTCCTAAAAAAACCTCACCTGGTTTGTTGTATTTGTCTTTGATATATTCTTTGACTACTTCCGACAAAGGTTTGTCTCCCGTTTTATCCCCTTGTACAATATCCCCAACACGTTTGTTAACCACAATGATGTGATTGTCTTCGTGGAGGATTTGTAAGTTGGATTTCGTTGAGAGTTCTTTCAAGGGATTGATTGATTATTGGATTATTGGATTTTTAGACAGTTAGATTTTGGATATTTCATTTTAGTGTTGAACGAAATTTCACCATCATCTTAATGATGCTTTCTAATGTATGAATTAGTGACTCTGATTTTTCTGTAATAATGAATTTTAAGTCAGTAGCAATTAATAATTGTGTCTCGATTTCATAGGCTGAACCAATAGATATTTCTATAAATCTAGAAAAATCTTTGTTCGAATTTCTAGAACTTCCTTCGGCTATATTAGATGGAATTGAAACAGCAGCTCGTCTTAATTGATTTGTTAAACCAAATTTTTCATCGTTGGGAAATGAATAAGTAATCTCATAAATGGAAGTGCAAAACAATCTGCTTTGTTTCCAAATCTCTAAATCTTTGAATCGGTGCATATAAAAATAATTTAATGGTGTATATCTAAAAATCCAATAATCCAATAATCTAAAAATCTAACAATCTAACTTAATATTGTTCTCCCGAATTCGGAAAATCTTTCGATTTCACATCCGCTACATAGTTACCAATAGCTTGTGTCATTTCTTCATAGAGATTAAGATAACGTCGAAGAAATCTCGGACTAAATTCATTGTTCATCCCCAACATATCATGAATCACCAATACCTGGCCGTCTACACCGCCACCAGCTCCAATACCAATAACTGGAATGCTGATGCTTTGCGCCACTTTTTCTGCCAAGTGCGCTGGAATTTTTTCAAGAACGATAGCAAAGCAACCTAAAGTTTCGAGTAGTTTAGCATCTTCTAATAATTTTTCAGCTTCTTCCTCTTCTTTGGCTCGAACGGTATACGTCCCGAATTTATAGATCGATTGTGGTGTCAAACCCAAATGTCCCATAACTGGAATTCCAGCGTTTAATATTTTTTTGATGCTGTCTTTTATTTCGCTTCCACCTTCCATTTTCACAGCATGAGCACCACTCTCTTTCATAATTCGAATGGCAGAACGCAGTGCTTCTTTAGAATCCGATTGATAACTTCCAAAAGGTAAATCTACCACCACTAAAGAACGATGAATGGCTCTCACAACTCCTGAAGCGTGATAAATCATTTGATCTAAAGTAATCGGCAAAGTAGTTTCGTGACCTGCCATGACATTACTAGCAGAATCGCCTACAAGAATTACATCAACACCCGCAGCATCTACAATTTTCGCCATCGTAAAATCATAGGCAGTGAGCATAGAGATTTTCTCTCCATTTTCCTTCATTTCAATGAGAGATTTCGTTGTAATTCTTTTGTAATCTTTTTTGGCTACGGACATAGTTTTATCTTTTAGATGTGTAAAAGTACTAAAATCGATTCGGGTTTTTAAAATATCGATTGCAAATTGCATTATTGCTGTAACATTTTGCTAGTTAAAAATACTCATTGTCTAAATTTTTAAGGTCTAACTTAACAACAAAATTAGTGGATACAAATTTTAAAAATTGGAAAAAAACATCGGTGGGAAAGTATTCTTTATACAAACAAGAACAAAAAATCGGTGAACTTGAAATTCAAACCAATCTATTCCAACGCAAAGCAATCATTGATTTAGAAAATCAAAAATATACCTTGAAACACACTGGTTTTTGGAAAAGTAATATTGAAATAGTAGACGAAAAAGATGATGTAATCTTAAAAACGTATACAGAAAAAAGATATTCCAATACTAGGATAATAGCACTTGAAGGCAAGAAATTACAATTGATTATTAGAAATAATCCTCTTGCGGAATACGCTATTGTAGATGGCAATCAAGAAATTTTAGCTTACGGATTAGAAGTCAAAGAGGGTAAAGCTGTAGTTCGAATTCAAACCTCAATTCAAAACCAATCCTATCTATTAGATTGCTATCTTTGGTACTTATTGGCACCTATTTCTCAAGAGCAATTGGGGGATGATTTGGATATGTTATTGCTCTTTACCGCTTAAATTTAAGATATGAAAAATGCAATTATTTTTTTCTTTTTCACTGTTGTAGCCAATGCTCAAAACGACGATATCAAACATACCATAGAAACCTTTTTCGAAGGATTTCATCATCGAGACACAGTTTTATTGCATCAAGTTTGTGCTGACAAAATGATTTTGCAATCCATAACAGAAAACTCCAACGGCAACAGTCTTACAGAGGAACCGCTGCATTTCTTTTACCGTTCGGTAGCTTCCATGCCAAAAGACCTAAAATACAATGAACATATACTAAGTTTTACAACTCAAGTTGATGGATCGATGGGGCATGCTTGGACACCCTACGAGTTTTATATCGAGGGTAAATTAAGCCACAAAGGAGTTAATGCTTTTACGCTATTTAAAGAAAAAGATACCTGGAAAATCCTTTATATCATTGATACGAGAAGGAAATAGATATTCAGAAGCTAATCCGGCTGTGCCTTCCAAAAAAACCACGACTTGCCCACATTGGTAAAGCCCGGCAAGAGCTTCCGCTGGTCGCTTTGCCAGCCTAACCAAAGTAATGGCAAGACGCGGTTTTGTTTTCCAGTGCCATCCGGGCTAGGGTTATCAACTTTGAAGTTCGTTATTCAGTATTCATAGTTCAATATGCAGAATAACGAGAATTTACAAACTGCATTACACCTATCAATTTTGATACAAATGTATAAAATCATGAAACTCGAATTATTTTATATTGATTAGTATTACATAGTATAAAACAATCATTCAAAAGTCATGGAAAACAACGATTTAGGTTCAAAGAAAATGAATAATAAGCAAGAATCTACTAGCATTATTCCTCCTAATGATTCAACATCTGCTATGCAGTCTGAAATAGAAGCGAATCAAACAGGTGATAAAAAAGTAGTTAATAGAGCCAGACATATAGAACATAATACATCCATTTCTGGATTTCCTGCTTCAAAAGAATTAGGTTCTAATCCTAGTACAGCTCCTGAAGCTATTGGGAAAAAGATGGTGGAAAATAGCGACAAAAATTCGGATATAACAAGCACTCGTTATCCAAATTCACATCCTGATAATCATGAAAATAGAGGTAATTTGTGATTAAATGAGTTTAACAGTCCGCCATATTCACTGACAAAGCTAAACCACCTTCTGAAGTTTCTTTGTATTTCGAGTTCATGTCCTTAGCAGTTTGCCACATCGTATCAATGACTTTATCTAATGGAACTTTCGCATTTTTAGCATCGGTTTCCATCGCGAGTTCTGCGGCGTTGATCGCTTTTATGGCGCCCATCGTATTGCGTTCAATACACGGAATTTGGACCAATCCACCAATCGGATCGCAAGTCAATCCTAAATGATGTTCCATTGCGATTTCGGCTGCCATCAAAACTTGATCTGGAGTTCCGCCCATGACTTCACATAAAGCTGCTGCGGCCATAGCAGAAGAAACACCTATTTCGGCTTGACAACCACCCATTGCTGCGGAAATTGTAGAGCCTTTTTTGAAGATACTACCAATTTCACCCGCCACCAGTAAGAATTGTTTGATTTCTTTTTCCCCTGCTTCGTGATTTTCAATAACGAGATAATACATCAAAACAGCTGGAATTACACCCGCACTTCCGTTGGTGGGCGCAGTAACTACACGACCTAAAGCGGCATTCACTTCATTAGTAGCCAATGCAAAACAGGAAACCCATTTTAAAATTTGTCTAAATTTAACTTCCGTTTTTCTGATTTCTTCCAGCCAAGTTTGTGGTGAATTATAATTCGCCAATCCAATGAGATTTTGGTGCATATCAAAAGCACGTCTACGAACATTCAAGCCGCCTGGAAGAATCCCTTCGGAATGGCAACCTATATACATACATTCGAGCATTGTACTCCAAATACGCATTAATTCATGGTGAATATCCACTTCAGAACGCATTGATTTTTCATTTTCATAAACGATTTCAGAAATCGATTTATTCTCTGAAATCGTATATTCTAAAAGCTCCGCTGCATTTTGAACTGGAAAAGGAAAGGCACATTTGATTTCTAATTTCTTCTTCGCATTGACACGTTCTTCAACAACAACAAATCCACCGCCGATAGAGTAGTAGGTAGAAGTATAGTGAGAATTGTTCTCTAATGTTGCCGTAAATGTTAGTCCATTGGCATGAAAAGACAGAAAGTTTTTATTGAAAACGATATCCATTAAAAAGGAGAATGGAATTTTATGTTCGTTGCCAAGGTTTATTTCGTTGGTGTCTTCAATTTCTTTAATAATTCCTGCAATATCTTGCACCGGAATGTATTCTGGATCTTGTCCACTCAATCCTAACATGACTGCTAAATCGGTGGCATGCCCTTTTCCTGTTAGGGAAAGTGAACCGTATAAATCGACTTTGATACTAGTAGTTTGATGTAGAATATTTTGATTTCGCAGTTCCCCTAAAAAACGTTCAGCAGCACGCCAAGGCCCTAAAGTGTGGGAGCTTGAAGGACCAACACCTATTTTTAGCATATCAAAAACCGAAATACATTCTTCCATAAAGGTAGGTTTGTGCTAGCAAATATAAAGGAATGATTGTGGAAAATGCAAAAAAGGGTACTTAAAATTAAGGAATTGTAATTTTCTTTTAACCGCAAAGTTCGCAAAGATTTACACAAGGAGATTTACGTTTTTTATGTTAAACTGAAAATTCTCATGGCGAACTTTGCGACTAACCTAGCAAACTTTGCGGTTATTTTTTTTTTGATCGCAAAGGTGTAGTACATTTGCAGCAAAATAGCGACAATGCAATTCAATAAATATTACGCTTCTGCTTTAGGATCTTTTATCATTTGGGGATTTTTTAGTTTGGCATTAAAGCCGTTGCAAAGTTATGCTTCTTTAGATATCTTGTTTTATAGAGTTCTCTTAGCTTCCATATTGCTACTTGCTATCAATTTTGTTTTTAGGAAAAAAGAAGTTCAAAAGGATCTTATTATTTTTAAAAACTTAGAGTTTCAAGTTCAAAAACGAATTATTTTTTTAACCATTTCCGGTGGATTCTTATTGATATTCAACTGGTTTCTTTTTATCTACGCCATTAATCATGTTAGCCTACAATCCGCTTCGTTTGCCTATATGATTTGCCCGATTGTCACCACTATTTTAGCTTATTTTATTTTGAAAGAAAAACTGAGTCGATGGCAATGGTTCTCGGTAGCGCTTTGTATTATAAGCTGTGCGATATTAGCTTACGGGCATATCACAGATTTAGTTTATAGTTTGGTGATTGCTTTCTCATTTGCCCTTTATCTAATTAGTCAGCGAAAGAATAATCAGTTCGATCGATTCGTAATATTAACGGTTCAAATGGGAATTGCTTCTATAGTCATTCTCCCGTTTTACCCTTATTATAGTGGTGTATTGCCGACTGCCACTTTGTTTTATATTTTGTTGGTAGTTATTGTAATTGTTTTTACGATTATTCCATTGTATTTAAATCTGTATGCTTTGAAAGGTATGAATTCCTCAGCTGTCGGAATATTGATGTATACGAATCCATTGATTCATTTCTTTTTAGCGGTGTTTTATTTTAAGGAAGCAGTGCATCTTAATCAAGTCATTTCGTATGCTTTGATTTTGATTTCGATTGTCATTTTTAATGAAAGATTTATATTCAAAAAAAAAGTATAACATCATTTATATTTAGTACACAAAAAGTATAAATTTACACACTAATTTTAGTTACTACACTCATGAAAAAAATTACTTTATTATTGTTTTTATTCATAAGTTTTCAAGTCTTTAGTCAATTTACAGAAGGATTTGAAAGCGGAATTCCTGCCGATTGGTCTATTATCAATGGCGGTGATGCCAATACATGGAATGCAGGAACCGTTGCCGCTGGAACAGCACACACAGGAACGAAAGTGGCCAGAATATTTTATGACGATGTCTTAGCACATAATGATTATTTGATCATGAAGCAATTTTTAGTAACAGCAAATCTCAGCAATAGACTATCATTATGGGCAAGACAATTAGACAATGCTTTTCCAGAACCCTTTGATATCTTAGTTTCTACAACTGGAAACAATGAAGCCGATTTTACTAATGTGGTTGCAAGTCAAGTTTCACTTACTACCAATTGGCAAAATTTCACATATAGTTTGAATTCTTTTTTAAATCAAACTATTTACGTCGCTTTTAGGTCTACAACAACCGGTCAATATCATTTGTATTTAGATGATATTAGCATAGATGCAATACCACTTTCATTACCAAGTTGTGCTCAAAATCAAATTTCAATTCCTAATCCGAGTTGTGGTAATTTGACTACGAATGTTTCATGGGATATCGATCTTGCGGCTACGGGTTATATACTAGATGTTGGAACAACTTCTGGTGGTTCGGATATTATTAACAATCAAGATATTGGTTATGTAGACAACTTTGATATCATCAGTCAAACGGCGAATACTTCCTACTTTTGGAAACTTACTCCTTATAACTTAGTGGGACAAACAGTAAATTGTAATGAAATTAGCTATACTACTTTTTCAGTTCCTTGTTATTGTACACCCAATCCAACAGCTGTTGATGGTTATGGAATTACGAATGTAACTATCGGAAGTATTAACAATACAACTCAAATTGAACCTGGGAATTACGGTGATTTTCACGAACAAATTATAAATTTTGAACAAGGATCAGGAACTGGCTATTCATTAACTTTTGACACCAATAATTACCAATATTATTTTGTTATTTGGGTAGATTGGAACAATGACTTCGATTTTGTTGATGCAGGAGAAAATGTTGTTACTGGAATATTTTCCGCTTCACCGACTCCAGTTAATATTTTAGGACCATTAAACATTCCAACTAACGCAATTTTAGGATTACATAGAATGAGAGTTAGCATTCAGTTTTACTCACCTGTTACACCATGTTTTTCTGGTGATTTTGCCGCTTTTGAAGATTATTCTATAAATATTACTCCAGCTTTAGGGGTAAATCAATTTGAAGCAGCGAAGGTTTCCTATTATCCAAATCCTGTAGTTGATGTATTGCATTTGAAATCGGATTCAGATATTTCCAATATTGAAGTATGTAACCTTTTAGGACAAAAGGTACAAAGCAAAGTATTTGATGTTACTACTCTAGATTTATCCAATTTAGCAAGCGGAACCTATTTGGTAAAATTTATAGCTAATACTTTGCAAAAAAGTATTAAAGTTGTCAAGCAATAATAAAATGATATTATAAAATGAAAGTCACTTAAGAGTGGCTTTTTTTATGACCGATTGTTTACATGAATGTATAAGATCACACGTCTTTTTCATTCCAGATTCTAGCCCCGATAGCAATGAAAATCCTTTGTCTTGCTTCTTTAGCAAGACAAAGATTGCAATGAATAGCGGGACCCGAGCTCCTAAAAGGGTGAACTGGCGCAAGCAAATTGCTCCTAAAAAATGACATCATGTCAGCTAATTTTCTGCAAAACTGACAATTTAGAATTCCCAATTCGCTTGGCACAAAGATTGACTATGGCTCGCCGAGTTGTTAAAAAACGAATTACACAATAATTAAATAGAATAAAAATGGGTAAAATAATTGGAATTGATTTAGGTACAACAAACTCTTGCGTTTCTGTAATGGAAGGAAATGAAGCAGTTGTAATCCCTAATTCAGAAGGAAAAAGAACAACACCATCGATCATTGCATTTGTAGAAGGTGGTGAAATTAAAGTAGGTGATCCTGCAAAAAGACAAGCGGTAACCAATCCGACAAAAACGATTGGTTCAATCAAAAGATTTATGGGACATTCTTTCTCTGAAACTACAGCGGAAGCGAAAAGAGTTCCTTATTCAGTGGTAAAAGGAGACAACAATACACCACGAGTTGACATCGATGGTCGTTTGTATACGGCACAAGAGTTGTCAGCGATGACACTTCAAAAAATGAAAAAAACAGCGGAAGACTACTTAGGTCAAACCGTGACAGAAGCAGTTATTACAGTTCCTGCTTACTTCAACGATGCACAACGTCAAGCTACAAAAGAAGCGGGTGAAATTGCAGGTTTGAAAGTAATGCGTATTATCAACGAACCAACTGCTGCAGCTTTAGCGTATGGTTTGGATAAAAAAGGAATCGATCAAAAAATTGCGGTATACGATTTAGGGGGTGGTACTTTTGATATTTCTATCCTTGAATTAGGAGATGGAGTTTTTGAAGTATTGTCTACAAATGGAGACACTCACTTAGGTGGAGATGATTTTGACCAAACAATCATTGACTGGTTGGCAGATGAATTCAAAGCGGAAGAAGGAATCGATTTGCGTTTGGATCCAATGTCATTACAAAGAATTAAAGAAGCAGCTGAAAAAGCAAAAATCGAATTGTCCTCTTCAGCGGAAACTGAAATCAATTTGCCTTATGTTACAGCAACCGCTTCTGGACCAAAACACTTAGTAAAAAAATTGACTAGAGCGAAATTTGAGCAATTGTCAGACTCTTTAGTAAAACGTTCTATGGCGCCTGTTGCTAAAGCGTTGAAAGATGCAGGTTTGTCAACTTCAGATATCGACGAGGTAATCTTAGTAGGAGGTTCTACTCGTATGCCAAGAATTGCGGATGAAGTGGAGAAATTCTTTGGTAAAAAAGCATCTAAAGGAGTAAACCCTGATGAGGTGGTAGCCATTGGAGCTGCGATTCAAGGTGGAGTTCTTTCTGGAGATGTAAAAGATGTATTGTTATTAGACGTTACACCTTTATCTTTAGGTATCGAAACTATGGGTGGTGTTTTGACCAAATTGATCGAATCAAACACAACCATTCCAACTAAAAAATCTCAAGTTTTCTCAACGGCTGCTGATTCTCAACCAACCGTTGAAATTCATGTATTGCAAGGAGATAGAGCGATGGCTGTGGATAACAAAACCATAGGTCGTTTTCACTTAGATGGTATTCCACCAGCACCGAGAGGAGTTCCTCAAATTGAAGTAACTTTTGATATTGATGCGAACGGAATCATTAAAGTTTCTGCAACAGACAAAGGAACAGGTAAGTCTCATGATATTCGTATCGAAGCTTCTTCTGGATTGACTTCTGAAGAAATCGAAAGAATGAAAAAAGATGCTGAAGCAAATGCTGGAGCTGACAAAATCGCAAGAGAAAGAGCCGAAAAATTGAACGAAGCTGACGGAATGATTTTCCAAACGGAATCTCAATTGAAAGAATTAGGAGAAAAATTGACTGATGATAACAAAGTAGCTATCGAATATGCATTAACTGAATTGAGAATGGCACATTCATCTCAAGATATTCCTGCAATTCAAACCGCTCTTGACAACATCAACGCAGCTTGGAAAACAGCTACCGAAGCAATGTATGCACAAGGGAACAATCCCGACGCTTCGGG
>JAYVZG010000025.1:0-4941 GCA_043783565.1 Flavobacterium sp. | reverse complement strand
GTTGGTTTTACGCTTTTTTTAGATTTGATTATGAAAAAAATTTTACTTATATTTTCGATATTTTTTTGGGTTGTATTGGGGTTTGGGCAGGCTGATTTAAAAGTAGAATGTACTGATTTTACTGAATATTATTCTCCTAATAAAGAAACGGTTTATTCAATAAGCATCATTAATATTGGCAATCAGAGTGCTAATAATGTAGAAATTAATGCACCTTTGCCTTCGGGTGTTTCACAATCTATATGGACATCCAGCCTAAATTTGTTTGGAACAAATTCTGGTATCAGTGGCTTGGTGGGTACAATTGCTCCTGGTGAAATCGTACATTTTACAATAAAATGTCAAATTCCTGTTGCTTATTTTGGGTCCTTATTTTTTGAAACTACCGTAACTGCATCAAATGCAAATCCCGTTCAAATTAACGACATTGATTCTACCGCTTTTTATGCTGATATTCAAATTACAAATACTAATAATCAAAGTTTTTATACCCCGGGAACAACGGTAACTTATACAGTAACTGTTCTGAATGCAGGTCCTAATTTAGCATCAAATATTAAAGTTTTTAATTTGATCCCTTCTGGTATTACACAATTTTCTTGGGTTGGTTCAAATGGCTCCTCGGGAAATAATATTAACTTAATTAATATCATTAGCTCTTTAAAAGTCAACAATAAGGTTACTTATACAATAACTTTAACAATACCACCTGGTTTTACGGGAGATTTAATAAACCAAACTACCTATACAACCACAAGTATTGAACTTTCAACGATTTGTCCAAATTGTACAGACACAGATGTTTTGAATAATGGATCTGATATCGAAGTTCAATCTTCAGACAACATCACAAGCTATATTCCAGGGACTTCAAATCATTATGTTGTAAAGGTAAAAAACAATGGCCCCGAAGTTGCCACAAATGTTCATGTTTCTGGATTAATTCCTGCTGGCTTCTCACAAATGTCTTGGAGTGGTGATAATGGTTCGTTGGGTACTAATACAAATTTAGACAATACAATTGTTTCACTTGCTGTTGGATCAACAGTTACTTATCTTATAGATTTGCCAATTTTATCAAGTACGTATTTACCAATCGATTTTTTTGTAAATGCCCAAAGCGATTCAACTGATTTGAAATTATCAAACAATCAAGCAACAGATCATGATAAAGTTAGGAAAACTGCAGATATTGAAGTTATTAATACCGATAATCAGAGTGTATATATTCCCGGGTCAACGGTTATTTATCAAATTTCAGTAACCAATCACGGCCCTCACAATGCAGAAAATATATTACTATCAAATGCCATTCCAGCCGGCATAACGCAATTTTCGTGGTCTGGAAATGGTGGTTTTGGAACCAATGTTGCCTTAAATAATATTATTCCGATATTAACAAACGGTCAAACAATAGTTTATACTGTGACTATTAAAGTGCCTTTATCATTAATTAATCCTATTGTTAATGAGGTTGTTTTAGTGGGGTTTGAGAGTACAGACCCGAATCCCACCTGTTCACAATGTATTGATACTGATACTTTATATTCTGGCATTGGAGCTGATTTAGTTTTAACAAATACAGATTTATCACAAACATATATACCTGGGGGCAATTCAACCTACACAGTTACGCTTACTAATTATGGTCCGGATGTTGCAACCAATGTTGTTTTGGGAAGCGTAATAGGTGCAGGTCTATCTCTCAACAATTGGACTGGATCAAATGGTAGTTTTGGAACTACTTTGTTTTCGGATACAATTCTATCTTTGCCTGTTGGTCAATCAGTCATTTATACACTAAACACTACTTTTGATTTGGGAATATCATTCCCCGTTTCTCTTCCAATAACTATAAGTAGTAATTCAATTGATCCAAATGCAAATTGTTTTGGATGTGTTGATACTAATACAATTGCAACAGCATCAGGAATATATGTGAAATTAACAGATAATTTTACAAAATATGTAGCAGGTAAAATAGCGACTTATTTTTTAACCGTAAAAAACCAAGATAGTTTTGCTCACTCAAACATTTTGATTCACAATCCCGTTCCAACAAATGTTTTGGCAAGTAATGTATCTTGGGTCGGCGATAATGGAAGCTCTGGAACAGGACCTATAGAAAACACAATTTCAATTTTGGCTCCTAATGCGACGGTAACCTATATTATTAATGTAATTATACCTGCAAACTTTGACCAAAACCAAAATTTGATTAATACTGTTGGTTTTGATGAATTTCCATATACAAATTTACCATGTTTAGAGTGTATTGACATAGACTCACCAACTCCATCGGCTGATTTGTGGATTTCAAAAAACAACAACCAAACCAATTACTTGTTTCCACAAACTCCAACATCCGCTAATCCATATCCAGCAGAAGAAATAGTTACTTATAATATTGTAATCTATAATAGTGGGCCTAGCAATGCTTATAATGTATCTGTTACGGATAATATGCCAACTTATGTAACTAATATGAACTGGAGAGGAGGAAATGGGTCAAATGGAACTGGGAATTTGAGTGATACTATAAGTGAATTACCTGCTGGTAGTAGCATAAATTATACCGTGTCTTTTCCTGTCCCTCAGATTTACGGTCTTGTTGACCCTCAAAATCCAAATGCACCTTTTTTAAACCTAATCAATAGTGTAGTAGTTAACAGCACAACTTCGGATCCTTATCCAATTTGCCCAAAATGCACAGATATAGATAATCCTAGTAAAGCTTTTGTTAGTGTTAATACTACTTCTTTTACGAATGCCCAATTAGTAAAAGATGTTTTGATTAATTCGCCCTGCGTTAATGTGAGTAATATTACTTCGCAAGGTGGTAGTTGTGGAATCGGATATTTTAATCGAAATAATTCTGATTTTCCAATAAAAGAGGGCGTAGTGCTTTCTACAGGGATTGTTAATAATCTTGCAGCAAAATGTAATGGGAATGCAATTAGTTCTGTATGTTCCAATCAAACAGATTTAGAATTGCAAGCAATAAATCAAGCCTTTGGAAATAACCTTTCAATTAATGATGCCTCTTACCTAAAATTTAAGTTTATACCAAGTATAGACAGTTTTAGTTTTAACTATGTTTTTGCTTCTGCAGAATATGGACAATATCAGTGTAGTTTTAGCGATGCTTTTGCATTTATATTAACCGATTTGGAAACGGGTATCAAGCAGAATTTGGCGTTAGTACCAAACGTAACGCCTGTTACACCAGTTGCGGTAACTACGATAAGAAAAAAAACATATAATACTGGTTGTGAAGATGCAAACCCTACTTTTTTTGACAAATACAATGTAAATAATCCGATTGACCCGGCCGCTCAAGCTCACTCAGAGATGGCTTTAAAAGGGCAGTCAATCAAAATGACTGCCAAAGGAACTGTGATTCCAGGTCACCCCTATACTATCAAAATGGTTATAGGTGATTATTCTGATACGGCATTAGATTCAGCGATTTTTATTGAGGCTGGTAGTATTAATTTTGGAACTCCAGTTATATCAAAAGTTGGTGAAATCAACCCTAATTTAGCGATTTCAATTTGTGAGGGTACCGAAATTGTAATCAAATCTTCAGACGCTCCAATTGCAGGTGCTACTTATTCCTGGTATCTTAACGAAAATTTAATAGCCGGGCAAAATAGCTATACACTACAAGTGTCTCAACCAGGTACTTACACCGTACTCCTAACATATTCAAATGGGTGCAATCAAAGTAGATCGGCTGTAATACCATTTAGTTACTTTCCGGTTTTACAAACGCCAATAAATATAATACCAATCAGTAATCTTTTGATAGATCATTTTGATTTGACACAAAACATCCCTATTATGGTAGGTAATTTAAACCCCGCAGATTTCAATTTTAGTTTTTTTGCTTCATTAGACGATTATAACATTAGTAATTCTATTCCTATAAATCAATTAACCGATTTTGTAGTTACTTCTCAAAACCAAAAAATATATGTTTCCATAGAGTATCTTGCTTCTATAGGAGATTGTATTCCAGTTAAAAATTTTATTGCTTTATCTCAATTAGCCCCCAGCGGAACGATCGCTTATCAAAATGGTCAAACCGGAATATGTAAGAACAGTAATTCAGAATTAACCGTAGATTTTCCAACTCCACTATCCCCAGGTGGAAGTTATTCGGTTTTACAATCAGGTTTGTCAATAGATAGCAATACGGGAACTTTGAATTTATTAAATGCTACCCCTGGAACATACACTATAAATTATAAAATTCCTGCTTCAACTTCATTTTCAGAGTTTAATACACAAACATCTGTATTAATTACATTGTGTACCCAAATTAATCCAATTCCTGATTTGTGCGAAGGTGATATAATTTCTATTAACGCTGAAGATGCAGGCCTTGGAGTTACATATAATTGGTCTGAAGCAACATTAGGTTCTTTAGGAAGTACCATTGTACCTGTGTTGACTTTGCCTTCAGTTTCAATTGCTGGAAATTATTCCTACTATGTATATGCGAATATAGGGAATCAAATATCACCAACATCTTCTCAAAATTTAGTTGTAAACACTAAACCAACTGCAATAGTTTCTGGAGCTACGAATCCATGCTATAATGAATCAACAACAATTGTTTTTTCAGGAACCCCAAACACAAATGTTGAATATACTGACTATAACGGCAGTCATACAATACAAATAGATAATTCAGGTCATTTTGATGTTTTGTTTACAAATATTATTAGTAATAGTTCAATCACTATAAATTCGATAACACAAACAGTTGCTCCGTTTTGTAGTAATATTTTAAGCACTATAAACCCTCCCGCTGGATCGACAATTCAACTCACGCCCAGCCCACTGCCAACAGCAACCATCACACAAAACATTGCAGCAATTTGCGAAGGCAATAACACCTCGATTGCTATTTCTGGAACCGCAGGGGCATCAGTT
>JAYVZG010000024.1:0-99296 GCA_043783565.1 Flavobacterium sp. | reverse complement strand
TTCAGGTAAAGGAAACAGTGAGCAAATTCGAAGAATTTCTTACGTCCAGAGGAGCAGAAATGATATCAAAAGAGGATTGGGGTCTGAAAAAGATGGCTTACGAAATCCAAAACAAGAAAAGTGGTTTTTACCATTTATTCGAATTCAAGGTAGCAGGTGAAGTGCTTATCGCATTTGAAACTGAATTTAGACGTGACGAGAGAATCATGCGTTTCTTAACTGTAAGTTTAGATAAACATGCAATTTCTTGGGCAGAAAGAAGAAGAACTAAATTAAAAGCAGCAAAAGCGTAACTATGGCAACTCTACAACAATCCGCTTCAGGAAAAAAAGATGGGGATATCAGATATCTTACACCTTTAAACATTGAAACCAACAAAACTAAAAAGTATTGTCGTTTCAAAAAATCTGGAATCAAGTACATTGATTATAAAGATGCAGACTTCTTATTGAAATTCGTAAACGAACAAGGTAAAATCTTACCACGTCGTTTAACTGGAACTTCATTAAAGTACCAAAGAAAAGTGTCAGTAGCTGTGAAAAGAGCTAGACATTTAGCGTTAATGCCATATGTGGCTGATTTACTAAAATAATAAAGAAGCAATTATGGAAATTATACTAAAGAAAGACGTACAGAATGTAGGCTTTAAGGATGATATCGTATCTGTGAAAGCAGGTTACGGACGTAACTTCTTAATTCCACAAGGACATGCTCATTTAGCAACACCTTCTGCAAAAAAGGTATTGGCTGAAAATTTAAAACAAAAAGCACATAAAGAAGCTAAAGTAGTAAACGATGCTAAGACATTGGCTGAAACTTTAAAAGCTATCGAAATAAAAATCTCTGCGAAAGCTGGAGGTGAAAAACTTTTTGGTTCTATTACAAATATTGATATTGCTGAAGCTTTAGAAAAAGCAGGACAATCTATTGATAGAAAATTCATTACAAGCGGAATCGTAAAACGTACTGGTAAATATACTGCTAGCATTCGTTTACACAGAGAAGTTGTTCTTGAATTACCTTATGAAATTGTTGCAGATAAATAATATCTAGTGACATACAATTAAAATCCCGATCTTTTTCGGGATTTTTTTTTGAAGCTAATCCGGCTATACATTGCAATCTTTTGCGCCGAACGCCGGCGCAAAAGGATTTTCATTACTATCCGGGCTAGATGAGCGAATGTAGCAATTAGCAAATTAGCGAATTGTCAAAATCATTCGCTAATTCTCTAATCCATCCATTCGCTAACTATGAAATACAACAGGCTCACCAAAGAACAATTTGAAGAATTACATCCAGAGTTCATTAATTTCCTTGCCACTCAATCTATTGATAAAGCAGAATGGGATAAAATCAAAACAGAAAAACCCGAAGTAGCTGAACAAGAACTCGATGTTTTTTCTGATTTAATCTGGGAAGGAGTTTTGTCTAGAGCAAACTATTTAGAGCATTTTTCAAAGAATCATATTTTTCTCTTTCAATGTTTTGATTCCTATATTCTGTCTATTATTCTAAAATCACTCGTACCTGAAACAGATTTCTTGACCAAAGAAGGATTGCAATGGCTTAGCGACAATATGTTCACCGAAACTATCGAAATGAAAACAGGAAGGAAGGAATTTACAGATGAAAGAAATGCTTCCCTATTTGGGTTAATTCAACAAGGAGCTTTTTTAAGTGATGGGCAATTATACCAACAAATAAATTCAATTATTACTTCATAATCCCATGCAATCTTCTTTTAATTGGTTATTTTAGTACACAATTTAAAAACTAAAATAGCCAATTTGTTTTTTATGGATATTCAACAAACTATTCAAGCTTTACGAGAAGAACTCAATCTTCACAATTATAATTATTATGTTTTAGACCATCCAACGATTTCCGATTTTGAATTTGATCAAAAACTTCAAAAACTTCAAGAATTAGAAAACCAAAATCCACAATTCTTCGATGAAAATTCACCAACTCAAAGAGTAGGAGGCTCCATAACCAAGAATTTTCAAACAGTTACTCATGATTTTAGAATGTATTCTTTGGATAATTCCTATTCGAAAGAAGATTTAGTAGATTGGGAAAACAGATTGCAAAAAGTATTAGGCAATGTTCTACTTGAATATACTTGTGAATTAAAATATGATGGAGCATCCATTAGTATTACCTACGAAAACGGAATGTTAAAGAAAGCAATTACTCGAGGCGATGGCTTTCAAGGTGATGATGTAACTAACAATATCAAAACAATAAAATCAATTCCATTAAAACTAAGTGGAAATTCCTTTCCTGAAAAATTTGATATTCGAGGGGAAATTATTTTGCCATTTAAAGGTTTTGAAAAAATGAATCAAGATCTTATAGAAATTGGAGAAAATCCTTATTCAAATCCTAGGAATACTGCTTCTGGAAGTTTAAAATTACAAGATAGTGCTGAAGTAGCTAAAAGACCGTTAGAATGTTTATTATACTTTATTATAGGAAATCATCTTCCTTTTAAGACACAGTTTGTAAGTTTGCAAATGGCTAGAAATTGGGGATTCAAAGTCCCAAAGGAAGCTAAACTCGCGAAAAATTTAGAAGAAGTATTTGAATATATTAACTATTGGGATATTCATCGGCATCAATTGCCTTATGAAACCGATGGTGTTGTAGTAAAGGTTAATTCATTTCAACATCAAGATGAATTAGGGTATACAGCAAAATCACCACGATGGGCAATAGCATATAAATTTAAATCAGAACAAGTTTTCACTCGACTTAATTCTATATCCTATCAAGTAGGACGAACTGGAGCCATCACGCCTGTGGCTAATTTAGAACCTGTGCAATTGGCTGGAACGATTGTCAAACGTGCTTCTCTTCATAATGCCGACCAAATTCAAAAATTGGACATTCGAATAGGCGATATTGTTTTTGTAGAAAAAGGTGGTGAAATCATTCCAAAGATTATAGCAGTAGATTTAAGTAAACGAACCGAAATTCAACAACCAACGATTTACATATCGCATTGTCCAGAATGTCAGACCAAATTGGTTAGAAATGAAGGGGAAGCCAACCACTATTGCCCAAACTTTTATGGTTGTCCACCACAAATTATTGGAAGAATCCAGCATTTTATTTCACGAAAAGCAATGGATATTGATGGTCTTGGTGGAGAAACAGTAGCACTGCTTTTTACAAATGGACTTGTTCAAAATTATGCGGATTTATATGAATTAAAAGTAGAACAAATTCTTCCTTTAGAAAGAATGGCTCAAAAATCAGCTGAAAATTTGATCAACGGCATTCAAAAATCCAAACAAATCCCATTTGAAAATGTTTTGTATGCGCTTGGTATACGATATGTTGGAGAAACTGTGGCTAAAAAATTGGCAAAGCATTATAAAAACATTGAGTCTCTCAGTAAAGCCAATTTAATAGATTTAATTTTGGTGGATGAAATAGGAGAAAGAATTGCGGCAAGTGTTGTTGATTTTTTTGAAAATAATTTAAATAAAACAATCATTCAAAGATTGCAAGATTATGGAATTCAATTTGAAATCCTTGTAAAAGAAAACCCAAATGCTACAACGAAACTTGAAGGTAAAATATTTGTTGTTTCAGGAGTTTTTTCTAAATTCTCACGTGATGAACTAAAACAATTAATTGAAGATAATGGTGGTAAAATAGGAAGTTCCATATCTGCAAAAACAAATTATGTAATTGCTGGTGAAAATATGGGGCCAGCAAAATTAGAAAAAGCCAATCAACTAAAAGTGCCAATAATTTCAGAATTTGATTTTATTAATTTATTAAATTAAAAAATCAATTATTAATAAATTTTATTTAAAAAAAAATATTACTTTTAGCGTTAATTAATTGTTAATGTTAAAAATAATTTATGAAAAAAAAAGAAGTTTGGTTTAAAAAATCAAGTTTATTAAATCCATTAATTGCTTTTTATTTTTTTATAGCTTTTATAGAATTTATTGCAGAATACAACAAGGATCAATTTTATATTTCGATCACAAAACCAGTTTTAATCCCAATTTTAATAGGTATTTATTTAGTTTCTTCAAAAATTAGGAATCTATATTATATTGTAGCTCTTTTTCTAGTTTGGATAGCAAACTTGTATTTAATTTCAAACGAAATTTCATGTATTGTAATGGGTACTGTTTTCTTTCTTTTTTATAGAATAATAATTTTATATTTAATAATGAATAAAATCAAATTCCCAGGTGCTCTAGTGATGTTTTTATGTAGTTTACCTTTTTTGATTTTCTTTATTATAGATACAATCTTTATTTTTAATGAATTAGGTTATAATTTTTATTTGTTTTTAATTCAAGGTGTTTTCATGGTATTTTTCGGTGGCTTGAGTTTGGCAAATCATTTGGCAAAATATAATAAATCGAGTGCTTTTTTATTAACAAGTACTGTACTTATTACTTTTTCTCAATTACTATTTGTGATTAATGTTTTTTATGTGAATTATAAAATTATACAACCATTAACTATGGTTTTATTCATAATTGGTCAGTATTATTTATATCTTTCTATATTATTAGACGAAAAAAAACAAAAGCGATATAAAATTATTAATTAACATGATGTTATTATTACATTGATTATTCAAAACCAAAGATTATGAAATCTAAAATCAAATTGCAGTTTGGATTAAACATAGCCTATTTTGTAATTGTATGTTTTGAAATAATTGCTGAACTTTTTGATTTTAATATTGCGTCTATTCTTTTTAGAATTGTTTTACCGATACTTTTAGGAATTTTATATTTTCTAAATACTCAAAAAAATAACAGCTTATTTTATATTCTATTAGGTTTTATAATGTTAAGTAATGTCTTATTTTTATATAGAAATTCTCCTTTGTTTTTTTATGGAATTATTACATTCATCTTTTCAAGAATAATAGCACTTTTATTAATTTTTAAATTGTCAAAAGAGAAAAATTACCTTCATATCATTGGCGTTTCGTTTCCTTTTTTAGTCATTTTCTTTTATTTAATATCAGTAACAAATGATATTTCAAATGTTGAACTTAATGTATTAATACTTCAAAGTAGTTTAATATCTGTTTTAGCAGGAATATCGATAACTAATTATTTTAAAAATGAAAACCGCCAGAATTCTTGGTTACTAATTAGTACGTTATTATTTATTGGATTGCGATTTATCGTTTTTATAGAACGTTACATTATTTCTGATTTAACACTTTCTGTTAATCGTCCAATAGAAGTTATTTTAAGTGCATTTGCATTTTTTACATTTTATAAATATATAATTGCAGCAGAGATAAATGAAAACACTTCAAATTGATCTATTATGAAGAGGAATTTCAAAATTATGTTTTTTACAAGTTTATTTTTTGCAATAACTATAGTATTGATTTTAGCCGAATATTTTAAATATAAAGATTTTGTTTTTTTATTGAAACCTTTATTAATTCCTAGTCTTTGTGTTATTTATTTAACAACTTCCATCAAAAAATGTTCATGGTATCTTGTTGCTTTATTTTTTGCTTTTTTGTCAAATGTATTTTTACTTTATTCGGATTCACAATTACTACTATATGGAATTATAGCATTCTTAATTTATAGATTAGTCAGTATTTATGTAATTATTAGAAATGGAGATTCAATCTATTTAGTTCCCTTAATTTTAGCGACAATTCCTTTTGTTTTTATTTTTTCCTATCTCATTTATATCATGGTTAGCCCTGATAATCCTAGTTTTTACGCAACAATTATCAATGATGTCATCATCTCAATATTTTGTGGAATTGGACTTTCTAATTATGTAATGAATGATAATAAACAAAATTCTTGGCTTTTAATAAGCACGCTATTATTCACGTTCTTAGTAATTCTTTTTATGTTTGATAAGTTTTATTTGTCTTTTCAAATTTTCAAACCAATATCTGCCTTAGTTTTCTCGTTAGCACATTATGCTTTTTTAATGTTTATGGTAGAAGCAAAAAATTAAACTACAATCGATTTTCCAAGTATTGATTTCGATAAATTTAAATCCAGATAAAATTCAATTCTACCCAAATTTATTCCATAACAACCAACTTGATTCACCAAAACATCTTGTCCGATAGCATTTTTCATAACGGTTGGTTTATCAAGAAATGTATGCGTATGACCACCAATGATTAAATCTATATCTTGCGTCAATTCTGCCAATTTCAAATCACATATTTTATCCGGTTCGTCTTTATATTTGTATCCTAAGTGGGACAAACATATTACCAAATCACATTTTTTCTCTTGCTTTAAAATACGAACTATATCTTGAGTTACACCAACGGGATCATTGTAAACAGTTTCTTTATAATTCTTTTTATCCACTAGTCCATCCAATCCAACTCCTAAACCAAAAACACCAACCTTAATCCCGTTTTTATGGAGTATCTTATAGGGTTTTACCAAGCCATCCAAAACGGTATTCTTAAATTCATAATTGGCAGAAACAAAATCGAATTTTGCATGATGCAACTGCGAATGAAATCCATCAATGCCATTGTCAAAATCATGATTGCCCATCGTTGCAATATCATAATCCATCATACTCATCAATTTAAATTCTAATTCTCCTCCATAATAATTAAAATAGGGAGTTCCCTGAAAAATATCACCTGCATCCAAGAGCAAAACATTTGGATTCTCTTTTCGTATAGTTTCAATCAAAGCAGCTCTTCTTGCCACACCACCCATATTCGGATTTTTCGGATGCGTCGGAGGAAACGGATCAATATAACTGTGCACATCATTGGTGTGTAGTATGGTCAAATGTTTTGTGTCACACGAGCTAATTGCATCCGATTTAAAACTGCTTAAGGACAAGCCTAAACCAACAAATGCAGTAGTTGCCGCCGTTTTTTCAATAAATTCTCTTCTTTTCATTTTATTTTTTATTTAGAAGCTCTTCCTGCTGTTCGTTCTATCTTTTGTTCCGAACACCGGAACAAAAGGATGCCACTGCCATCAGGGCTAGGCATACCAATTATTTTTCAACAGTTATTCTTTGATCCGAAATAATCGATACAGTATCCACTTCTTTAAAATAATCAATTAAGATATTTCGCAATTTATACTCCAAATCATATTTCTGTATTCCTTTTTTAAAGAAAGTCATATTGTCACCACCATTCGATAGATAATCGTTCGTGCCAACATAATATATCGTTTCCCTATCAAAAGGTTTTCCCTGAATTTGAATGTTTTTAACCACATTATCTTTGTCAATTGTAAAACTCAAACCATGCAAAGGATGCGGCTTTTTCTCTCGAATGAAATACTGAATAAGTTCTTCAATTTGTTCTCCTTTCAATGCAATAACTACCAAACTGTTTTCAAAAGGCATGATCTCAAAAGCAGTTCGTGCCGTTATATCTCCTTTGGGTATAATTGAACGAATTCCACCATGATTCAATAGTACAATATCTATGGATTTGTTTTCTCTTGACTTAAAAATGGGGTTTCCTTTTAGAAAGACTACATCCGCGAATAAATTTCCCATCGGAGTTTGCCATTCACCGCTTTTATCTAATGTTTCTGGTGCGAATGCTAAAACAGTACTCAAATCTTTATCGATATGTTCGCGATAAGGATTTATAAATCGTTCGATTGCAGGGACTTCCCTATTTTGATTGGTAATAGCTATTTGTTTCCCTTCAATCTTTGTTACATAAAGCCTTGGCGGGTTGCAAGAAACATTGAAAATAAATGTTAAGAATAAAACAAAATAAGCCAATACAACGTTATAGTTTTTTAGTTTTACCATCCGAAATGTAAGTTATTTAAGTAAGTTTGTAATTCAAGTAAATGTAATATGTTTTTAAATTATTTAAAGAATTTTTTTACTCAAAAAATAGTTAAGAAAAGCATCGTCAATGTAAATCACATTCCATTAAATAAAACGATAAAAACGGTAGGAATTATTTTTGATGAAAGTTATTTTTACGAAAAAGAAGCCTTATTTGCTGAGTTGGTTCAGAATGGAATTCAAGATAGTGATATTAATTTTTTGGTTTTCAAAGACATAATTAAGAAAAAAGAAACCTTTGATTATCCAACGTTTTGTCATAAAGATTTGAGTTGGACCGCCACTTTTGATAAGTCTGATGTTAAAGAATTTATAGCTCAAAAATTTGATTTGTTAATCAATTATTACGATACTGAAAAAGCAGCTTTACTTTTAGTTTCCAATCAATCGAAAGCCAATTTTAAAGTTGGATTTTCTTCTATTGATAAAAAACTAAATCATTTTATGATAGATACCAATGCTGAAAATTACAAAGTGTTTATTGAAGAGCTATTCAAATATTTAAAAATACTAAACAAAATATAATATGCAATCACTAATTGGAACTGGAGTTGCACTCGTAACACCTTTTAAAAAAGACTTAACTGTTGATGTTGAAGCACTCAAAAGAATAGTTCATTATCAAATAGACAATCAAATAGAATATTTAGTTGTATTAGGAACCACAGCTGAAAATGTTACGTTAAGTCCCAATGAAAAAGAAGTAGTGATTCAAACCGTTGTAGAAGCTAATAACAATAGATTGCCACTAGTTCTCGGTGTTGGTGGTAGTAATACAGCAAAAGTTATTGAGGAATTAAAAACTAGAGATTTATCAAATTTTGTAGCCATACTTTCCGTTTCTCCTTATTATAACAAACCAACACAAGAAGGAATCTACCAACATTTTAAAGCCATTGCCCATACATCTCCAAAACCAATTATATTATATAATGTTCCAGCTCGGACAGGAAGTAATATGTTGCCATCCACTGTAATCAGATTGGCTAATGATTTTAAAAATATTGTAGCAATTAAAGAAGCTGCTGGCGATATGGTACAAGCTATGCGTCTAATTCAAGATAAACCAAAAAATTTCTTAGTGATTTCTGGGGATGATATGATTGCTTTACCGATGGTGTTAGCAGGTGGGAGCGGAGTCATTTCCGTTATTGGAGAAGGAATTCCAAAACAATTTTCAGAGATGATACGATTAGGATTGCAACATAAAGTGAAAGAAGCCTATGAGTTGCATTATAAAATAGCAGATGGAATCGATTTGATATTCGAACAAGGGAATCCTGCTGGAATAAAAGAGATTTTCAAATATTTAAGATTGTCAGAAAATACGGTGCGATTACCATTAGTAAATGCAGATGCAGAACTAGTTTCTAAAATTGAAAATTTTCTCAAAAACCTATAGTTATTCTTAATATAAAGCCTGATTTTTAATAATATAAAAAATATTTTGTAGTCTCTAATTAATAACTAAATTTGCAGTTCGTTTTGAAATCCCAATTAGGGCTGTAAATCAACAAGACCATTCAAAAATAATGACTAAATTTTTATACTTTTTACTTTTTTCAATCCTAATAAGTTCTTGTAGTCCCTATCAAAAAGCTTTAAAATCTGATGATGTTTCTGTGAAATATGCTCAGGCTGAGAAAAAATATAATGCCAAAAAATACAACAAAGCAATTCGTCTTTTTGAGCAATTAGCTCCTGCTTTTAGAGGGAAGCCACAGTCTGAAAAGATGTTTTATATGTTTGCACAATCGTATTATATAACAGAACAATATTATTTAGGAGCGTATCAGTTTGAAAGTTTTGTTTCAAGTTATCCTAAAAGCGAAAAAATAGAAGAAACAGCTTTTTTAGTAGGGAAATGTTATTCGATGCTTTCACCTTCATATAGCTTAGATCAAACAGAAACAATCAAAGCCATCGATAAATTGCAGAATTTTATTGATACGTACCCGAATTCAACATACCTTCCTGAAGCCAATGTTACTTTAAAAAAGCTTACAGATAAACTAGAAAAAAAATATTACGAAATCGCAAAACAATACAATACGATTTCAGATTATAAAGCTGCTTTAGTAGCTTTAGAGAATTTTATTGCAGAATACCCGGGAACTCCATTTAAAGAGCCTGCTTTATTTTATAGATTTGATTCTGCTTATAAATTAGCTATAAATAGTGTTCCAGCTAAAATGGAAGAAAGATTAAAAAACGCTAAAATTGCGTACACTAATCTAATCAAATTTAAAGAGGACACTAAATACAAAAAGCAAGCTGATGAGATGCTTGCAAAAATTGATACTGATTTAAAACAATTTTCTAAATAAACGAATGTCATGGATTTAAAAAAGACGAATGCTCCAGTTAACACAATAACCTACAACAAAAGTGTTATTGAAGAACCTACTGGCAATGTGTATGAGGCGATTACTATTATGGCAAAAAGAGCTAATCAAATTAATTCTGAAATTAAAAAAGAATTAACTGAAAAATTAGAAGAGTTTGCTACTTATAATGATAGTTTGGAAGAAGTTTTTGAAAATAAAGAACAAATTGAAGTTTCTAAATTCTATGAAAAATTACCAAAACCTCACGCTTTAGCTGTACAAGAATGGTTGGATGGTAAAATCTACCATAGAGCAGATAACGAAAAATAAATTACAATGTCAGTTTTAAGTGGTAAAAAAATAGTACTAGGCGTTTCTGGTGGAATTGCTGCTTATAAAACTGCACATTTAGTGAGACTTTTTATCAAAGCTGGTGCTCAAATTCAAGTAATTATGACGCCAGCTTCTAAAGATTTTGTAACTCCACTAACTTTAGCAACTCTCTCTAAAAACCCCGTTCATTCTAGTTTTTATCACGAAGACGACGACAATGCTCAATGGAATAATCATGTTGAAATAGCTCTTTGGGCCGACCTCATGATAATTGCTCCTGCAACTGCCAATACCCTATCTAAAATGGTAAATGGCAATTGTGATAATTTACTAATAGCGACCTATTTATCGGCAAAATGCGCTGTCTATTTTGCACCTGCAATGGATTTGGATATGTATAAACATCCTTCTACGATAGCAAGCTTTAAGGCTTTACATCAATTTGGAAATACAATTATTCCTGCTGAATCCGGAGAATTAGCGAGTGGTTTGTCTGGCGAAGGTAGAATGGCAGAGCCTGAAAATATTATTGCTTTTCTTGAAGCTGACTTAGAAAGTAAATTGCCTTTAAAAGGAAAGAAAATTCTAATTACCGCTGGACCAACCTACGAAGCTATTGATCCTGTTCGTTTTATTGGAAATCATTCTTCTGGAAAAATGGGTTTTGATATTGCGGAATGTGCTTCCAAATATGGAGCAGAAGTTATTTTAATATCGGGTCCCTCGTATTTGAATGTTAAAGATTCTGCCATAAGTTTAATTCGAATTGTTTCTGCTCAAGAAATGTATGATGCTTGTCATATGTACTATAATGATGCAGATGTCGTTATATGTGCTGCAGCTATTGCGGATTACAAACCCAAATATGTTGCAGAACAGAAAATAAAAAAATCGGAAGCAAATTTCACTATTGAATTGGAAAAAACGAAAGATGTATTAGCTTCTTTAGGCCAAATTAAAACGAAACAATATTTAATTGGTTTTGCTTTAGAGACTCAAAATGAAATTGAAAATGCAAAGTTGAAAATACAGAAAAAAAACTTAGATTTGATTGTTTTAAATTCATTGCAAGATCAAGGAGCAGGTTTTGGCAAACCAACAAATAAAGTTACCTTTATTGATAGTACGAATACAATTCAAACCATGGATTTAAAATCAAAAGAAGCAGTAGCTGAAGATATAATTAATAAAATAATTGAACACTATCATGCATAAATTACTCGTAATCATTTTTGCTTTTATAATTGGAAATGTAAATGCTCAAGAATTAAATTGCACTGTAAAAGTCAATTATGATCAAATAGGAGGAACCAACTTTCAGATTTTTAAGACTTTAGAAAAAGGATTGTCTGATTTTGTAAACAAAACCAATTGGACGACTCAGAAAGTTAAAAACAATGAACGTATTAATTGTTCGATGTTTATTACGATTAATGAAGCTACTGGCAATCAATTTAAAGCTACAATTCAAGTCGGATCTTCAAGAACAGCCTATAATTCAACTTATTCATCTCCTATATTAAATTATAATGATAAAGACTTCAATTTTGAATATGCTGAATTTCAACTTTTAAATTATAACCCAAACTCTTTTGATTCAAATTTAGTTTCAGTAATCTCTTTTTATAGTTTGATCATTATTGGAATGGATGCTGATACCTTTAAATTAGATGGTGGAATGCCATATTATGAAGCGGCTCAAGAAATTGTTACTGTGGCTCAATCAAGTGGTTATAAAGGATGGAATCAAGGCGATAGCAATCAAAATCGTTATTTCTTGGCTAACAATTTAGTTTCTAATACTTTTAGTCAATTTAGAGATGCTTTATTCCAATACCATTTTGAAGGTTTAGATCAGATGAATAAGGATTTAAAATTAGCGAAAGAAAAAATTATCGAGGCCATTACAAAATTATCATACATGGAAATTACTCGACCCAATTCTTTTTTAACAAGAATATTTTTTGATGCGAAGTCAGATGAAATAGTTTCAATTTTTACTGGTGGACCAGCTGTTAATAATGGCGAATTGCTAGACAAGCTTTTTACTATTTCTCCCATAAATTCTAATAAATGGACTGAAATTAAGTTATAATTTTAAGGTGTTTTTTAGTATTCTACTTCTCGCTTTTATTAAGTATTTTTTAATCCAATGATACAATCACTTTCCATCAATAATTTTGCTTTGATCGAAAAATTAAATATTGATTTTTCAAGTGGTTTTTCTATTATTACTGGCGAAACTGGAGCTGGAAAATCTATATTATTAGGTGCATTAGGTTTGGTTTTAGGGAAAAGAGCCGATTCAACTTCATTAAAAAATAAAGAAGAAAAATGCTTTATAGAAGCTCATTTTCAAATTTCAAATTATAATTTGAAGTCTTTTTTCGAATCTAATGATTTAGATTACGAAGAGATAACGATACTTCGTCGTGAAATACTTCCTTCAGGTAAATCACGTGCTTTTATTAATGACACCCCTGTTAATTTACAAGAATTGCAAAATTTGAGCGAGTATTTAATTGATATTCATTCGCAACATCAAACACAAGAACTTTCCGAAAATGAGTATCAATTTCAAATTATAGACGCTGTTGCTTCAAATCACTCACTTCTTGAGAGTTACGGCGTTTCATTAAAACAATACAAAAAGGATCAATTGGAATTGCAATCTCTAAAAAATCAATTGCAAAATTTGATTAAAGAAGAAGATTATACTACTTTTTTACTTAAAGAACTTCAATCTATTTCTTTGCAATCGATGGATCAATTGGAAATGGAAACCCAATTCGAACAGCTCAATAATGTTGAATTTATCAAAGAAAATTTAAATAAATCATTGTTACTTGCTAATGAAGAACAATATGGTATTCTTCACAATTTGAATGAATTAAAAATTTGTTTAAATAAAATTATTACATTCTCACCAAACTATCGGTCAATATTTGATCGCGTCGAAACTGTCTATATTGAATTGAAAGATAGTATTGATGAATTGTCTCAAAAAGAAGAAGATTTAATTCACGATCCTGAAAAGTTACATGAGTTAAATCAACAATTGCAACTTCTTTACTCACTTCAGAAAAAACATCAAGTAACCACTATTTCGGAATTACAGCAAATTCAAACTCAATTAGAAGCACAGGTTCATGCCTACGCTGCAATTGAAAATAGCATTGAAAAAATTGAAAATCAATTGAACTCAACCTCAATTATTTTAGATGATTTAGCCAATTTAATTCATGAAAATAGAAAAAATGCCATTCCAATATTAGCTGAAAAATGGATTGAGATATTATCGCAATTGGGAATGCCCAACGTTCGTTTTCAAATTGAACTCAATCAAATATCGAATTACTTTATGAATGGTAAAGACGAATTGCAATTTCTATTTTCAGCCAATAAAGGATCCGATTTTGGATTGCTTAAAAAAGTAGCTTCGGGTGGAGAATTATCTAGAATTATGTTGGCTACAAAAGCAATTTTATCAACATATTCTAAATTGCCAACGATTATTTTTGATGAAATTGATACGGGAGTATCTGGCGAAATTGCTAATAAAATGAGTGAAATCATGAAGAATATGAGTCATTCTATGCAAGTAATTGCAATTACTCATTTACCGCAAATTGCTGCAAAAGGCGATGCTCATTTTAAAGTATTTAAATCCGTTTTTGATGAGCAAACTAATACGGAAATGAAAATATTAAATAATGACGAAAGAATCCTTGAAATCGCACAAATGCTTTCTGGAATTGATGTTTCTGAGTCAGCTTTAAATCATGCTAAAACATTGTTGAACTAATATTAGAGTTATATTTACAGCGTTTTATTATGAATTTGAATTTGTTTTTAAATAAAAATTAATACTATACATTATGATTATTGAGCCAAGAATGAGAGGTTTTATTTGTTTGACATCCCACCCAAAAGGATGTGCGCAAAATGTAAAAAATCAAATAAATTATATTACATCAAAAGGAGAAATTTCAGGTCCAAAAAAAGTATTAGTAATTGGTGCTTCAACTGGATTTGGTTTGGCATCACGTATCACAAGTGCCTTTGGTTCTAACGCAGCTACAATTGGTGTTTTTTTTGAAAAACCTGCTACTGAAGGAAAAACCGCATCGCCTGGTTGGTATAATTCAGCTGCTTTTGAAAACGAAGCGCATCAAGTGGGTTTGTATGCGAAAAGCATCAATGGAGATGCTTTCTCAAAAGAAATTAAACAACAAACGATAGATTTAATCAAAGCAGATTTAGGTCAAATTGATTTAGTAATTTATAGTTTAGCGTCACCAGTACGAATGCATCCTGAGACTGGTGTTTTGCATCGTTCTTCTTTAAAGCCAATTGGAAATTCTTTTACCAATAAAACAGTTGATTTCCATACAGGTATTGTTACTCAAATTTCAATCGAGCCAGCCAATCAAGAAGATATTGACAATACAATTGTTGTAATGGGTGGTGAAGATTGGTCGATGTGGATTGAAGCCATGAAAAATGCAAATGTTTTAGCTCCAGGAGCAACCACAATTGCTTATTCATACATAGGGCCATCGGTTACTGAAGCAGTATATAGAAAAGGCACGATTGGAAAAGCGAAAGACCATTTAGAAGCAACTGCATTTACCATTACAGATTCTTTGGTATCAATAGGAGGAAAGGCCTATGTTTCAGTCAATAAAGCTTTAGTAACTCAAGCCAGCTCTGCAATTCCAGTAATTCCACTTTACATTTCATTATTATATAAAATTATGAAAGCTCAAGGAATTCATGAAGGATGTATTGAACAAATACAGCGATTGTTTAACGAAAGATTGTATACTGGTTTAGCAGTTCCGACCGATGAAAATGGAAGAATCAGAATTGACGATTGGGAAATGCGGGAAGATGTTCAAGAACAAGTGGCCAAGTTGTGGTTAGAAGCAACCACAGAATCACTACCAAATATTGGTGATTTAGCAGGATATAAACAAGATTTCTTGAATCTTTTTGGATTTGGTTTTGAAGGAGTGAATTACTTAGAAAATGAAAATGAATTAGTTGCAATTTCTAGTATAAATTAATCAACTTTATTTAGTGTTTTAAACAATTGTTAAAAAAAAAAATATTTTTATGACTCGAAGATTAATTTCTTCGAGTTATTTTTTTTACTTTTAACGTATTATTAACTATAAAAAAAAATATAATGAAAAAAATTACTTTTAATGTTTTATTTGTATGTGCATTTTTATGTTCATTTATAAGTAAAGCACAATGTTTGGATGCTACAAGTGGTTTATATCCTACTGCCACGTACACACCTGCAACTTGTAATGGTATTGTTGTAAATACAATTACTACTCTTGGGTACGCAGGGGAGTATTCTAATGTAAATGTAACTTCGGGTGAAACCTATACCTTTGGAAGTTCTGTTGCAACGGATTATATTACCATTAGCACCGACGATGGTGTTTCTGCAGCTACTTCTGGTTTAACACCTTTAGTATGGGTAGCAGATGTTACAGGTGTAGTTCGTTTTTATACCCATCTTGATGATGTATGTGGAGAAGCAACTGTTTTTAGAGCTAGAACAATTATTTGTGGTATTCCTTTATGTACTCCTGGAGCAATTACATTTACTAAAGTAAGTAATTGTCCAGATGCTACTTTTAATGTTACTGCTGATATTACAAGTGTAGGATCTTCTTCTGGATTTTCAGTCACTGATAATCAAGGTGGAGCTCCACAGACGAGCGACATAGGGTTATTAACTTTTGGACCTTATGCGAATGGATTATCTGTTGTATTAACTGCTGTTCCTACTGATTCTCCTGATTGTACGATTATAAGTTCCGCTCAAACTCAAGTAACTTGTCCTGCTTTAAATGATAATTTTGCCAATGCAGAAGCCATTGCTTGTGGTTCAAATTATACTGGAAATACAGCTGGCTCAACCTTAGACGAAGATAGTGCACCTGATGGTTTCGGAGCTGATATGGACGCACCAAATGTTTGGTATTCGTATACAGGATCTGGTTTCGAAGAAACTATTACTTTAAATTTATGTAATTCTTCTTATGATACTTCAGTATTAGTATATACAGGAACTTCTGGAAGTTTGACTTTAATTTCTGGGAATGATGATGATGCTACTTGTGGAGCTACACTTACGACTCGTTCTAGGCTTAATTTTACATCTGATGGTACCTCAACCTATTATATTGCCATTGAAGGTTGGAATGTTGGAAGTACAGGTGCTTTCACAATGGATGTAACTTGTGCTGGAGTAACACCACCAGCAGTTGCTAACCAAACTTGTTTAACGGCACTTGCAGTAGCCATTGATGGAACAGACTTAGAATCAGACAACTCATTTGGAGATGTTAGCCCAGAAGTACCATCGTGTGATCTTTTTGGATCTATACAAGATGTTTGGTTTTCTTTTGTTGCCCCTTTTGAAGGTACTGTAGATTGTTTGGTTACTAATGGTACGATGACTTCTTCTAATTTTAATGTACATTCAGGGGTATGTGGTGCGTTAACACCTGTAGCAGCTAGTTGTAATGCTAATTTAGTTGCGCCTACTACAGAATCATTAACTGGTTTAGTAGCTGGAGAAACCTATTATGTTCAAGTGTGGAGTAATTTTGCAGAACAAGGAACTTTTAGTTTAAGACTAACAAACCCTTCATTAGGAGTTTCTAATTTTGATTCTTCTAATTTTAAAACTTACCCAAACCCAGTGAATGATATTTTGAATTTATCTTATAACAAAAATATTACTGGAGTTGCTATTTATAATTTAATTGGACAAGAAGTTCTTTCTAAAACTTCCACCTCTTCAATTAATAATATTGATATGTCTCAATTGCCAAATGGTGTTTATATGGTAAAAGTTTCTGCAGATAATCAAGTAAAAACATTAAAAATAATTAAAGAATAATTTCTTCAAATATTTTTTTTAGAAACCACCTTCTTTAAGGTGGTTTTTTGCATTTATAATTTCACTATATTAGCTCCAATATTAACTGAAAAAAAAAAAGAATGAAAAAAACTATTTTTAAATTTTTATTTGGCACTGTTTTAATGTTTACAACATTAATTCATGCACAAGCCAATGATGATTTTGCCAATGCTGAAGCCATTACTTGTGGATCAAATTATTCTGGAAGTACTGTTACGGCTACTTTAGATGAAGACACAGCACCCGATGGTTTTGGTGCAGATATGGATGCACCGAATGTTTGGTATTCTTATACAGGTACTGGTGCAGAGGAATCAATTACTTTAAATTTATGTACTTCAACCTACGATTCCTCGGTTTTAATTTATACGGGAACCTCAGGAAACCTTACTTTAATAATCGGTAATGATGATGATAATACTTGTGGAGCTGGTTTAACAACTCGTTCACGATTAAGTTTTACATCTGATGGATTTACAACGTATTATATTGCTATTGAAGGATATAATGTAGGTAGTACAGGTACTTATTCAATGGATGTATCTTGTTCAGCAGTTACTCCCCCTGCAGTTCCAAATCAAACATGCTTGACAGCTTTAGCAATAGATGTAGATGCTTCTATAGTTTCTTCTGATAATTCATTTGGAGATGTTTCTGCTGGAGTGCCTACATGTGATCTTTTTGGAACAGTGCAAGATGTATGGTTTTCTTTTGTTGCACCATCCTCAACTATTGATTGTACAGTAACCAATGGGACTATGACCTCTGCTAACTTTGCAATTTATTCTGGATTATGTGATGGCTTAACAAGTTTGGCTTGTCGAAGTAATCTAATTGCTGCTACTACTCAATCTTTAACTACATTAGTTGCAGGAGAAACTTATTTTGTTCAAGTATGGAGTAATGCTGCAGAGCAAGGAGAATTTACTATTAGTCTATATGATCCTTCAATTTGCACACCTGTTGCAACTTTCGAAAAAATCTCTAACTGCCCAGTTGATGCTGGTTTTTCTGTAAATGCAGATATTACAAGTTTAGCCAATGCATCTTCGGTTACGGTAACAGACAATCAAGGAAGTGCTCCACAGACTGTTAGTGCTATTGGAATTGTATCTTTTGGACCCTATGTTGCTGGTACTTCTGTAGTTTTAACAGTAACCAATGATCAAAGTCCTGCTTGTGTAGTTGTAAGCCCAACTCAAACTCAAACAGCTTGTCCAGCATTAAATGATGATTGTTTAGCTGCAATTACTTTAACAGTAAATCCTGATACTAATTGTACAGATGTAACTTCAGGAACAATCATTGGAGCGACAGCTTCGCCAACAGACACTGCTGCTTGTGGAGGAACTGAAGATGATGATGTTTGGTTTACATTTGTTGCTACTAATACGTCTCATACTATTAGTTTACTTAATATTACTGGATCTACAACCGATTTATTTCATTCATTATGGACAGGGGCAGATTGCTCTAGTTTGGCTTTAGTTCCTGGGACTTGCTCTGATCCAAATACTAGTACACCAACTGGATTAGTAATTGGAGAGACATATTATTTAAGAGTTTATTCATGGACAGCGACAATCGGACAAACTTCTGTTTTTGATGTTTGTATCGGAACACCACCACCAGCTCCTGCTAATGATGAGTGTGATGCAGCCATTGCATTAGATGTAAATTCGGATGCTAGTTGTGCAATCTTTACTTCAGCAACAATACAAAGTGCAACTCCATCTTCTGTTGATGTTGCAGCTTGTGGCGGAACAGAAGATGATGATGTTTGGTTTTCTTTTGTAGCAACAGATGTAATACAAAGCATTAGCCTTATTAATGTTGCTGGATCAACAACTGATCTATACCATTCTTTATGGACAGGAGATTGTGCTACATTAACTTTAGTACCAGGATCTTGTTCAGATAATAATGCAAGTACACCTACTGGTTTAGTAGCTGGGCAAACCTATTATTTAAGAGTATATTCTTCAACAGGAGTAACTGGACAAACAACAACTTTCAATGTTTGTATTGGAACACCTCCACCACCACCAGTTAATGATGATTGTACAGGAGCTATTGAAATCACTGCTGGTGGAGATTTTGCTACATCAGCAATTACTAGTTCAAATGTAAGTTCAACAAGTACAGCTGGATTACCTGTGTTTTTATGCCAAACCAATCGTACTCATGATGTTTGGTATACAGTTACAGTTCCAGATTCAGGAACTTTAACGGTAGAAACAGATGCAGCTCCAGGAACTGTAATGACTGATTCTGTTTTAAGTGTTTATACTGGAACTTGTGGTGCATTAACTGAAATTGGATGTGATGATGATGCGGGTAATTTGAACTTCTCTAAAGTAGTATTAACAGCATTAACTCCGGGAGATATTTTATATATAGGAGTTTGGACTTATGGAACCTCTTCAGATGGTGATTACCAATTATCGGCTTATGACGCTTCTTTATTGAGTAATACTTCTTTTGAAAGCGAAAGCTTCAAAGCTTATCCAAATCCAGTTCAAAATGTATTGAATTTGTCATTCAACAAAAGTATTTCTAATGTTAAAGTATTTAATTTACTTGGACAAGAAGTAATGACAAACGCTATCAATGCAAACCAATCACAAATTGACATGTCACATGTAGCTTCAGGAACTTATTTAGTAAAAGTAACTGCTGATAGTCAAGTGAAAACAATCAAAGTGATTAAAGAGTAATATCTAAATTTTTTTTATAAAAGCCATCTTTGTTAAAGGTGGCTTTTTTTTATTAAAAATATAAATATTTCTTACTTTAGCACCATTATTAACTCAAAAGCAAAAGAATGAAAAAAATTACTTTAAAATTTTTATTAAGCATTGTGATGTTATTGCCATTGATAAGCAATGCACAATGTTTAACAGCTACTAATGGATTATATCCAGCTGCAACTTATACAATTGCAACTTGTGATGGTCTAACAGCTAATGTTGTAACTACGTTAGGTTATGCAAGTGAATATTCAAATGTAAATGTTACTTCAGGAGAAACGTATACATTTGGTAGTTCAATTCAAACCGATTACGTTACAATTAGTAACGATGATGGTGTTACAGCAACAATATACGGAGCAACACCTATCACATGGGTAGCAGATGTAACTGGAGTTGTACGTTTTTACACTCATGCAGATAATATATGTACAGGAAACACAACATTTAGAGTAAGATCTGTTATTTGTGGAATTCCACCATGTATTCAACCTCACGTTGCTTTTAGTAGAACATACGATTGTTCTAGTTCTTCATTTGAAGTTATTGCAGATATTACTGATATAGGTTCTGCTAATACTATTACAGTTACGGATGATCAAGGTAGTTCTCCACAAACTGTTGGTTCTGCTGGTCCAGTAACATTTGGCCCGTATGCTTTTGGGACATCAGTTATTATTACGGCTACAAATGACGATACACCAATTTGTAATGTTGTAAGTGCAGCTCAATTAGTTGCAGCATGTCCTCCAGATAATGATGAATGTTCAGGAGCTATAGCTTTAACTATTAACCCAGATGCAAGTTGTGCAATTGTAACTTCAGGAACTATTCTTGCTGCAACAGCATCTTCAGTAGATGCGACTTCATGTTTCGGTTCTGCAGACGATGATGTTTGGTTTTCATTTGTAGCTGAAAATACTTCACAAACAATTAATTTGAATAATGTTGTTGGTTCAACAACAGATTTATTTCATTCCTTATGGACTGGAGATTGTTCCACTTTAACATTAGTTCCAGGAACTTGTGCAGACCCCAATTATAGTACACCAACAGGTTTAATTGTTGGAGAAACTTATTATTTAAGAGTGTTTTCTTATACAGCAACAACTGGTCAAACTACAACTTTTGACGTTTGCATCGGAACACCACCACCACCACCTGCAAATGATGATTGCGCAAATGCTATTGTTTTAAATTGTGGTGATGTATTAACAGGTCAATCAACAGATGGAGCAACTGGAGGAACAGATGTTTCCTGTGTTGGAACTATTGGTAACGATATTTGGTTTTCTTTTCTAGGAGATGGTCAAATTATTACTGTAACTGCATCTGCTAGTTCAGGTGACCCACAAATTGAAGCGTATGAAAGTACTGATGGGACTTGTTCTGGATTTACTGCTGGTAACTGTATTGCATCAGATGGTTCATTTAACCCTATAGTTAATGCAGCATTTGCATCTGTAAGTGGGCAAACTTATTATATTCATATTGGTAGTGCTATTAATGGTGATCCTGCTGTAGTTTTTGATTTGTCAATAACATGTCAAACTCCTCCAACGCCTCCTGCAAATGATGATTGTGATGGAGCAGAATCATTATCTGTAAATCCGGATGCGAGTTGTGCAATTGTTACTGCTGGAACAGTTTCTGGCGCTACAGCTTCTGCAGTTGATGCATCTGGTTGTGCTGGTTCAGAAGATGACGATGTTTGGTATTCTTTTGTTGCAACTGGAACAATTCAAGCAATAAATTTGAATAATATTGCTGGAACATCAACAGATCTATATCATTCCTTATGGACTGGTACTGATTGTTCTTTTTTATCATTAGTTCCTGGGTCTTGTGCTACAAATACTTCTAGTGTACCTAATGGTTTAGTAGAAGGACAAACGTATTATATTAGAGTTTATACTGCAAATGCAAATCCACTTCAAAATACAACTTTTGATATTTGTGTAGGTACACCACCACCACCACCTGCAAATGATGATTGTTCGGGTGCAATTGAATTTACAGCTGGAGGAACTTTTGCTTCTTCACCTATAATAGGAACAAATATTAGTTCAACAACATCAGCCGGTTTAACTTTTAATTGTCAACAGAATCGTTTTAATGATGTTTGGTATACTGTTACAGTTCCAGCTTCAGGATCATTAACAGTAGAAACCGATACAACTGCAGGAACTGCAGTTACAGATACAGTTTTAAGTGTTTTTACAGGAACTTGTGGTGCTTTGACTGAAGTTGGTTGTGATGATGATGCAGGAAATGGGAACTTCTCTAAAATTGTTTTAACAGGTTTAACAGCTGGTGATGTATTATATATTGGAGTATGGAGATATGGTACTTTTGGTTCAGATGGGGAATTCCAATTATCCGCTTATGATGCCTCTTTGTTAAGTAACACTTCTTTTGAGAACGAAAGCTTTAGAGCGTATCCTAATCCAGTACAAAATGTATTGAATTTGTCCTACAACAAAAACATTTCAAATGTTAAAGTATTTAATTTACTTGGACAAGAAGTAATGGCAAATACAATCAATACAAACCAATCACAAATTGACATGTCACATGTAGCTTCAGGAACTTATTTAGTAAAAGTAACTGCTGACAACCAAGTGAAAACAATCAAAGTGATTAAAGAGTAATTCATTAAACATATCATTTTAAAATCCACCTTCGGGTGGATTTATTGTTTATTTGAAAAAGTAGTAGCATTTTTTACTACTTTAGTGCACTAATTCTAACTCTTTTAACAATGAAAAAAATTACTTTTAAAATCTTTTTTGTTAGTGCACTATTAAGCTTTGTTTATAGTTCCGGACAATGTTTAACATCTGTCAATGGTTTGTTTCCAGGGGCAACTTTTACTCCAACTTGTGGTTCAGTTAGCCCAAATGTTATTGCAACTAATTCATATGCGGGTGAGTATTCTCATGTTGAAGTAGTAGCAGGTGAGGAATATACTTTTGCAAGCTCTAATCCTACTGATTATATTACAATTAGTACAGATGAAGGTGTAACTTCTAGTGCATTTGGAGTAACACCTATTACATGGACTTCAGATTATACAGGTGTTATAAGATACTACCTTCATTTAAGCGATCAATGTGGTGAAGATTTTGTCTCTAGAACAAGAACTATTTCATGTGGGGTTCCTCCGTGTGTGCTACCTCAAGTTACGTTTAGTACAACTTTTGACTGCGGTAGTTCTACTTTTGAAGTAATAGCAGATATTACAGATATTGGTTCAGCAAATACAATTACAGTAACTGATGATCAAAGTAGTTCTCCACAGACTGTTGCATCAGCTGGTCAAGTTACATTTGGACCTTTTGCTTTTGGTTCTTCAGTAATTTTGACTGCTACCAATGACGATACTCCGATTTGTAATGTAGTTAGCCCAACTCAATTGATTACTGCTTGTCCTCCTGCTAATGATGAGTGTGCTAATGCCATTGTGTTAAATTGCGGTGATGTTTTAACGGGTCAATCAACTGATGGAGCAACTGGAGGAACAAATGTTTCCTGTGTTGGAACAATTGGTGACGATATTTGGTATTCTTTTGTTGGTGATGGTCAAATAATAACTGTAACTGCTTCTGCTAGTTCAGGAGATCCGCAAATTGAAGTGTATGAAAGTACCGATGGGACTTGTTCTGGATTTACAGCTGGTACCTGTATTGCTTCAGATGGTTCATTTAATCCTATAGTAAATGCAGTATTTGCTTCTGTAAGTGGTCAAACCTATTATATTCATGTTGGTAGTGCAATTAATGGTGATCCTGCAGTAGTTTTTGATTTGTCTATAACGTGTCAAACTCCTCCAACTCCTCCTGCAAATGATGAGTGTGATGGAGCAGAGTCTTTAACTGTAAATCCTGATGCGAGTTGTGCAATTGTTATAGCTGGGACAGTTTCTGGAGCTACAGCTTCTGCTGTTGATGCAGCTGGATGTGGCGGAACGGAAGATGACGATGTTTGGTATAATTTTATTGCAACAGGAACTATTCAATCCATAAGCTTAATCAATGTTGCTGGATCTACCACAGATTTATTTCATTCTTTATGGACTGGAGTTGATTGTTCCTCTTTGACTTTAGTTCCTGGTTCTTGTTCTGATAATAATTCAAGTGTTCCAACGGGTTTAACTGAAGGAGAAAAATATTATATACGAATTTATACAAATACGGCAACTCCATTGCAAAATACAACTTTTGATATTTGTGTTGGAACACCACCACCACCACCCGCAAATGATGAATGTATAGGTGCCATTGAAATTACACCTGGTGGAACTTTTGCTAGTTCACCAATCTTAGGTACTAATGTAAGTTCTACATCAACTGCAGGTCTGACTTTTAATTGTCAACAAAATCGTGTTCATGATGTTTGGTACTCTGTTTCAGTTCCAGCTTCAGGAACATTAACAGTAGAAACTGATACAACTCCAGGTACAGTAATGACGGATTCTGTAGTAAGTGTTTTTACTGGAACTTGCGGGTCTTTAACTGAAGTTGGTTGTGATGATGATAATGGTAATGGAAATTTCTCAAAAATTTCATTAACAGGTTTAACTCCAGGAGATTTATTGTATATCGGAGTATGGTCATATAGCCTTTCTGGAGGTGGTGATGGAGAATATCAATTATCTGCATATGATGCTTCACTATTAAGTAACACTTCTTTTGAAAACGAAAGCTTCAGAGCGTATCCTAATCCAGTACAAAATGTATTGAATTTGTCTTACAACAAAAACATTTCAAATGTTAAAGCATATAATTTACTTGGACAAGAAGTAATGACAAATGCAATCAATGCAAACCAATCACAAATTGACATGTCACATTTAGCTTCAGGAACATATTTAGTAAAAGTAACTGCAGACAATCAAGTGAAAACAATCAAAGTGTTAAAAGAGTAATCTTTTTTAAAACTTAAATTAATTAAAGCCATCTTAATATAAGATGGCTTTTTTTATTAATTTTAATACTTAATTTTTAGTACTTTAGACAATTATTCATCAATATATAGTCAATTATGAAAAAAATTACATTGTTGCTTTTCTTTATTGTATTAAAACTAAACGCTCAGTCTGTTAGTAATTATGTATTTAGCCAATCTACTGAAATTTATACATCAACAGTAGGAGTAAATTCAACAGCTAATGGAGATGATGGATCTCAAAACTTAATTCCAATAGGTTTTGATTTTATTTTTGGTGGGCAAACCTATTCAACATTTAGTATTAGTACGAATGGATTTATTAGATTGGGAGATATTATACCTAATTTATCTTTCACAAATGCCTTTTCATCTTCAGTTCCTCAAAGACCTTTAATTGCTCCTTTTTGGGATGACCATAATAGAAATACAGGTTCTATACAATATAATGTTTCAGGTATTGCCCCAAATAGAATTTTAGAAATTGGTTGGGATTCAATTAATCTAGGTAATAATGGCGGAGCTAGTGCCACAGCATTTGGGTCTTTCAAAATGCGATTGTTTGAATCTAATGGACAAATAGAATTTATATACGGATCAACAATGACACCAGCAGGAGCTCTTACTGCATCAATTGGATTGAATGATGCAACCACTTTTTTGAGTATTACACCAAACATTGGATTAGCAACTTCTTCTAATTCCATAGCAAATAATAATATCAATTCTACGCAAAACATCATTGGATTAAAATATACTTTCAATCAACCACTTCCATGTAGTGGTATTCCAGATCCTGGAAATACGATAGCAGATGTTACAACGGTGTGTAGTAATACAAACTTTAATTTGAGTTTACAAAATCAAACAATTGGTTCTGATGTTGCCTATCAATGGCAAAAATCTCCAGATGGTATTGATTATACAGACATTACTGGATCAACAAGTTCATCGTATTCTGCATTTCAAACAGTGACAACATTTTATCAATGTAGAGTAACTTGTAGTAGTGCAAGTATTACAAGTGCACCAATCGAAATAGTAATGAATGATCCAGTCAATTGCTTCTGTTCTCCTTTGTATACAAATGGAAAAACGTTAGGTGATTTGATTTCAAACGTAGTGATTACAGGAACATCACTAGCAAATAATACGGGTAACGAACCTTTAAATCCTTATTATACATATTTTACAGGTTTGCCTAATTATACGGCAACTCTTCAAGCTGGTGATTCTTACGATATGAATATCACAGTTGGAACTTTTGGTATGCAAAGTGTTGCCGTTTGGATTGATTATAACGATGATACAATTTTTAGTACCAGTGAAAGAGTTGGTTATACATCAGGTACAATAGATGCAAATGGAACAGGTGTTTTTCCTATAACATTAGATTGCAATGCTATTGCAGGAATCCATAGAATGAGGATAAGGGATGTATTTAATACTGCAGGTTCTATCATTGATCCTTGTTCAAGTTATCAATATGGAGAAACTGAAGATTACGATGTAACTATATTAGAAGCAATTGGTTGCCAAGCTCCGACTGGTTTGGGTGTAGATCTAATAGATCCTATTAGTGCCTCATTATTTTGGACAACTCAATGTACACAAATTGGTTGGGATGTTCATGTTACAGCTCCTGGAGGAGGATTGCCATTAGACGCTCCTTCAAATACTAATAGTAGTAGCCCATTACTTTTATCAAGTTTAGAGCCTGCTACTAGTTATGAATTCTACGTTCGATCAATATGTATTAATAATGAATTGAGCAGTTGGACAGGTCCTTTCTTATTCACTACTGAAGCACTTCCTATTCCAATTGAGAATGATAATTGTGAAATAGCATTGCCTTTGACGAATGGAACTACTTTCGAGGAACATTATTTAGTTGGTACCAATGTAGATGCAACTAACACACTTGGTCAACCCAATCCTACTTGTGCAGTTTTTAATTTTGGTGGAGATGTATGGTATAGTGCCATTGTTCCTCCAGATGGTAAAATAACTATCGAAGTTCAGCGAGACCCAGGTTCACCGTTTATAGATTCAGGATTAACGGTATTTAGAGGGACATGTTCAAGTTTAACTGCCTTAGGTTGTAGTGATGATGAAGGAATTGGCTCTTTTTCTAAATTAAATTTAACAGGATTAATTCCAGGTGAAACTATTTTTGCAAGAGTTTGGGAATACGGAAATAATGTTTATGGCACCTTTCGAATTGCAGCATGGAGTCCAACTTTATCTTCAAATTCTTTCGAAATATCGAATTTTAAATATTATCCAATTCCAGTTAAAGATTTTTTACATCTTTCTTATTCAACAACGATACATAAAGTAATTGTATATACATTATTGGGACAGGAAGTTATCTCATTAGTAGAAGATTCTAAAGAATGTAAAATTGATTTAAGTTCCTATTCAAGTGGTATTTATATGGTAAAAGTATTTTCAAATGAAAGTCAAAATACGATAAAAATTACCAAAGAGTAAACTATAAAATAAAATGAATTATAAAAGCCACCCTTGCAGGTGGTTTTTGTTTTTGATAAAGTTTATATTTGTTAAAATTATAGAATATGCTTTTTTCGATTATCATTCCGGTATACAATCGCCCAGAGGAAATGGAAGAACTATTGCAAAGTCTTCTACAATTATATTATTCAGATCCCTTTGAAATTGTTGTTATAGAAGACGGTTCGACATTAAAATCAGATGAAATTGTAAATAAGTATTCCAAGCAACTTGCAATTTCGTATTATTTTAAAGAGAATTCTGGACCAGGCGATTCTAGAAATTTCGGAATGCAAAAGGCTAAAGGGGATTATTTTATCATTTTTGATTCGGATTGCATCATTCCTAAACAGTACTTAGTTGAAGTTTCTAAAGCTTTAACTAAAGATTTTGTCGATTTCTATGGAGGCCCAGATCAAGCCTTAGATTCTTTTTCGGATATTCAAAAAGCAATCAATTTTTCGATGACTTCTTTTATTACTACAGGTGGAATTCGAGGTGGAAGTGAAAAATTAAATAAATTTCAACCCCGAAGTTTTAATATGGGAATTTCTAAAGCAGCATTTCAAGCTTCTGGAGGTTTTGGTAATATTCATCCAGGAGAAGACCCTGACTTGACGATTCGCTTATGGGAGTTAGGTTTTCATTCAAAATTAATTCAAAATGCATTTGTATATCACAAAAGAAGAATCGATTGGAATAAGTTTTCAATACAAACCAATAAATTTGGAAAAGCAAGACCTATACTAGATAGTTGGCATCCAAAATACAGTAAACTAACGTATTTTTTTCCATCTATTTTTATTCTAGGATTTTACGGATCTATAGTACTATTGCTATTTGTTCAAGATTTTTTATTCAAATTATATTGCTTCTATTTTCTTTTAATTTTAATTTTTTCAACCATTCAAAACAAGAGTATTCGCATTGGATTTTTATCCATACTAGCAACTGGCAAACAATTTAACAGCTATGGATCAGGTTTTATCAATTCGTTTATTAAAATCAAATTATTAAAACAAAATCCTCAACAAGCATTTCCAGAATTATTTTTTACAAAATGACAAAAATTATAGGATTAACTGGAGGAATAGGGAGTGGTAAAACAACTTTAGCCAATTATCTAAAGTCGCTAGGTATTCCTGTATATATAGCTGATGAAGAAGCAAAAAAATTATTTCTTGATCCAATAATACTCCAAAAAATAAAAACTGCTTTTGGTGAAACAATTTTTGAAAACAACCTACTAAGTAAAGATAGATTAGCAAAGATTGTTTTTAAGGATACTCAAAAATTAAAAAAACTTAATGATATTATTCATCCAGCAGTAAAAGCACATTTTGAAATTTGGTTAAAGCAATTTGAAGATAAACCATTAATTGTAAAAGAAGCTGCTATTCTTTTTGAAAGCGGAAGCTACAAAGATTGTGATGTAATAATAACAGTAATTGCATCATTAAAAACTAGAATTGAAAGAGTTATTCAAAGAGATCAAATTTCTGAAGATACAGTGTTAAGTAGAATTAACAATCAATGGACTGATGAAATGAGAATCGCAAAAAGTGATTATATTATCGAAAATAATGACCTTAGTATTGCGAAACAACAATTGGATGAAATTCTAAAAAAAATGATGATTCATTAAAATTACCTTTTGATGTTAATCTTTGGTTAATGTATTTATAGTATAAATGTTAAAATGTTAACTTTGTTGAGATGAATAAATTGTTTTTTCGATTGCTTGTAGTTCTAATGAGTTTATCCTTAATTGGAATTATTCTAGTACAAGTTTATTGGTTCAACACTTCTTTCAAAAATAATGAAGAACAATTTAGGTTTCATGTTAAACAAGTTATTGGAAATGTTTCCGATAAATTGCAAAAAGAGGAAGCTTTTAGTTTTATTGATAAATACAAAAAACTAAAAGATAGTATAGGAAAAGAACCTCAAAAGAGTGATTTTTTGGAGTTTGGTTATTATCAAAGAAATTCTCGAACAAATGAAACTATAATTTATTCCAACAACATTATCTCAGAAGATTATAATATTTCATCATCGTTCTTTGATAAAAAATCGGACAGTTTAAAGCTTAAAAACTTTACTTCAAAAAGGACAACAGAAGTTTACAATAATGGAGATATTGATAAATCAGGGATGCAACAAAAAGTAAATCCGGATATCAAAATCAATAAAACTGGTAAATTAGACATCCTTGACAATGCTCAATTTGAAATTTTCTTTAAAGACATTGCTGCTGCAAAACCATTGCAAGAGAGAATTTCTACAGAAAAATTGCAAAAGCTTTTGCATGATGAATTGGATGAATATGATGTTAAGACTCCTTTTGAATTCAGTATTTATAGTAATGGATTAGCCACTAAAATTCAATCTGAAAATTTCAGATTTGATAAAGAAGATACCTATTCAATTCCAGTTTTTACAGATAATGAAGGCAACGAAAAGTATTTGTTAATGGTTTGTTTTCCACATAAAGAAAAATTTCTTTTCTCTGAATTAGTTGGAATCACATTATTGTCAATCATTTTTACACTTGTAATTATTATTGCGTATTCAAGTGCCTTAAATCAATTGATTCGTCAGCGTCAAATTTCGGAAATCAAAACAGATTTCATCAACAATATGACCCATGAGTTTAAAACACCTATTGCTACTATTAATCTAGCGCTAGATGCCATAAAAAATCCTAAAGTCATTGATGATAAAGAAAAAGTACATCGCTATTTGCAAATGATTCGAGACGAAAATAAAAGAATGCATGCGCAAGTTGAAAATGTACTTCGTATCTCTAAACTCGAGAAAAAAGAATTAGATATTAATAAAGATTCGAATAACATTCATGATATTATTGATGAAGCTATCGAACACGTAAATCTCATAATTGAAGACCGTCATGGAAAAATAACAAAGCATCTAGAAGCCAATAGAACTACAGTTCTTTTAAACGATATGCACTTTACAAATGTTATCGTTAATGTGTTAGATAATGCCATTAAATATTCTCCTGAAACACCGATTATCGATATTTATACTGAAAACATAAAAGATTTCGTTATCATTAAAATCAAAGATCAAGGTATCGGAATGAGTAAAGTAGCACAAAAAAGAATTTTTGAGAAATTCTATCGTGAACATACTGGTGATTTGCATAACGTAAAAGGCCACGGACTAGGATTATCCTATGTCAAAAGAATAATAGAAGACCATAACGGTCAAATATTTGTTGAAAGTGAAAAAGGAAAAGGAAGCACTTTCATTATTAAATTACCACTAATCAACTAAACTAAATTGCTATGGAAACTGAAAACAAAAAAATTCTTCTAGTAGAAGACGACCAAAATTTTGGTGCGATACTAAAAGATTACTTAACATTAAATGACTTTGACGTCACTTTAGCCAAAAACGGCATGGAAGGTTTTGAAAAATTCAAAAAAGACACCTTCGATTTATGCATCCTTGATGTGATGATGCCCTATAAAGATGGCTACACACTTGCTAAAGAAATTCGAGAAAAGAACAAAGAAGTGCCCATCGTTTTCTTAACGGCTAAATCCATGAAAGAAGATGTTTTAAAAGGCTATAAAGTAGGAGCAGATGATTATCTCAACAAACCTTTCGATTCAGAAGTGTTGTTGATGAAAATTAAAGCAATTATACAACGTAAAGCCAATGATGTAAAAACAGATCACGTTCGTTTTGAATTCCAAATCGGTGGTTTTCATTTGAATTCAAAACTTCGTTTCTTAACTTTCAAAAATGAGGAACCAATCAAATTGTCTCCTAAAGAAAACGAATTATTAAAAATGCTTGCCGTTTATGAAAACGATTTAATGCCTAGAGAATTAGCATTAACAAAAATTTGGAGAGACGACAATTATTTCACATCAAGAAGTATGGATGTCTATATTGCCAAACTAAGAAAATACCTTAAATTAGATCCAGAAGTAGAAATACTCAACATTCACGGAGAAGGTTTTAGACTGGTAGTCAAAAATAAAGTTGCCGTATAATTTTAAAAGCTCTGAGAAATCGGAGCTTTTTTTTTGAGAAGCATGTTCCCGCTGTCCGTTATATCTTTTGTGCTGAACAACAGCACAAAAGGATGCCACTACCATCCGGGCTAGAATTCGGAATACAAATCGAATGCTATTTCCAGTTCACAGCCAATGCAAAAACCGATTGGCTTTCTTTGGAAATACTGAAAATAGTTTGGTTTTCTTCATTCGTTTCATAAATTGCAACAACTTCGCCCAACGATAACTCTTTCATGAAATTCATATCTAAGCTGGCAATCGACTTATGCAACATGATGTCTTCATCAATCACATCTATACACCATTCTAAATATTTCACATTGTTGACGTGATTTACAATATCTAAATCCGACAACACAACTTTTCTTTCAAAAAGTAATTCTTTCGATTCGTCGATTTCAATTTTTGAAAATGGCTGCGATGTGGCTCGGTTTTCTGGATATTTTTTGCAATGGTCATGTGCTAAAACCATGCCTTCTGGTCGACGTGTTTTGGTATTGAAGACGGCCCAAAAAGTTTCCGCGCCAATACATTTTTCACCATTTACAGATACTTCCAACGCACGAACCGAACGGGAATTCTCCAACGAGTTAATCCACGTATTGATTGTAATAATGTCTTTCCATTTCGGGAGTTTAGTAATCTCAAGTCGCATTCTGCTCAATACCCAAGCTTGGTTGTATTCTTGCATGTCAACAAAACTAAAGCCGCCCGACTCGGAATGCGCAGCAGCAGTCAATTGCAACATATTGCACAAATCGGTATAGCGCAAAGAACCATTTGGTGTGCATTGCATAAAATTGATTTCCCAATCTTGGGAATATATCGACTTAAAATTGGGAGCTATTGGCATATTATATTTTTTAAACACGGATTTCACTGATTAACACAGATTAATCCGTGCAAATCTGTGAAATCCGTGTTACATTTTTTTTCTTTCTATATACTGAATGATTTCATCAGAGTCTGTTTTAAAATCAAACCATTTGGTGACTTCATTTCTTTTAAACCAAGTGAGTTGTCGTTTGGCAAAGCGACGAGTGTTTTTCTTAATTTCTTCTATGGCATTAGGCAATGTTATTTTCTCGTCAATACAATCAAATAATTCTTTGTAACCAACTGTTTGTAAAGCATTTAAATTTTTATATAAAGCTAATTTTTTTACTTCTTCAAGCAGTCCAACTTCCATCATTAAATCAACACGCTGATTGATGCGATCATACATTATTGTTCTTTCAGTTTCCAAACCAAGAATAATTGGAGTAAAATTTCGAATGTTTTTTTTCTGATTTAAAAATGTAGAATAGGGTTTTCCTGTACCTAAACTAACTTCAACAAATCGCATCATACGTTGCGGGTTGAGTAATGTTTGCGGATTATCGGTTGTCAATTTAGAGTAATACTCTGGATCCAATTTTTTCAATTCTTCTTGCAGATAGGATATCCCTTGTTCTTTGTATAGATTAGAAACATTTTCACGAACATCAACTGGAATCTCAGGAAAATCATCAAAACCTTTTAAAACTGCATCAACATACAACCCAGAGCCACCCACTAGAATGGCATAATCATTTATGGAAAACAATTCCTCTAGTTTGGCAATGGCTTCTTTTTCAAATTCACCCACCGTATAATTTTCAGTAATGGAGCGATTATGAATAAAGTGATGTTTAACTGCTGATAACTCCTCTAAAGAAGGAACAGCAGTTCCAATGGCCATTTCACGAAAGAATTGTCGGCTATCGCAAGCTACTATCTCACATTCGAAATGCTCCGCCAATTGAATGCTTAGAGCAGTTTTCCCGATGGCAGTAGGTCCGACAATGACGATTAGGTATTTCATCTTTTATTAGTTCAAAATTCGTTGTTCAACATTCATTGTTCAACATTTTTTTGTCTATTTATTTTAAGGTAAAACAACGAATAACAATCGTTGAATATAGAACAGGCTCCTAGCCCTGATAGAAGCGGTATCCTTTTTTTGAGGCACGAAAAAAAAGATTTAGCGGATAGCAGGAATTAGCTCCTAAAAATACAACAACTTTACACTTCGACTTCTCCGTATTTGACTTTGAATAATCGTTCGAGTATCTCGATTATTTTCCATCGGTGTTAACATGTTTTTCAAAATCTCAATGTTACGAATTTGATAATTCAAATCGTAAAACGCATAGCCTTTATAAATGCCATTCTCAATTAACACTGCGGAACGTTCGTTGATAGTTCTACCACGATCTGTGATGACGATAGTTTTGTTTTCGAAGACATTCTTGTCGATGAATTCTTGTACTCTCAAATTATATTCTTCCGGAGAAATAATTCCAACACACGCACCATCACATTCTTTGATAGTGTACTGAAAACAGTGGTTTTTTGTCTCATACAAGCCAGTCAATTTTTGACATAATTTGTAATGGGATGTGATACGGAATAATGCATTTTTCCCTTCTTGAAAAGTGGTAAAGGATGTGATTTCCTTTTTTCTACCGTCTGCTTTTTGTAGCGATAAATTCATATAACCATTCACATCTTTCTCCGCATACAACGCCCATTGAAAAATACTTTTGCGTTGTGAGCGATTGTAAATAGGTTGATTGATTTTTATTTCTTCGCTTTCTTTTAATAATGCGATGAGTTCACTTCCAGTTTCTTCGTACTTTACTGTAAAAACTTCCAATTGAATTCTCTTGCATTTATTAGTTGTTCCTGTAAAATGCTGGTTGATTCTTTTCTTAATATTTTTACTTTTGCCAATATAAATAATAGAACCATCTTCGCGATGAATATAATAGACGCCTGTTTTTGAAGGCAAACCATCAACGATATCCAACAATTTAGGAGCTATTCCTTTGATGATTTCAGATTGAATTAAATCTTTGATTATGATTTTCTCAAGATCTTTATCTAATAACATTTTGAAGAGTTTCACAGTAGCTAATGCATCACCATTGGCTCGATGTCGGTCTGCCATTGGAATACCTAAGGCGCGGACCAATTTCCCTAAACTATACGAAACTTGTTCGGGCATTAAAACTTTAGCCAACTCAACGGTACAAAGAGTTTTACATTCAAAGGAGTAACCCAATCTTCGGAATTCTGTACGTAAGATTCTATAATCAAAAGAGGCGTTGTGCGCCACTATAATACAATCTTGAGTAATTTCGATAATGCGTTTGGCGACTTCAAAAAACTTGGGAGCAGAGCGCAACATATCATTATTAATCCCGGTTAATTTAACCACAAAAGGTTGAATTGGAATTTCCGGATTGACTAAGCTAATAAATTGATCTACAATTTCATGACCATCATAGCGATAGATAGCAATTTCAGTAATGCCTTCTTCATTAAATTGCCCTCCGGTGGTTTCTATGTCGAGTATTGCGTACAAATTTTGGTTGCTGGTTTTGAGTTGTCGGTTGTCTGTATTTGGTTAAAAAAAATGGTTGTAATAAATCAGAAATCGCAAAGTAATTTGTTTTTAGTTGATGGTTTTTTTATTTTCATATTTTCAAATTGTCTCATTTCCAAATCATCGTCCTCCAAAGATACTACTTCCAATTCGAACCATAGTGCTGCCACATTCGATTGCTAATTGGTAATCGCCTGACATTCCTATGGAAAGGGTTTTCAGTTGGCGGTTGGCGGTTGTTGGCTGTTGGTTTTTATCGAAAATTGCTTTTAAGTGTTGAAATTCTTTTCGAATTTGGTCTGGGTTTTCTGTGTAAGTAGCCATGCCCATGAGTCCAACTATCTTGATGTTTTTGAGGTTTTTGAAGGATTCGGATTGTAATAATTCATTGAGTTCCTTTTCGTTCAATCCGAATTTGGTTTCTTCCTCAGCAATATGAAGTTGCAATAAACATTCGATGATTCTATCGTTTTTAAGCGCTTGTTTGTTGATTTCTTCCAATAATTTTAAACTATCAACTCCATGAATCAAACTCACATATGGCGCCATATATTTGACCTTGTTGCTCTGAATATGTCCAATCATATGCCATTGAATATCTTTAGGCATTTGTTCCCACTTCTCCGTCATTTCTTGAATCTTGTTCTCTCCAAAAATACGTTGTCCAGCATCGTAAGCCTTCATGAGGTCTGAAATGGGTTTGGTTTTAGAAACTGCCACCAAGGTCACGTTTGATGGTAACGAAGATTTTATTTTAATAAGGTTTTCTGAAATGGACATTATTTTTTGATCAGTTTCTTAGAAATTATAGTTCCATTTTTTGTAATTCCTTCAAATAAGTACATCCCATTAGATAAATTAGAAATATTGATTTCATTGCCAATCAACGGAGTATTGATTTTTTTTCCATCTATCGAATATAGGCTTGCAGTGATAATTTCGTCTTGAACAAGAATCAAGTCACTTGCAGGATTTGGAAAAAATACAACTTGTTGATTTACTTCAAAATTATCATTCGACAATAAGGGTAAGTCAGCACTTTGCGTACTGTTTAATGCACTTGATGTACTTGGTGTCGTATTTCCTCCAAAAAGGTATAATTTATTGTTCCAGATTTCAGAAGCATGATGACGTCTTCCTATCATGTTGGTTTGACTGAGAGTGGTAAAACTATTATCATCTGTACTATAAACTCCAACAAACGTTTGATCGTCGTAGTCTCCAGACACATATATTTTGGTTGCGTTCAAACTATATTCATCAACAGCTACAGAATGAGCAGAAATTGGTTGTGGTAATGTCGTATTTGAAGTCGACCAAGTGTTGCTTGCAAAATCATAGATATAAATTGATTCAGAAGAAAAACCCTTATACACTCTCACATTGTCAACTTGAAAGGCTGTAGTTTTTTGAACCGGCGCATAGCCACCAGTATATTTAAAAGCTACTCTAAAACTCGTTGGAAATCCTGCTAAAGAAATGTTGCCAGAATTAGTAAAATTTGTCGCATATGTTGAAGGCGAACCAGCATTTGAAATTGTAGCATCAAGTAACGTTTTGGTTGAATTGTCAATGCTTCCAGTCCAATTAGTTATAACATAAGCTTCAAATAAAGCTCCATTAGTAAAACCATCTTTTGTATCAAAATTCAAATAAAGATCTGAAGTAGATGCACTAGTAATTTCATCAGAAATCAACCAAGCAATATTACTAGGTTCTTGAGAAGTCACTACACTACTAAAGGCGTTAAACTGTGCGTATTTATTAGCATTAAATTGTTTGCCTTCAAATAATTTAGTGCCAGCTTCGGCAACATTTTGCCAATTCGATAACGATAAACTACCTGTAACCGCCACTGTTTCAAAGTTTTCGGCTATCTTATTTGTTTCATTATAACCTCCAAAAACATATAGTTTAGAATTATTACTATTACCATAAATAGCTTTTCCTTTTGTTTCTAAAGCGACTGGCATATCAGCAAACTGTTCCCAATTACCATATGGATCAAGTTTGTATAATTTTTTAGAATAATTTGCATTAAACTTATTTGTACAGCCTCCAAATACCATAAAATAATCGCCCCATGCAGCTGAACCACCATTGATAACTGGGTTTGGATTTAGGATTGAATTTACCGTCAAGTTTCCGTTAAATAAGTTCACTATTTCTAATTTGTCATTTGCCAAACCTTGAGTAGTTTCTCCGTTAAATAAATAGAGATTGCCTGATAAAATCTCTGAGTTTCCATATCTTTTTGCAATAGTAGGAACAGCAGTTGGAACAATGGACCATGTATCGGAACCCACACCGTATTTTTCTATTTCAGAAGTAGATTGATTGGTTGCAGAAAAACCATTAGAAATATATACAAAATCACCATCCAAAGCTACAGAAGAGGCGCTTCTCGCGATTGGTTTGTCTGAATTATTGACGAAATTTATAGTCTGAGCTGTAACAGTTGAAAGGCATAGTGTGATTGCAAAAAGAGTAATTGTTTTTTTCATTTGTTTTTTTTTATAATTCATAAATAACCAATCCATTTCTGAATTTAGGTTCTATATAGGTGCTTTTGGGTGGCATGATTAAATTGTTATCCGCTAAAGTTTTAATTTCATTGATATCAGAAGGATGTAAAATGAAACCTACTTCAAATTCGCCTTCATCAATTTTTTGTTTCAAATCATGAAGGGGTTGCTTTCCAGAAATATATTCTATGCGTTCATTATTTCTCAAATCTTCGATATTCAATAAAGGCAACAAAACTTTATCATACAAAATCTGAGTATCCAAAGATTCTAGTGCATTTTTAAAAACAGCATGCTCTTTTTTTAATTTTAAATTATAAAATTGATTGCCGAGATACATCCCAAATTGATGCTTGGCTGAAGATTTACTATAGTTTGAATCTACATTTTCTATAATAAAAATGGAAGCTAATTCTTTTAAAAAATCTTCTTTTGAAAATCCATTTAAGTCTTTGATAACACGATTGAATTCATATATCCTAATGTTATTCTCCGAAATTAAATAACTCAACATATGATTTTTAGACGTATTCTGTGCATCTTCATTTTCTTCCGCTAACAATGCCGAAGCTTCACAACGATGATGTCCGTCGGCTATATATAGATAGTTGGTTTTGGTAAAGATGTTTTGTAGCCAATTGATTTCCAATGCATCTTCAATTTTCCATAAATAATGAATTTCCTTCTTTGTTGTAGAAAATTCAAAATCGGCTAATTTTTGGGTGCAACTGAAAATCCAATTTTCTATCGTTTTATTATCGGGATAGGTCATGAGTACAGGTTCTGTATTGAACTCTGAATATTTCATGTATTCTTTTAATAAACGAACTCTAAAAGCAATAGTATCTTCGTGTTTTCGGATGATATTATTTCGGTATTCTTCAATGGATGTTCCTACTATTATTCCCGTAAAAGATTCTGTTTTAGTAATGATTTTGTGTATATAAATGGCTGGTTTGTTGTCTTTTACAAGAATGATTTCGTCCTTAAATTCTTGGTATTTCTGATGTACTTGCTTATATCTTTTTTCATAAGCAATAGATTGCTGATTGACAAAAGCTGGTTTTAATACATGTAAAAATGACAATGGATTGAAATCCAATTGAGCCGCCAACTCAGCATTGACGTATTCTTCATAAGAACGACAAGTCACCAAACAAACTTTATCTCGAGTTGGGCGTACGGCTTGAAAAGGGAAAATACTTGCCATTTTTAGGGTTAATTTTTTAGAAACATTTTAGCCACTTTTTCTGCTTTTTTACTTTCAATATAGTCATAAAAACCTTCACCAGATTTCACTCCTAATTTTCCTGCACGAACCATATTTACCAAGAGTGGGCAAGGTGCATATTTTGGATTTTTGAATCCTTCATGCATTACATGTAAAATCGCCAAACATACATCTAATCCAATAAAATCAGCCAATTGCAAAGGTCCCATTGGATGAGCCATTCCTAATTTCATCACCGTGTCTATTTCATAAACACCCGCAACTCCATTGTATAAAGTTTCGATGGATTCATTAATCATCGGCATTAAAATTCGATTCGCTACAAATCCAGGATAATCATTTACTTCAACAGGAACTTTTCCTAAAGCAACCGATAAATCCATGATAGTTTTAGTAACATCATCTGAGGTATTATATCCGCGGATGATTTCTACCAATTTCATAATAGGCACTGGATTCATAAAGTGCATTCCAATAACGCGCTCGGGATGTGTTACCACCGCTCCAATTTGAGTAATAGAAATAGAAGATGTATTGGTTGCCAAAATCGTATTGTGAGAACAAGCTTCGTTGAGTTGCTTGAAAATATTCAGTTTTAAGTCGATGTTTTCTGTAGCTGCTTCAACAACTAAATCAACGCCTACAACTCCATCTTTGATATCCGTATACGTGATGATATTTTCGACTGTTTTCAATTTATCAGCTTCAGTAATGGTTCCTTTAGCGACCATTCGGTCTAAGTTAGCAGCGATAGTCGCCATGCCTTTGTCTAGAGATTTTTCAGAAACGTCGATTAATTTTACGGTGAATCCGCTTTGTGCAAACGTATGGGCAATTCCGTTCCCCATAGTTCCAGCTCCGATTACAGCTATGTTTTTCATTTTTTAAGTTTAGGTTTATGTTTTTGAACCATTAAGGAATTAAGATTTATTAAGGCTTAATTTCTTAATGGTTTTAATTTTATTTTTTAAAGCAATCAATGATTTGATACGCCACACGCAAAGCTTCCGTTCCTTGCTCTAGCGTTACGATTGGTGTTGTGTTGTTATTGATGGCAGCTGCAAAAGTTTCCAATTCATCTAAAATAGCATTGTTGGGAGCTACTTCTGGATTGGCAAAATAGATTTGCTTTTTTACGCCTTCTGCATTTTGAAGAATCATATCGAAATCTCCTGGAGTTTCGGGAGCGTCTTGCATTTTTACAACTTCACAAATTTTGTCTAAAAAATCAACCGAGATGTACGCATCTTTTTGAAAAAAACGTGACTTACGCATATTTTTCATGGAGATACGACTGGCAGTTAAATTCGCCACGCAACCATTTTCAAATTCTATACGTGCATTCGCAATATCGGGAGTATCGCTAATAACAGAGACTCCGCTTGCATTGATTCTTTTTACTTTTGAATGAACTACGCTTAAAATAGCATCGATGTCGTGAATCATTAAATCTAAAACTACAGGAACATCGGTACCACGAGGATTGAATTCTGCTAAACGATGCGTTTCGATAAACATTGGATTTACAATCATATCTTTAGTAGCGATGAAGGCAGGATTGAATCGCTCAACATGACCGACTTGACCTTTGACCTTATATTCTTTCGCTAAGGCAATTATTTCTTCAGCTTCTGCAACTGTATTAGAAATGGGTTTTTCGATAAAAACATGTTTCCCCGATTTGATAGCCACTTTAGCACATTTGTAATGCGAAAGGGTTGGAGTTACTATATCGATGACATCCACCGCATGGATTAAAGTAGCGATAGTATTGAATTGTTTGTATCCGAACTCCTCGGCAATTTTTTTTCCGTTTTCAAGGTTTTCGTCATAGAAACCAACGAGTTCGTATTGGGTGGATTGTTGCAATAATTTTAAATGAATTTTTCCGAGATGGCCCGCACCTAAAACACCTACTTTTAGCATAAAAATAATTTTGAACAAAAATAGGAATTAATTTGCTTCGTGCAATCTATTTTATCATTAAGGTTCTCAATGACTCAGCACGGTTCGGCTGCGCCTCGGGTGATGATTGATAATTGATAATTGACAATTATTTAGTGCATTTAAAATTTATGATTCAACATTTAAATAAGAATTGAGTTCAGGTTATTAACTGATTATTTTAGCCCTGATAGTAGCGGTATCCTTTTTTTGAGGCACGAAAAAAAAGATTTAGCGAATAGCAGGAAATAGCTCCTAAAAATTCTGATAACTTTCCTATTTTTGCCAAATAAAATCAACCTACATTTTGAAAGATACTGCCAAACATCAAGGACTTCGCAATCAGTTAGTAGCGTTGTTGAAGGAAAAAGGAATTACCGACAAATCCGTTTTAGAAGCCATCAAGAAAATCCCTCGTCATTTGTTTTTGAATTCGAGTTTTGAAGATTATGCGTATCAAGACAAAGCCTTTCCAATAGGAGCTGGGCAAACAATTTCACAACCTTATACCGTTGCTTTTCAGAGTCAATTGTTGGAAGTAAAAAAAGACCATAAAGTTTTAGAAATAGGAACTGGTTCGGGCTATCAAACCGCAGTTTTGTTTGCAATGGGAGCGAAAGTATATAGTGTTGAAAGGCAAACAGAATTGTTTAAACTCACTTCTGCATTATTGCCAAAATTGGGGATTCGCCCGAAACATTTGTCTTTTGGTGATGGTTATAAAGGGTTGGTTAATCACGCTCCGTTTGATAGTATTATTGTCACAGCGGGCGCTCCGATTATTCCAAAACCGTTGATGGCGCAACTAAAAATAGGAGGAAGGTTGGTGATTCCTTTGGGAGAGGAACATCAAGTGATGACCATGTTGATTCGCAAAAATGAAACCCAATTTGAGAAACACGAATTTGGTGAATTTCGATTTGTTCCTTTATTAGAGAATAAGAATTAGGAACTCTGAGTGTTTCGTAAGGCTTCCATTTTTGTTTTTAAAGCTTCCATTTCTTCAAACAATTGATTGACCGCTTGGTTGGTTGCTGTTTTTGGATTTAATTCTCGTTCAATTTCTTGTAAGGCTTTTAATCCTAATGTTTCTCCAGAAATAGCTTGTCTTATTTTTTCTTTGAGCCAGGCAATCATTAAAATTTCGAAATCTATTTCTAAAAGTTGCGCTAATTGTTCGACTTGTTTTTTGGTTGGAGTGCGTTGCCCGCTTTCGAATTTACTGATTAAAGCTTGGTCAATTTTCAACAAACGGGAAACTTCCCTAGTTTTAAAACCTTTTTTTTCGCGTGCTGTTTTGAGTAGTGTTTTCAAAGTTATAAGTCGTAATCGATTATGACAAATTTAGTCATAAAATTGACTTTTAGAAACTTTTTTTGATTCGATCTAAATCACGTTTGGTGTCTTGTTCTTTTAAAGATTCACGTTTGTCATAGGTTTTTTTACCACGACACAAACCAATATCAAGTTTGGCTAAGCCTTTTTCGTTGGTGTGCAATTTTAAAGGAATAATAGTCAATCCTTTGGCTTGAACGTTTTTGGCTAAACTTTTTAATTCTCTTTTATGGAGCAATAGCTTGCGTTCACTTCTTGCTTTGTGATTGAATTGATTTCCGAAAGCATATTCTTCGATATACGTGTTGATGACAAAAAGTTCAACGGCATCATTGAATTCACAAAAACTTTCCGTGATATTGGCTTTCCCTAAACGTATCGATTTGATTTCCGTACCACTTAAGACAATACCAGCAGTATACGTTTCGAGAATTTCATAATCGAAGCGTGCTCTTTTGTTGAGGATATTTATTGTTTTGAGCATAGGAGCGCAAAGATACTATAAAAAGTGAATTTTAGAAAGGCAATTAATGGCTTTAATAATCTTAGTTTGAGATAGCGTTTTTGAATCTAATTTATATTTTTATTAACATTTGATTTAAATTCAACTTGATTTAGTAACTTCGTTTTCAAATCATTAAAATTCAAACCGATGAGAAATAAACTAATTCCTTTTTCATTTTTATTATTTGTTTTTCTTATTTCTTGTAATCAAGAAGATTCTGAAAAAACACCTATTGTTATCGAAGCTGCTCAAAGAGAGCCAATGTCAATATTGCAAGTAAATACAGTCATCGACGATGCTATAACTTCTAAAGGTAATTTTAATTGGAAGGAAGCTTCTACTCAAATGTTATGGAGTGCTGCTTTTCATGGAAACAATGTAATTACAATTGGATTTGGAAATTCAAAATCTGATTTCGATCGATCAAAAAGCAGTAATAACCAACAGATTCAGGAAGATTTGTTAAATATTATTATGAATTATGAAAACCAGACTTTAAGTAAAATTTTAGTTTCTGCAGATGTTGATTTAAATATTATCAATGTAATCATCACGAAACAAGAAACTATAATTGCTTTAAAAAGAAGCAAATATATTCGATATGTAGAGCCTGCAGACTATCAATATGTTTCCAAAAAGAATGCTCAATTCCGTAGCGCGGCCTCTAGTTCGAGTTCATCTGGTTGTGGCTTCGAATCTCAAGTTTTAAGTGCTTCGGATTATACAACTGTATCTCCAAATGCGCAAGTGCCTTGGACATTTTACCAGCACAACATTCCTAATTCGTGGGCTTTTAGTACAGGTCGTGGAATAACAATAGGCATTGTAGATACGGGACTTTCTCCGAATCAAATCTTATTAAATACCAGTTTCAACACGGGGGATTCCTCAGGTAGAACTGTTCAAAAATTTGGTGTGTATGTAGATTCTATTTGGCCATGGAGTACAACGGTAGATGGCCCAAATGATCAATGCGGTCACGGAACGAGTATGGCTTCTGTTGCAACGGCTCCAAGAAATAATAACGGTTTACCAGTGGGTGTGGCTTATAATGCTAACTTGGTAACGTATCGTGCAGCATCCAATGTCGTGGTAGATAGTTATCAAGAGCAAGAAGGTGTTAAGAAAGCATTTACTGCATTGGCAAATAATGCCAATGTGAAAATAATATCTATGTCAATGGGCTATGTTTTCTCCGTGGGGAAAATTGAAGATGCCATTCGATTAGCCTATAACAAAGGAAAACTAATTTTTTGCGCAGCGGGAACCTCCACAAGTTTCACCACTTTTGTAGGTGTCATCTTTCCTGCCTGGATGCCTGAAACAGTTGCTGTGACTGGAGTTAAAGAAGGAACCACAATTGTCAAATGCGATGATTGTCATACAGGTAGCAAAGTTGATTTTACGATTGTGATGCAAAGAGCTGTTTCGGGAAATAATGTACCAGTTGACAGTTATTATAATGGCCAATCGGATTATGTTGGAGGTTCTTCGGTAGCTACAGCAACTACAGCTGGAATTGCAGCATTAGTTTGGGCTAAAAATCCAACATGGACAAGAGATCAAGTTTTAACAAAAATGAAGCAATCGGGTAATTTCTATCCAAATAAGAGTACAGAATTTGGATACGGAAATATCAATGCGTTTTTAGCGGTACAATAATTATTTTTCAAAAATCAATAAAATCCTTCAAGAGAAATTTTGATGGATTTTTTAGTATAGTTAGTATTGGAATGTTATTTTTGTTGCATGCAACAGTATACTTCAAATGACCCATTACACGGCGTTACGCTTCAAAAAATAGTAGAACAATTGGTTGATTACTATGGATTTGATACGTTAGCAGAATTCATTAAAATCAAATGTTTCTCAGACAATCCGAGTGTGAAGTCAAGTTTGACTTTTTTAAGAAAAACAGCTTGGGCCAGAAAAAAAGTTGAAGATTTGTATGTTAGAACGTTACCGAAATTTAAAATGTAAACGGCTATCCTTTGAAGTTTCTTTTCAATAAGGAATAAATCACCGTGTCGATAAATTTGCCGTCGAAGAACTCATTTTCTAGAATATGCGCTTCTTTTACAAAACCATTTTTTTGTAGTACACGTTCAGAGGCAAAATTTCCTGGATCAATAACAGCCTCAATAGAATGAAGTTTCATCTCTTCAAAACCATAACGTACTACTTCTTTAATGGCTTCAGTGACAATTCCTTTTCCATTAAATTCAGGTAAAATCATATATCCAATTTCAGCTCGATAATTTTGAGGTTGAATTCTATAATGCCCAATGATTCCAATCAATTTTGTATTTCCTTTGATTGTAATGGCCCAGTTGATTCCTTCATTGTTATCGATTTTATCATTAATCATAGTAATATGCGCTAATGCTTCTTGGTCATTTTGAACCAAAGGTCGGGGAATAAACTGCATCGTTGAAGCGTTACTTCGAAGCGCAAAAACTTCATTTACATCTGTATTATAGATACGTCGCAAGAGCAATCGTTCGGTTTTAAGGTTTTGAAAAGGATGAAAATTAATCACTAACATAAGGGAGTGGTTTATAATATTTCGATGGTAAAATTGCAATCAAAAGTTTCATACATAGGAATGCGTTGAATCCCTTCTTTGTCTTCAAGGTTTCCATTGCTAGTCACTAAGTCAGAATACCCTAGCCATGGTTCAAGGCATATAAAAGTCGCTTCGATTTTGGTCCAAATTCCAAAGTTTTTAAAATCTTTAAAATGAAATTTTACAATCGGGTCTTGTTCTTCTAGAATAGTAATCGATTTAGACTTCAAATCTTTAAAAATCAAAGCATCTTTCTTAAATAAATCATACGTGAGAGGAAGTTTTTTTTCCTTCATTGGGATTTTAATTATTGAATCTGAAAGCAAATCGTTTTCTAAAGTGTAGCTGTTCAATTCTTCTTGAAATTCGAATTCTAATGCATAAGAACTAAACTTTTTGGGCAAAGCAAATGCTGGGTGAGCACCAATCGAGAATGGCATGGTTTTATTACTTTTATTAATGATTTTGTAGGCAATATTTAAATTATTTTTCTCTAACGTGTAGCGGATTTGTAACTCAAATTCAAATGGATATGTAAGCTTCGTTTCTTCATTGGATTGCAATGAAAAAATAATCATTTCGGAAGTAGAGCTAATAACTTTAAATTCCATGTCACGAGCAAAACCATGACGTGGCAAGGAATACGACTGATTGTTATAGGAATATTTATTATCTTTTAAAGTGCCTACAATTGGGAATAATATAGGAGAATGTTTCCCCCAATACGCTGGATTTCCTTCCCAAATGTATTCTCGATTCGAAGTCTTATTCTTTAAAGAAAAAAGTTCAGCTCCTTTCAAATAAATGGAAGCTGTTAGGTATTTATTTTGCAAAGTTATTTCCAAAACCGATAGAAAATTAATTAGTATGATTGAATATGGTAAATGTATTTTTTTGAAACGAGAAACCAAAATCAATTCCAATTGAATTCGAGCTCGAATTGATATTTGTATAAAACGATTACACCAATCAACCTATTTCCTTATATTTGTTGCCCTTAAACACTTTATTCGTGAGTCATATCAATAAGCTTAAAATTCTAAACGATCCGATTTATGGATTCATTACGATTCCAAATCCTTTACTCTACGATTTAATTCAACATCCTTATTTTCAGCGGTTGAGACGCATCACTCAAATGGGCATGTCCTATTTGGTTTATCCTGGAGCGCATCACACACGTTTTCATCACGCTTTGGGTTGCATGCACATGATGCAAAAAGCCATTGAGGTTTTGAAATTCAAAGGAATTCTAATTTCAGAAGAAGAAGAGCATGCCTTATTGATTGCGATTTTGTTGCATGATATCGGTCACGGTCCTTTTTCACATGCGATGGAGCATAGCATTGTAGAAGATGTCAATCATGAAGCCATTTCCTTATTGTTTATGAATCAATTAAATCAGGAATTTGAAGGTAAATTAACGCTAGCCATCAAAATATTTAAAGGCGAATATCCACGGAAGTTTATGTTGCAATTGATTTCGAGTCAATTGGATATGGATCGAATGGATTATTTGAAACGAGATAGCTTTTATACAGGCGTTGCTGAAGGGAATATCAATTCGGATCGACTCATTCAGATGTTGAATGTTGTGGATGATGTTTTGGTGATGGAAGAAAAGGCAATTTATTCGATTGAAAAATTCTTAATGGCGAGACGATTAATGTATTGGCAAGCTTATTTGCATAAAACAAGTTTGGTGGCAGAATTGATTTTGACTAAGATATTAAAACGCGCCAAGGAATTGACAATTAAAGGAAAAGAAGTACCCGCTAGCAAAGCGTTACTTTTCTTTTTGAATCATAAAATAACAATTGAAAATTTCGACATTATTGTTTTAGATAAGTTTGCACAATTAGATGACTATGATGTCGTTAGCGCTATTAAAGAATGGCAAGAAAACGATGATTTTATTTTAAGTGCATTGAGTAAAATGATTATCAATCGAGATTTATTGAAAATAAAATTGAGTAGCGAAAAGTTTCCAAAAGAAACATTTGAGGAATTAATTGAACGCTTTTCATTAGAAAATAATTGCAATATTCAAGAGGCAAAATATTTTGTTTTTAAAGGGAAAATAGAAAATCAAGCGTATAGTAAAGACGCAGAACCCATTCATATTTTAAAGAAAGATAAAACCATAGAAGACGTTGTGGAAGCATCCGATCAATTGAATTTGAAAGCCTTATCCAAACCTGTAACGAAATATTACATTTGTTACCCAAAACAACTGCTAGAAAGTTAACATTTAAAAGCTATTTTTTATATTTTTGTCCACTATGAAAAAAGCCAAGCTAATTTTAGTAAAAGATACACAATTCAGTAACATTGAATTCTATCTGTGGCAATTGCATAATCCGATGGTATAGCATGAAATTTACAGCAGAACAAATAGCGGTAGTATTAGAAGGGAAAGTAGTTGGGAATCCTAATGCTGAAGTTTCTTCGTTCTCTAAAATTGAAGAAGGAATCGAAGGGTCATTGACATTTTTAGCCAATCCAAAATACGAATCGTTTATCTATACAACAAAAGCTACCATTACGATAGTGAATGATTCTTTTGAACCAGAGTCGACAGTAAATTCAACAATGATTCAAGTGGAAGATGCTTATATGGCCTTTACAAAATTGTTGACTTTTTATGATCAAGCTCGTAAAGACAGTAAAAACGGTATAGAGCAACCTTCGACGATTTCTGAAAATGTTCAATATGGTTCTGATTTCTATTTAGGAAGTTTCAGTTATATTGGTTCTAATGTCAAAATCGGAAATAATGTAAAAATCTATCCGAATTGTTTCGTTGGTGACAATGTTGAATTAGGAAACAATGTCACTTTATTTGCCGGAGCCAAAATTTATCACGATTCAATTATTGGTAATAATTGTGTTTTTCACTCTGGCGTTATCATTGGCTCTGATGGATTTGGATTTGCTCCCGATTCCGATGGAACCTATGTGAAAATTCCCCAAATTGGGAATGTTATTATTGAAAACAACGTTGAAATTGGTGCGTCAACTACTATTGACAGAGCAACAATGGGTTCTACAATTATTCGAAACGGAGTTAAATTAGACAATCAAATTCAAATTGCACATAACGTTGAAATTGGTGAGAATACTGTAATTGCTGCTCAAACAGGAGTTGCGGGATCTACGAAAATTGGAAAGAATTGTGTTATTGGTGGTCAAGTTGGTTTCGCAGGTCATATTGTCATTGGTAATAATGTTCGCATACAAGCTCAATCTGGTGTAGGACGAAATGTAAAAGACAATGAAATACTGCAAGGAAGTCCAGCCTATACTTACAGTGATTATAGCAAATCGTATGTTCATTTTAGAAATTTAACTAAGATAGTAGCAGAATTAGAAGAATTAAAGAAAACAATAAATAAAAATAAGTAAGTCATGGTGAAACAGAAAACCATAAAGAGTGAAATTTCTCTCATTGGTGTTGGATTGCATACAGGTAAGGAAGTAAAGATGACTTTCAAACCAGCTCCAGTAAATAATGGATATACTTTTATCCGTGTTGATTTGGAAGGCGCTCCAATTATTGAAGCCGATGCGAATTACGTAGTCAATACACAAAGAGGTACTAATTTAGAAAAGTTAGGGGTTAAGATTCAAACTTCAGAACATGTTTTAGCTGCATTTGTTGGTTGTGATGTTGACAATGTTATTATCGAATTGGATGCTTCTGAACCGCCAATTATGGATGGATCTTCAAAGTTTTTTGTAGAAGCTATAGAAAAAGTAGGTGTTCAAGAACAAGAAGCTAAAAGGAATGTTTATGTAGTAAAAGAAATAATATCTTTTACAGACGAAGCCACTGGAAGCGAAATATTAGTCATGCCAAGTGACGAATATCAAGTGACTGCTATGGTTGATTTCGGGACCAAGGTATTGGGAACACAGAATGCTAGTTTGAAACATATGTCTGAATTTAAAACAGAAATTGCGGACGCTCGAACTTTTAGTTTTCTCCACGAATTAGAAACTCTTTTAGATGAAGGTCTTATCAAAGGTGGCGATTTAAACAATGCTATAGTTTATGTAGATAAAGATATTTCAGAAAAAACGATGAATAATCTTAAAGTAGCCTTTGGAAAAGAATCTATTTCTGTAAAACCAAATGGAATTTTAGACAATCTAACGTTGCATTATCCAAACGAAGCGGCTCGTCATAAGTTATTAGATGTTATTGGTGATTTAGCTTTGATTGGAACACGAATTCAAGGAAAAATTATTGCCAATAAACCAGGACATTTTGTAAATACTCAGTTTGCTAAGAAAATGGCGAAATTGATAAAAATCGAACAACGCAATCAAGTACCCGTTTACGATTTGCATCAAGAACCTTTGATGGATATTCATAAAATCATGTCAATGTTGCCTCATAGACCTCCATTTTTATTAGTGGATAAAATTTTCGAATTGTCGGAATCTCATGTAGTTGGATTGAAAAATGTGACGATGAACGAACCGTTTTTTGTCGGACATTTTCCTGACGCACCTGTAATGCCAGGCGTTTTAATTGTTGAAGCTATGGCTCAAACGGGAGGGATTTTGGTATTGAGTACGGTTCCTGATCCTGAGAATTATTTGACTTTCTTTATGAAAATTGATAATGTAAAATTCAAACATAAAGTACTTCCTGGAGATACATTAATTTTTAAATGTGATTTGATTAGCCCTATTCGACGTGGAATTTGTCATATGCAAGCCAATGCTTACGCTAATGGTAAATTAGTGGCTGAAGCAGAATTGATGGCTCAAATTGCTAAAAAACAATAAACAAAAACATGAAATGAGCATCATTGATGCGAATTACATTTGACAAACAAAAAAACACAATCTACATATGAATCAACCTTTAGCGTATGTTCACCCTGGTGCAAAAATTGCCAAAAATGTTGTAATTGAACCTTTTACGACCATTCATAATAATGTCATTATTGGTGACGGAACATGGATAGGTTCTAATGTTACCATTATGGAAGGTGCACGAATCGGTAAAAACTGCAATATATTTCCCGGAGCCGTTATTTCAGCAATACCTCAAGATTTAAAATTTGGAGGAGAAGATTCATTAACAATTATTGGAGATAATTGTACTATTAGAGAATGCGTAACCATCAATCGTGGTACGATTGCTTCTGGCCAAACCACTCTTGGTAACAATTGTTTGATCATGGCCACTGCGCATATTGCACATGATTGTCATATTGGTGATAATGCTATAATTGTAAATGGAGTTGCATTGGCAGGTCACGTAATTATAGGAAGTCATGCAATTATTGGTGGATTGGCAGCCATTCATCAATTTATTCACATTGGTGATCATGCTATGGTTTCTGGTGGATCGCTGGTTCGAAAAGATGTACCGCCTTATACTAAAGCTGCTAAAGAACCTTTATCATATGTTGGAATCAACTCTGTTGGTTTACGTAGAAGAGGTTTTAATACCGATAAAATCAAAGAAATTCAAGATATTTATAGAATATTGTATCAAAAAAACTACAATACTTCACAAGCGGTAAGTATCATTGAAGCGGAGATGGAAGCAACACCTGAACGTGATGAGATTTTAGATTTTATTCGAAATTCATCAAGAGGAATCATGAAAGGATATTCAGGGAATTATTAAAAAGCAGTAAGCAGTATGCCGTAAGCTATAGGCTTTAGGCAAATAAATAAAGAATTAACAAACACGATAAGGTTTTAAACTTAATGCCTATCGCTTAAAACAATTAAAAAATGGCATCTACTTCAGATATTAAAAACGGATTATGCATCAAATACAACAATGATATTTATAAAATCATTGAATTTCTTCATGTGAAACCTGGGAAAGGTCCTGCATTTGTTAGAACAAAACTAAAAAGTTTAACCAACGGAAAAGTATTGGATAACACCTTTTCTGCTGGACATAAAATTGAAGAAGTTCGTGTTGAAAATCATAAATTTCAATATTTATATCCGGAAGGAGATTTGTTCCATTTTATGAATGTCGAATCGTTCGAACAAATTTCATTAAATAAAGCAATCCTAGATTCTCCAGACTTATTGAAAGAAGGAGAAAGCGTTATGGTGAGTATCAATACCGAAACTGATTTACCTTTATCTGTTGATATGCCTGCATCTGTAATTCTAGAAGTAACCTATGCCGAACCAGGCGTAAAAGGGAATACTGCAACCAATGCTACTAAATCTGCAACCGTTGAAACAGGCGCAACCATTAATGTTCCTTTGTTTATCAATGAAGGAGACAAAATCAAAATTGATACTACTTCTGGAAATTATATGGAACGCGTAAAGTAATAGCTATCAGTTGTCAGTTGTCGGTTATCAGTTAATCCAACAACAGGCAACCGAAAACCGACAACAACAATGAAATTCCCAAAACAACATTCATTACAACAAATTGCCGATTTACTTCATTGTGAATTTATTGGCGATGCAAATTTTCCTGTTACTGGAATGAATGAAATTCATGTTGTTGAGCCAGGAGATATCGTATTTGTGGATCATCCGAAGTATTACGACAAAGCATTGCAATCTGCTGCTACTATAGTTTTAATCAATAAAGTAGTAGATTGTCCTGAAGGAAAAGCATTATTAATTTCTGATGATCCTTTTAGAGATTTCAATACACTAACAAAACATTTTAGACCTTTTCAACATTCAAATGTGTCAATTTCTCCTTCAGCTAAAATAGGAGAGGGCACTTTGATACAGCCGAATACCTTTATTGGCAATCATGTTTCGATTGGAAAAAATTGTTTAATTCATTCCAATGTTGCGATATATGATAATACGGTTATAGGTGATAATGTGATTATTCATGCCGGAACTGTATTAGGGGGAGATGCATTCTATTATAAAAAACGTCTAGATGGATTTGATCAATTAATTTCTGGAGGAAGAGTTGTTATTCATGACAATGTTGGAATTGGTGCGTTATGTACCATCGATAAAGGTGTTACAGGCGATACAACGATTGGTGAAGGAACAAAATTAGACAATCAAGTGCATGTAGGCCACGATACTGTTATTGGAAAAAAATGTTTGATTGCATCACAAACCGGTATTGCAGGTTGTGTGATCATTGAAGATGAAGTTACCTTATGGGGTCAAGTCGGAACCACTAGTGGTATTACCATTGGTACCAAAGCAATAATCATGGGACAAACCGGCGTAACCAAATCGGTAGAAGGTGGAAAGTCCTATTTTGGAACACCCATCGAAGAATCTCGTGAAAAATTGAAACAACTTGCGAACATAAAAAGAATACCAGAAATTTTAAATAAATTAAAATAAAATGTCACCAAAAAAATTAGTTCAAGATTTTTATAAATCGGATGCACTTATCAATAGTGAAATCATGAACACTTTTTTACACCCTGATGTCCTTTTAGATTGGAATAGTAGCACGGGTTTCAAACAAATGAAACACCAAGATATTTTAGATTTATCGAAAGAATTAGGGAAAGCCTATGTTCGATCTAAAGCAAGAATCAGTCATCTTTTGAAAGAGGGTGATCAAATCTCAGTACGTTATTCTCATTATATTAAAACCATTGAAAACCCTCGTGAAGAAATGCTTTTAGCTCATTTTATGGTGATTTGGGAAGTGAAAGACAATCAATTATATCGTGGATTTCAATTGAGTCAATTGCCATAAATAATTTCTAAAAAATAAACTTTAAAAGTAAAGATGAATCCCTTACTTTTGCATTGCAAATTAAAAATTACAAAATCAAAATACTATGAGTGTTTTAGTCAACAAAGATTCCAAAATAATTGTTCAAGGTTTTACCGGAAGTGAAGGAACTTTCCACGCTTCTCAAATGATTGAATACGGTACGAATGTCGTAGGTGGTGTTACCCCAGGAAAAGGTGGAACAGTTCATTTAGACCGTCCAGTTTTCAATACGGTGAAAGATGCGGTTGAACAAGCTGGAGCAGATACGACCATTATTTTTGTGCCACCTGCTTTTGCTGCAGATGCTATTATGGAAGCAGCTGATGCTGGAATCAAAGTGATTATTACCATAACTGAAGGTATTCCTGTTGCGGATATGATTAAAGCGAACGAGTATATTAAAGTTAGAAACTGTACTTTAATCGGACCAAATTGCCCAGGTGTAATTACACCAGGTGAAGCTAAAGTGGGTATCATGCCTGGTTTTGTTTTCAAAAAAGGAAATGTAGGGATTGTTTCTAAATCAGGAACTTTGACCTACGAAGCAGCTGACCAAGTGGTAAAACAAGGTATGGGAATTACAACTGCAATCGGAATTGGTGGAGATCCAATTATTGGAACTACTACAAAAGCAGCGGTTGAATTATTAATGAACGATCCAGAAACAAAATGTATTGTTATGATTGGTGAAATCGGAGGTCAATTGGAAGCCGATGCAGCCAAATGGATAAAAGCCGATGGAAACAGAAAACCTGTTGTTGGATTTATCGCTGGTGAAACCGCTCCAAAAGGAAGAACCATGGGACATGCCGGTGCGATTGTTGGAGGTTCTGATGATACGGCAGAAGCGAAGAAAAGAATCATGCGAGAATGTGGTATTCATGTAGTAGATTCTCCCGCTGAAATTGGAAAGAAAGTAAAAGAGATTATGGGATAATTTTCCCAAGAAATAAAGAAGATGCCTCACGACTTCGTGGGGTATTTTTTTATAATTAAATAAACAATATGTATAAAGAATTAACAAAGTTCAAAACCAACAATCATTTCAATTTTAATGTTGAAAATAGTTTAGAAGAAGTATGTAATGCCTCAGAAAATGGAAGTGGAGTTTTTCTAGTTTACGCAGTTGATGGAGAAGAAAAAGAACTCATTATGGTGGGATCTACAGGAACAATTCAGAATGATGGTTCCCTAAAAAGCAAGAATGGTGGTTTGTATGATAAAATTGTCAATGGACATCAATTCGCTAAAACCGGTAGAAAATATTCGTGGCCAGCACAAATGAAACTCGAGAAAATCGATCGTTTGGAAGTGCATTGGTACGAAACATTCAATGCGAAGAACAAATTCATTCCGACCTACGTAGAAGGTTTGATATTACAGAAATTTTTAGATGAGAATGGTAAATTGCCACGGTGGAATGTGGCTTTCTAAAACATAAAAAAAACCTGCTATATAGCAGGTTTTTTTATTTAATTATTAAAATACTTACGATCCCAAATCGCCACGTTAAAGTTTTTGCCCATCATAAAAAAGGCATACATAAAAACAGCGACAATCGACTTAAAGGCAAAAAGGAAAATAATAATATTGGCCATCGGAACGGTTTTGCTCAAATTGTTTTCTGGTGTTAACCAAGTAATAAGTAAACTCACTATAACACTAAAAAACATAAAGTTCAAAAGGTTTTTGAATGGCATGACCAACCATTTTCGAGTAGGAGTAATGTCTTTTCCCCACTGATGAATTAAATAGTAATAATCATTTCCAATAGGAGCAAACAATAACGGATCGTCATAACTCAGCAATTGAAACGCTTTGCTTGGCGCCATAATCTTAAATCCGCCAAGAGTTGTTCCGTGAGACTTTTCTAGTGTATGAATATTAGAAATCGCTTCTTCAGGAATACCTTCTTTAAAAAAAGTACTGTCTAAAAATCGGAGACGATAATCTACACAAACGGAACGAATTTGCACCAAATGAAAAATTTTATCTTTTTCTAGTAAATCGAAGTTAAATTCATTGGATTCTGTTGAAGTTCCGTGGTCTAGCACATTTTTAATACTCGCTCGTCGGAACTCGTTTTCATTCAAGATTTGTAAAACCTCGACTAAAAGATCTGTTTCTTTCATGAATTTCGACCGCTCTACTAACAATTCATTTTCTAAGGTTATCTTATTTTTCAACATCTTCCGTACTTTTAATAGGATTTTACAACATCCTGTTATAGAAAGTATGAATTTAAAAAAAATAAAAAAATAAACGCCTATTTTTCTGAAATTTTGCAGTTTAAACTAATGTTAAAGTTCTAATCACAAAAAAACCTGCAATACAATCACAGGTTTAATTATCAATTATCACCCGAGGCGCAGCCGAACTGTATGCAGTATAGCGGAATAAATTGTCAATTATTTCAAACTTCCCACCATTTCTTCCGGTTTCACCCAAACATCAAAATCTTCCGCACTAACATAACCTAAGCGAACAGCTTCGTCTTTTAAAGTCGTCCCGTTTTTATGAGCTGTTTGTGCAATTTCTGCTGATTTATAATAACCAATTTTTGTATTTAAAGCGGTGACTAACATTAATGAATTGTCAACCAATTCTTTGATACGTTTGTAGTTTGGTTCTATACCACTTGCGCAATGTTCCTCAAACGACAAACAAGCATCACCTAATAATCTTGCCGATTGCAAGAAGTTCGCCGCCATGACTGGTTTGAACACATTCAATTCATAATGACCTTGCATACCGCCAACAGAAATCGCTACATCATTTCCAATGACTTGCGCGCAAACCATCGTGAGTGCTTCACATTGCGTTGGATTTACTTTTCCTGGCATGATTGAAGAACCTGGTTCGTTTTCTGGAATAATGATTTCACCGATTCCAGAACGTGGACCAGAAGCCAGCATTCTGACATCGTTGGCAATTTTATTTAAAGAAACCGCCAATTGTTTTAAGGCACCATGGCTTTCTACAATGGCATCATGTGAGGCCAAAGCTTCAAATTTGTTCGGTGCTGTTACAAATGGATGTCTGGTAAATTTCGCAATGTATTCGGCTACTTTCACATCGTAACCATCGGGTGTATTCAATCCTGTACCAACTGCAGTTCCGCCTAAAGCGACTTCTGAAAGATGCGACAAGGTATTTTTCAATGCTTTAATTCCGTAATTGAGTTGCGCTACATAACCCGAGATTTCTTGTCCAAGGGTTAATGGTGTGGCGTCCATTAAGTGCGTACGACCAATTTTCACTACAGAATTGAATTCAACAGCTTTAGCGTGTAACGTATCGCGTAATTTTTCAACGCCTGGAATGGTTGTTTCTACGACTGCTTTATAAGCTGCAATGTGCATTCCTGTTGGGAAAGTATCATTAGATGATTGTGATTTGTTAACATCGTCATTGGCTTTTACAACAGGTTCACCTTCACCGATTTTGAAACCTGCCAATACTTGTGCACGATTGGCAACAACTTCATTGACATTCATATTGCTTTGCGTTCCAGAACCCGTTTGCCAGATGACTAAAGGAAATTGATCGTCTAGTTTTCCAGCTAAGATTTCCTCGCAAACAGCAGCAATAGCATCACGCTTTTCTGTTGACAAAACGCCTAAGTCACAATTGGCAAATGCAGCTGCTTTTTTTAGATAGGCAAATCCTTCGATGATTTCTTTAGGCATAGAACCTGATGGTCCGATTTTGAAGTTGTTTCTGGATCGTTCTGTTTGTGCACCCCAATATTTATCGGCTGGGACTTTTACTTCTCCCATGGTGTCTTTTTCGATTCTGTATTCCATTGTTTATTTGTTATATGTTGTATGTTTTTGGGCGTTTCCCTTGGGGCAGTCGGCTTATCAGCCTCGTGTCCCGGCGGGTCGGGCTTTACGCAGTGCATGGCACTTTGCTTCAATCCCTAACGCAGTTCTAGGTCAACGAGTAGCCCTAGCCCCGATAGCAGCGAAAATCCTTTTTTATAATCCTTTCAGAGTTCAAAACTCTGAAAGGGTTGAAAAAAGATTGCAGCGAATAGCGGGAATTAGCTCCTTAAAATCCTGCCCAAAATTACGCATAAATACTATTTTATAAAAATTGATTTGGAATTAATTGGTAAGAAAAAATAATACGCTTACATTTGCTCATAATTCAAAAAAATTCCGGAAAACATGTTTGAATTTTCACAGTATTTAGGCTTTTTACTTTTCTTAACCGTCCTAACCATAGGATTTTGGTTGATGTTTTTCTTAGTTGCATTCGTTCAATATTGGATAGGTGGCGCACTTTGGGAAATGTATAAAGAGAAAAAAGCTAAAAAAGCAGCATCTAATTAATTTAGATCAAAAAAAAGGAACTCATTCGAGTTCCTTTTTTTTATTATTAGAAGTCGTCTCCACCTTCTTCTTTTTTAGGTTTTTCACGTTCCGATTTTTGTTTATTGAAACGATATGTAAATGAAATTGTTATTTGTCGTTCTTGTCTTTGCATTTCACTATAGGAATTTACTTTCGGTAAAACTAAATCATTGATTCTTTTTCTAGAATTGAAAACATCACTCACATTAAAAGCGATTGTTCCTTTGTCTTTTAAAATATCTTTGCTTAGCGCTAGGTTCATACTACCGACACCAACAGATCTTCCTTGTGCTGTTTTTTGTGGTGCATTGTAGGTACCATTTGCTTGAAAATCTATTTTATAGGGAAATGAAATTTTAGTAGTTAATCGAGAGAACCAAGTAGAAGAAGTGTTATAGAAATCTAGCGTTTTAACTTCATTATTGGTGTTTATATACGAGTAAGTTCCATCCGTTTTATTGTTGAAATAATTGAAGTTGCCATTAATTCGCCACCATTTGTAAGGCGTATAGTTTATTGTAAATTCAAATCCAAATTTATCATCCATTTCAAGATTAAAAGGCGTGTTGAGAATGACAGGAATACCGTTGATCAAATCGCCTCTTTCTTTTCGAACAATTTGAAAGGAGCCTTTGGTTTGATTCAGATAGAGTGAGGTACTTAGCGTTATTTGTCTCCATTTTTTTAAGAAACCGAAATCGAAGGCATCACTTAAGGCTGGATTCAAATCGGGGTTTCCCACAAACAAATTAACGTTACTAGAATACGAAGAAAAAGGGTTAATAAAACGATCTCTAGGTCGTGTGATTCGTTTGCTATAATTGAGCGAAACGTTGGTGTTTTCATTAATTTCGTAAGTCAAGAAAGCACTAGGAAAATAGTTAGTATAATTTTTTGTTGTGAAATCTTGTAGGGTTAATTGATTGATTTTGATGATAGAATTTTCGTATCTAAGTCCTGATAAGAAAGAAAATTTTTTGACTTTTGTACCAATTTGCATGTAGGCTACATTGACATTTTCTTTATATTCTAAGGTGTTGGTAAAATTACTATTGTTAGTAAAATTTCCGTTTCTAAGAAGATCTTCTTCCACTTTATATTCGGATAATAAGGTAACATAATTTCCTTTAACTCCTATTTCAAACTGGCTTTTTTTTCCAAATGGTAGCACATAGTCCGATTGAATCAGATTCCGACTTTGTTTTTGTTTGTTATAAGTTTTTTCGGAAGAAATTAGAGTAAATGCTGGCACAAGTCCATTTCCAGTAATGGTTGAGTTTTCGATATCCGCATCAACAGAAAATGCACCATCAATGGTAAATTTATGCCCGTCTTTTTTAAATCGTTTAATGTAGTTAGTGGTATATTCTACGTTTTGACTATAACGATACAAATCATTAAAACGCTGATTTTTTTCAAAAGCAGCATTGGGTTTATAGATTGAATACACAACATTTTCTGGATTGCCTCCAATGTTTTTTCTAAAGGCAAGCATGTTGGTCCAGGAAGAAGTTTTATCTAAATAGATTTCCATTCCAAAATTGCCATTTATTCCTTCTGAAAGCTTATTGTTGTTGCGTCGTTCTTCTATATAGGAAACAAGGTTATGATCAATATCAAAATTTTCTTGATTAATTTTAGTGTTCCCTGGTCCATTTCTTTTAAAGTAGCCAAGAGTTGTAAAGAAATTAGACTTTTCATTTTTGATGTTAAAATTCCCAGAAAGCGAAGAGTTTTCTGGATTACCAGCTGAGGCAATAATGCTTCCGTTGATTCCTTGGTTTTTTCCTTTTTTAAGAATGATGTTTAAGATACCGCCGCCTCCTTCAGCATCATAACGGGCAGATGGATTGGTGATGACTTCCACTTTATCGATTGCATCGGAAGGAATAGAACGTAAAGCTTCAGCAATATTAGCTGAATTGGATGGCTTTCCGTCAATAAGAATATTTACATTTTCATTCCCACGAAGGCTCACTTTTCCTTCAACATCCACAGCTACAGAGGGAATATTGTCTAAGACATCACTTACAGTTCCGCCTTTTACAATAATATCTTGCCCAACATTATAGACTTTTTTATCCAATTTGATGTCAATGCTCGTTTTATCCGCTCTAACTTCCACTTGTTTGAGTTGAGTGAAGTCTTCTTCTAGTGGAATTGTTCCTAAATTGGTATTTTCCTTAAGGATTTTATCGTTGATAACATAGGGTTTAAAAGAGATGAATTCTGCTTTGATTGTATATGTACCTGGCGGAATGTCAGCTTCAAATTCTCCTTTTGCATTAGTAATTCCACCACCAATAATTTTAGGATTAGCAGTATTGATTAAAGCAATCGTAGCGTATTCGAGAGGTTTTCGGCTTTCTTTTTCAAAAATTACTCCAGTGATTTTTATTTTTTTAGAATCCGATTTGATTTGAGCAACACTTGAAATTGAGATAAATATCAAGGTTGTAATGAAGAGAATTTTTCTAAAAACCATAGGTGTAAATTAAAGTGCAAATTTAGATTTTGAAAACATAAACTATCCTAATCTTGCGTTAAATGAAATTACGAATAATTAAAGAATTGTTTTTGCTTTTTCAAAAGGACGAGCAATAACTGCTTTATCGCCATGAATAACGATTGGTCTTTCGATTAAAATTGGATTGGACACCATAGCATGAATTATTTCTTTATCTGATAAAGTTTTGTTTTTAAATTTTTCTATCCAAATGGATTCTTTTTGCCGAACCAATTCGATAGGTTTGATTTGTAGCATATAGATGATTTTGTTTAATTCTTCAAAAGTAGGAGGCGTTTTTAAATAATTTATAACAGTTACTTCTTGCTCAGTTTGGTCTAAAAAAGTCAAACACTCTCTTGATTTTCCGCATCTTGGATTGTGAAATATAGTGATCATTTCCTTAGGTTTTATTTGCAAAGGAATTGATTTATTTTATAAAAAATTGACTAAATTGCTAAAACATACGAAAGTTGTTTTTTTATAGCTAAACCTCTGATAATGTTTATAGAACAAGGAATTCATTCAGATAATAAATTTTGGAAATACATTGTTGGTTCGATAATTATTGTTGTTGCTTCAACGATTGGACAAATTCCCTTATTGCTTGCTGTGATTGTAAAATCGTATGCTGAGGGTAAAGAAATGCCTGATAATCAAGAGGATATTATGAAAGTATTCGAATCGAATGTGACACTTTTTTTAATTTTAATTTCATTTGTATTTGCTATTATTGGTTTGTTTTTAGTGAATAAGTTTTTACACAAACAATCTTTTTTAACAATTATAACTTCAAGGAATACAATCGATTGGAATCGAGTAGGTCTTTCATTTTTGATATGGTCAATGATTACAATAGTTTCAACAGTACTATTGTATTATACAAATCCTGAGGATTTTGTTATTAATTTTAAAGCAACTCCATTTTTACTTTTAGTTGTCATTGCTACTTTATTAATTCCTATTCAAACTACCTGTGAAGAATTGGTTTTTAGAGGTTATTTAATGCAAGGATTCGGAAACTTGTCTCACAACAAATGGTTTCCATTGCTAATAACTTCTTTGATATTTGGCACAATGCATATTTTTAATCCGGAAGTGACCAAAATGGGGTATATCATTTTAGTGTATTATATAGGAACGGGTTTCTTTTTGGGTATTATTACTTTAATGGATGAAGGTGCAGAATTGGCTCTTGGTTTTCATGCTGCCAATAACTTAATTGGAGCTTTGTTGGTGACAACAGATTGGACTGTTTTTCAGACGAATTCTATTTTAAAAGACATTTCAGAACCTACTGCAGGTTTTGATATTATATTACCTATTGTTATTATCTATCCTATTCTTTTATTTATCTTCAGTAAGAAATACAAATGGAGTGATTGGAAGGAAAAATTAACAGGAAAAATTAACATTCAACAACCTATAAAAGTAGAATACTATGAATAATCCAACGTATCACAACGTGCATAATGCTTTTAAATTAGAAGGTTTCCACATGAATAAAGAAGATTTGTGTAGAGTTGCCTATAGTTTTATTAAAGAAGGGGAGGATTTTGAAAAACCAGTAGGAAATTTCATTTTAGATTGGTTTGATGAAAATTCGTATATAGATATGCAGACTTCTGGTTCTACTGGAATTCCAAAGACAATAAGAATTTCAAAACAAGCCATGGTAGAATCAGCTATTGCAACAGGAGATTTCTTTGATATTCATCCTGGACAGAAAATATTACATTGTTTACCGGTGAAATTTATAGCTGGAAAATTGATGTTTATACGTGCATTTATTTTGGGTTTAGAAATGGATTTTGTTGCTCCAACATCGACGCCATTATATAATAATGATACTTTTTACGATTTTATTGCTATGGTTCCTTTGCAAGCAAAATATTCTTTAAATGAATTAAAGAGGGTGAAAAAATTAATTATTGGAGGCTCTATGATTAGTAAATCACTAGAACAGGAATTGAAAAAATTGCCAACCAAAGTTTATGAAACGTATGGTATGACAGAAACAATTACACATATTGCAGCAAAAGAAGTAGGAGAGTCGTCGTTTACAGTATTGCCCAATGTTACGATTTCCTATGATGATAGAAATTGTTTGGTCATTCATGCTCCAAGAATCTCAGCTGAAGTAATTATAACTAATGATTTGGTAGAACTCGTGAATGAAAATCAATTTGTATTTCTTGGTCGCTATGACAATATCATCAATAGTGGCGGAATAAAATTGATACCCGAACAAATTGAAAAAAAATTAGCTGGAAAAATTGAGGGTCGTTATTTTGTAATTGGGAAGAAAGACGATGAGTTAGGAGAAAAACTAATTCTAATTGTAGAAGGAGAAAAGAGAGAAATAGACACTGCAGTATATGGAGACCTTGATAAATATGAGAAACCTAAAGAAGTATATTTTGTTCCTAAATTTAAAGAAACCGAAGTAGGCAAAATAATGCGAAAGGAAACAAAAGAGTTATTAGCATAAAAAAAGGCACTCTTGTGAATATGCCCCAAAAAGTTAGACACTATTTGGGGCATTTTTTATGAAAAGAATTTTTATTTTTCCATTTTAAAATAATAATCAGCTGAATGTTTTCCACCACCATAAAATAGAAAAAACACGCTAATTCCAAATGCAGCTGCAGATAGTATGAGGTTGTTGGCATTCATATCTCCAATAAAATTAATTAAAACGGCGCCTAATAATATAGGAAGTTGCGCAATAATTGCCCAACGTGTCAACAAACCAAAAACGATCATAATACCACCCATAATATGAGCTGCAGCTATATAGTGGAAGGTTAGCATTCCTCCCATAAAATTGCTAACAGGAGCAATTATATCTTCAAATTCCCTACTGTGAGTTATAAAGGAGAAACCCTTTAAAAGCAAAAAAACACCCAAACCAATTCGTAAAATATCTAGCGAATAATACGTATGAGCGTTCGCCCATTTATTCATTTTTTTTACATTGTCCATAGTTGATAGATTTTAAAGTTTGTACTAAGTTATTGATTTTAATTAAATACTTGACAATTATGTTGTTAAATATTAATTTATAAACAACTATAAATCATAAAACCCTACAAATAAAACAATGTTTGTTTGATAAATTAATTTGCAAAGGAATTTACAAAAAAGTGATTTTTCAAAACTTCTATATCTTTGATTTTAGAAACCTTTATTTTCGATTTTTGCCATTTTGAATTTGGATAGACTCTAATTTTTTTGCCTTTAACTTGCAAATCAATTGGCATAGAGAAATTTTTTAAATTACTTTTCCAGCGGTATTCAAGATGCTTTTTATTGATTTTGTATTCCAGCGTTGGCATCCCAATGTATTTCAGATATTCATCAAATACAGAAGTAAGATTAACGCCGCTTTCTTGGTTAAAAAAATCAACTACGGTTTCAGTATCAATTACTTTATGTCGAAAAATTGTGGAATACTTCAACAGCATAGCCCACCATTTTTTATCATCATTAATAACGTGTCTAACTGTATTAAGCATTAATGCGCCTTTATAGTACATATCGTAGGTGCCTTTGTAATTCACCCCATAAGGTCCAATAATTGGTTTGTCATTACGAATATTTCGTTGGTTGCCATTAATATACTGTAAAGCCTTTTCATATCCGTAATTACATTCGATAAAAACAGATTCGGCATACATCCCGAAAGCTTCGTGAATCCACATGTCTGCAATATCTTTTGAGGTGATGCTATTCCCGAACCATTCATGAGCACTTTCGTGGATAATAATATAATCGAATAATAATCCAACTCCAGTTTCTGATAAATCACGTCCTGAATACCCAAATAAATATTTATTCCCGTACGAGACAGCACTTTGATTCTCCATCCCTAAAAAACTAGTTTCAACAAGTTTATAACCGTCTTCAACAAATGGGTAAATACCAAATTTGCTTTGAAAACAATCCATCATTGGTTTTACTTGTTCAAATTGAATTTTGGCTTTGGCTTCATTTCCTCTCAAAACATAATAATCCAAATCCAATCCTTTATACTCTTCTCCAAAATGAACATAATCGCCGACATTGATGGTAATATCGTAATTGTTAATTGGATTTTTGACTTCCCAGTCCCAGCGTGTGTAACCATTTCTTAAATCTTCGCTACCAATAAAGCGTCCATTGGAAACATTCATTAATCCGTTAGGTACAGCCACTTTTATGGTTGCCCCTAAATCGGGTTCATCGGTTTGAGAGTCTTTGCAGGGATACCAGAGACTAGCGCCGGTTCCTTGAACCGCAACACCAATCCAATCTTTGCCATTCGTGTCTTTTTTATAAACGAAACCTCCTTTTCCCCATGGTGGATTTATCGCTATGTTTGGTTTCCCAGAATAATAAAAGCGTATTTTTTGTTGCGTATTTTTTGATAATGAAGTTTCAAAAGCAATAAAAACTGCATTGAATTCTCTAGTATATTTTAGTTTATTTGAATTAAAAATAATACTATCGATTGGCATGTTTTCGAATAAATCGACTTGAATTAATTTGGTATTTTCAATGGTGTTGAAAGTAATATCATTAAAACCAGCAATTGATTTTTCAGTAGGATTAATTTTTATGTTCAAATCGTAACGCAGCACATCGTAGCATGTTCGTTCAAAACGCAATCCACCATGAAGCGAATCTTTACGGGTGAACGTTTCTTGAGCATTGATAGTGAGACTAAACAAGATTAGTATTTTTGAGATGGGCTCGCAAAGACGCAAAGACGCAAAGTATTTCATGCTAATATTTGTGTTTAATTTTTTGAAATGCGGTTTTTTGCCACAGATTAAAAGGATTTCACCGATTTTAAAGTGATTATTTTAATTTTGTTAACCGACAACCGACAACTAAACCTGAATCACACCCATATTAAATTTTTTCTCAATAGGAGCGTGGTTAGCCGCTTCAATTCCCATTGAAATCCATGTTCGAGTGTCGAGTGGATCAATGATAGCATCTGTCCACAATCGAGAAGCTGCATAATAAGGAGAAACTTGAGCATCATAACGTGCTTTAATGATATCGAACAATTCTTTTTCTTTAACTTCATCTACAATTTCACCTTTTGCTTTTAAAGAAGAAGCTTCAATTTGAGCTAACACTTTCGCCGCTTGCGTTCCGCCCATTACGGCAAGTTCAGCACTTGGCCAGGCAAATATTAAACGAGGGTCATAAGCTTTTCCACACATGGCGTAATTTCCAGCGCCGTAAGAGTTTCCGATGATAACCGTAAATTTTGGTACTACGGAATTTGAAACGGCATTGACCATTTTAGCGCCATCTTTAATGATACCTCCATGTTCCGATTTTGAACCCACCATAAAACCCGTAACGTCTTGCACAAATACTAAAGGTATTTTCTTTTGATTACAATTGGCGATAAAACGCGTGGCTTTGTCCGCTGAATCAGAATAAATGGCACCCCCAAATTGCATTTCGCCTTTGGCATTTTTTACAACTTTTCGCTGATTAGCAATGACACCAACGGCCCAACCATCAATCCGAGCGTAGGCGGTTATTATAGTTTTTCCGTAATCTCCTTTATATTCATCCATTTCAGAATTGTCAACCAATCGTTTGATGATTTCATACATATCGTATTGATCCGCTCTCGATTTAGGAAGAATTCCAAACATTTCTTTTTCGTCTAAGGCAGGTTTCTCTGATTTCTCACGATTGAAACCCGCTTTATCATAATCACCAATTTTACCAACGATACTTTTAATTCGGTCTAAAGCATCTTTATCGTCTTTGGCTTTATAATCGGTAACGCCTGAAATAGAGCAATGTGTAGTTGCTCCACCCAAAGTTTCATTATCTATGGTTTCACCAATCGCCGCTTTTACTAAGTAACTTCCAGCTAAGAAAATGCTCCCAGTTTTATCAACAATCATGGCTTCATCGCTCATAATAGGCAAATAAGCTCCACCAGCAACACAACTTCCCATTACAGCCGCTATTTGTGTTATTCCCATGCTAGACATGATGGCATTGTTACGAAAGATTCTTCCAAAATGTTCTTTGTCGGGGAAAATTTCGTCTTGCATTGGTAAATATACTCCTGCAGAATCTACCAAATAAATAATTGGCAAACGATTTTCCATCGCCAATTCTTGAGCTCGTAAGTTCTTTTTAGCTGTAATTGGAAACCAAGCTCCCGCTTTGACTGTAGCGTCATTGGCAACAACAATACATTGCTTACCTTTGATATATCCAATCTTCACGACAACGCCACCTGATGGACAACCACCGTGCTCTGCATACATACCGTCACCTACAAAAGCACCAATTTCAATAGATTTTGCTTTCGGATCAAGCAAATAATCGATTCTTTCCCTAGCGGTCATTTTACCTTCAGCATGCAGTTTTTGGATTCTTTTTTCACCTCCGCCTATTTTTACTTTGGCAAAGCGTTGTTTTAAATCAGTAAGTAAAAGTTTGTTATGATCTTCGTTTTTGTTGAAGTTTATGTCCATGTTTGAGCCTTTGGATATATTTATAATTTTAGAAGTGCTAAAATACGAAAACGATTGAAATAAAAAGATTCGTTTTATTAACTAATATTTTGACAAGATAATTCAGTAAAGTTAATGTTAAGTTAACATTGGAATTCTAACTTTGCTCCATAAAAATAATATTATGTCATTAAACCGTTTTTTTCAGTTTTTGGTTCCTAAAGATACAAAGTTCTTTCCTTTATTCGAGCAAGCAGCAGCCGCACTGATACTATTAGCAGAAACATTACACGAGGCTGTTAATGCTCCCAAAGAAGAACGAGAAGACTCTTTTAAGAAGATTGCAGAATTAGAAGGTATTATTGAAGAAATTACCCACAAGACCCATTTAGAATTAAGCAAAAATTTTATTACCCCATTTGATAGAGAAGATATTCACTCTTTAATAAAATCTATTGATGCAGTAGCTGATTTAATGCACGGAGCAGCCAGTAGAATGAGTTTGTATCAGGTGGAGAAAATCACCAAATCAATTCGAAAATTAACAGAAATCAATTTGGAAGCTTGTCAATTGATAGGAGTAGGTATAAAAGAATTGAAGGTGATGAACAACAAAGCCATCAAAGAAACTTGTAAAAAAATCAATAAGTTAGAAAGCAAAGCAGACGAAGTTTTTGATAAAGCAGTGGCTGATATTTTTGAAAATGAAACGGATGCCAAAAATATTATTAAGTACAAAGAAGTATTATCATCATTAGAAGCGGCGTCTGACAAATGCAAAAGTGTTTCCAATGTAATGGAACAAATTTCGGTAAAACATTCATAAATAGTTAGCTAAATTTCTCTTATGGATTTTACTTTACTCATTGTTATTATTGTTCTTGCTTTACTATTTGATTATATCAATGGTTTCCATGACGCCGCAAATTCGATTGCAACCATAGTAGCTACGAAAGTCTTATCTCCTTTTCAAGCGGTTGTTTGGGCCGCATTTTTCAATTTTTTAGCTTATTGGGTTTTTGGGTTTGGAGTTGCAGATACTGTAGCTAAAACAGCTAAAACAGAAAACATTGATTTGATTGTAATCTTATCGGGTGTTGTTGCAGCGATTATTTGGAATTTAGTCACATGGTGGAAAGGTATACCATCTTCATCTTCGCATACATTAATTGGAGGTTTTGCTGGAGCAGCTATTGCCCATGCCGGTTTTAATGTAGTCAATTGGTACAAACCAGGTCATGATGGAGGTTTGCCTTCAGGGGTTTTAATTGTAATCGCATTTATCGTGTTAGCTCCTTTACTTGGGATGTTTATTTCGTATTTCATTTCGCTTTGGTTAATGTATTCATCCAAAAAGAATATTTACCCTAAAATCCTCACTTTGGTTTTAATGGCGTTGGCTATTTGGTTCCTTTCTGCAGTGCTAATATCTTATAGTGACATCAAAAAACCACGATTTGACAATCATTTTTTTAGTGTGGTTGCTGAGCCGTCCAATATTAAATGGCTTTTAGTTGGATTGATATTTTTTAGCATTGCTATTTTTAATTTACTTTTTAGTTATTTTTCTACTGCAAGGTCAGAATCGATATTAAAAAAAATGCAATTATTATCTTCTGCTTCTTTCAGTTTAGGGCACGGAGGGAATGATTCTCAGAAGGTAATGGGAATCATTGCTGCAGCAGTTGCCGTATATTTGAATACACATCCCAATGTAAATATGTCTTTAGGTTGGTTAGACTTAGATGTTGTTTTGCCTTCAGAAAAAGATGGTGTCAAGATAGAAGGTAGAATGCCAGAATGGATTCCGATAGCGTGTTACAGTGCAATAGCTGCAGGAACTTTAAGTGGTGGATGGAAAATTGTAAAAACAATGGGCTCCAAAATTACCAAAGTTACCGCTTTTGAAGGCGTTGTAGCTGAATCTGCAGGCGCATTAACACTGTTTATGACAGAACATTTCAAAATACCTGTTTCCACTACCCATACAATTACAGGTTCTATAATTGGAGTTGGCATCACCAAAAGAATATCAGCTGTTCGTTGGGGAGTGACAGTAAAATTATTGTGGGCATGGATTTTAACCATACCTGTTTCAGCGTTAATAGCTTCTTTAATTTACTGTTTTTTAAAAGCAGTTTTATAATATTTACATTCCTTTTTTCTTATAAAAGTTAAAGAATATATAGGAATTCCAATGTTAAGTTTTTAGTTGAAATGAAAACTTAACATTGGAATTTGTTTTTATAGCGTAAGTTTGTTAATGTAAATTTTACATAAGATTTACATTAAATTAAACAAAAGCACAAACTTTATGATAAAGAGACGAGTAACTCCAAAAGCTAATCCAGTGAAAACTGTTGAGAATTCTGAAAATTTGAATGAAATTTCTACAGATGTAAATAGTGAGCCAACCAATACTATGGATGAACCAATTGTCAAGAAAGTGATTCCAAGAACACGAACAAGAGTAGCAAAAGTTGTCACTCCACCAGTAGTTAATGCAGTAGAAGTATTGGAAGAAACAACATCTGCAGAGCAAGAAAGTACACCTATTATGACAGATTCTGAAAAAGACAAAGTTAAAAAAGCAAAAGCGAAAGAAAAAGAGAAAAAAGCGAAGGCTAAAAAGAAAGAAAAAGAGAAAAAAGAAAAAGCCAAGAAAAAAGAAAAAGAGAAAAAAGCGAAGGCTAAAAAGAAGGAAAAAGAAAAAAAGGCTAAATCAAAAAAGAAATCTAAAAAGAAATAACTAAAAAATCCGATAGTAGTATCGGATTTTTTTATTTCGAATTGTCCTTCACTAAACGCTTAATAGCTGCCCATTGTTTTAAAGCATCTCTCGCATCAACCGCTGGATATCCTAAGACCACTTTACCCGCTTCAACATTGTTGGCAACTCCAGAACCAGCACCCACAATTGCACCATCTCCAATCGTAAGATGATCTTTGATGGAAGCACTTCCGCCAATCATCACGCCATCGCCCAAAGTAACCGACCCAGCTAAACCAGAATTCCCTGCCATAATGCAGAATTTTCCTAATTTAGAGTTATGTCCAATTTGAACTAAGTTGTCAATTTTGCAACCATCACCAAGAATAGTTGAACTAAATTTACCTCTATCCACCGACGAATTAGCACCAATTTCTACATTATTTCCGATGACCACATTTCCGATTTGTGGAATCTTTGCTAAGCCACGTTGTGGACAAGGTCGGAAACCAAAACCATCCGCACCGATGGTAGCATTGGGATGAATGATACAATCGTTTCCTAGGTGGCAACGCTCACGAATTACAGCTCCTGGCCAAATCACAGTGTTTTTACCAATGGTACATTCATCTAAAATTGTAACGTTAGGATAAATGGATGAATGTTCACCAATTGTTACTTTCGGTCCTATGTAACTTCCAGCGCCCACTCGAACACCAATTCCTAGGATAGCTGTTGGATCGATGTTGGCAGTTGGGTGAATGTCGAAAGCAAATAATGGAGTAGGAGGCGCAAACATTTCTAACACTTGTGACATGGCTAAATCTGCATTTTTGACTTTAATGAAAGCTTTGTTTTCTCCAGGTTCGATAGCAATATCTTCATTTACAATGGCAGCGCAAGCATTAGATGTTGACCATAATTTTTCATATTTCTTATGGCCAATAAATGAAATTTCAGTTTCCTTAGCTAAATCTAATTGTTCGGGAGCTGTAATTTTTAAGGATGTTCCACCAATGATTACGCCTTGTAGAACTTCATTAATTTCTGCTATGGAATAGGTTTTCATACTTTTATATTGATTTGGAGTTGGTAGTATTTTTTTTCAAATAAAATGAATTGTGTTTAGATATACAAGCAAATAGTTTTTAATTGGCTAAAAGGAGTGAATTATATAAGTTTTTGTTTGAATTGTACAATCGGTTAGAAAAGTTATGAATTAAGTTTAAGAATTTATCTAGAAGATCCTATATGAATTGCTTGACATCAAAACTAGTATTCTTTTTTTGTAGCATTTTACCTTTTTTTGCAGCCGCTCAAGTGCAAGCATTGTTCAATGACAACCATCAGCCGAGAACGATGACACAACGTTGGGAGTTAGACACGACTGCTATTCGAGGCACCTTTTTAGTCACGCCATACAAACCCATTTATGTTTTACCAGTTAGATGGTCGAGTCTACCCAATGAGCAACCCTATTCTGGTAATGGAAATCCAGATTATGTTGCACCTTCGGGTCTAAATTATAATAATATTGAATCCAAGTTTCAGTTGAGTTTCAAAATTAAAATACTTCAAAGTATCTTTTGGGGTCATGGCGATTTGTGGGTGGCTTATACCCAAGTTTCGAATTGGCAATTATACAACGCTAATCTATCTCGGCCATTTCGGGAAATTAATTATGAACCTGAAGTAATACTGAATTTCCCGCTAAAATTTAATGTTTTCGGATTCAAAACAAGAATGGCTGGAATTTCGTTTGACCACCAATCGAACGGAAAAAGCAATCCGTTTTCACGAAGTTGGAATAGGATTATTTTTCAATTCGGTTTAGAACGAGGTAATTGGAGTGTTTATGTTCGTCCTTGGTTTCGATTGCGTGCTATAAAAGATGATAATCCAGACATTTCGACCTATATTGGGCGAGGTGATTTGAATGTAATTTATGCTTTGAATGGCAATGTTTTTTCCTTAGTTGAAAGCAATAATTTAGGTTTTGGTTCTCGAATTCGCGGTAATGCCACTTTTTCCTGGTCGTATCCTATAAAAGGGAATTTGAAAGGTTTCCTACAAATTTCTCATGGGTATGGCGAAACACTTATTGATTATAATAACCGACAGACGACAATTGGTATTGGAGTTTCTTTGATTGAATGGTTGTAATTATGTTGTTGTTCGGTCAACCAAAGTCATTAACTGCAGCACTGTTTTCCAATTTCTTGTGGTTGATTTTATTTGAAGCGTACGCTCAATAACCACATTAGTTAGTTTGGTATCCGCAGCAGATTGGGCATAATGCAAATAAAGTGTTGCGTCTTGATTGACAAAAGTATCGCCCTTGAAATCCGATTTTTGTAAAGTCTCCAATAATAAAGGTGATGGTTTCTCTGATAAAAAAGCGACATAAGGTTGTGCCGGATCCAGTAATTTTTGGTGATAAGGGTTTCTTTCAATGACAGTCTTTAGTTCATTGGGAGTAATAACAATTACAGGAACTTCATGTCCAAAGTGCTTTTGAATACAGCTAGCAATTTCATTTTCAATTATTTTTTTGTCCAATAAATTGGTTTGGAAAATGACATTACCACTCTGAATATAAGTCGAAACATTATGAAAACCTATTTGTAACAGTACGTCACGCAATAACTGCATCTTAATGATTTTATGACCACTAACATTTATCCCGCGAAGTAATGCAATATAGGTTTTCATATTTTTTTGCCACCGATTAAAGGATTTTCACAGATTAGCAAATCTTATAATCATCCATTATTCAACTAATTTTTTAACCTTCAACTGACAACTGACAACCCACAATTACTCCTCTTTCTGTCCCATCATCATGAGAAAAGCTTTCAAAAATTCATCAATATTCCCATTCATCACGCCATCTACATCGCTGGTTTCAAAGCCTGTTCGGACATCTTTAACCAATTTATACGGATGCATCACATAGTTTCGAATCTGTGAACCCCATTCAATCTTCATTTTCCCAGCTTCAATATCATTGCGTTGTTCTTGCTGTTTTTTTAATTCGATTTCATACAACTGCGATTTCAACATTTGCATGGCACGTTGTCGGTTATCTTGTTGTGAACGGGTTTCAGAACACTGAATTTGAATTCCTGTGGGTTTGTGAAACAATTGTACTTTGGTTTCCACTTTATTGACATTTTGCCCACCTGCACCACTCGAACGAGACGTAATAATGTCAATGTCTGCTGGATTGATGTCGATTTCAATCGTATCATCTACCAAAGGATATACATATACCGAAACAAAAGAAGTATGACGCTTGGCATTGCTATCAAAAGGAGAAATCCGCACCAATCGATGCACGCCGTTTTCGCCTTTCAAATATCCAAAAGCATAATCACCTTCTATTTCTAAAGTGACCGTTTTGATTCCAGCGGCTTCGCCTTTTTGGAAATTGAGTTCTTTGATTTTATACCTTTCTTTCTCCGCCCACATCATGTACATGCGCATGAGCATTTCAGCCCAATCACAACTTTCTGTTCCGCCAGCGCCAGCCGTAATTTGAATCACAGCGCTAAGCGAATCTCCTTCATCCGAAAGCATGTTCTTGAACTCGATATTTTCTATAAATGAATTTGTAAGATTAAATTGGGTATCTAACTCTTCTACAGTCAATTCGCCTTCTTTGTAAAATTCAAAAGCCAATTGCAATTCATCCGTTAAAACGATTGCTTTTTCATAATCTTCGACCCATTTTTTCTTGGATCGGAGATTCTTTACAAGGATTTCAGCATCTTTCGGATTGTCCCAAAAGTTGGGTGCAAATGTCTTTTCTTCTTCGTTGGTAATTTCTATTAGTTTGGCATCAATGTCAAAGATACCTCCTCAACGCACCAAGGCGCTCCACAATACCTTTTATTTGTTCGGTAGTTGTCATAAATTATATTTATTTTTGGCGATGTTTTGATTGGAGTCTGATTCCCTAGCCCCGATAGCAGCCGGTATCCTCGTAGCAAAGCGGAGAGATAAAGGCGAATAGCGGGAATAGCTCCTGATCAATTTTAAAAAACAAAAGTAAACTATCTACACTTGATATGGAAATAAATTTAATTAGCGATACGGTCACCAAACCGACACCTGAAATGCTTCAAGCGATGTTTAATGCCAAAGTGGGCGACGATGTTTTCAAGCAAGATCCTACGGTGAATACTTTTGAGAAGATGGTTGCCGACTTATTTGGTATGGAAGCTGCCTTGTTCTTTCCCTCTGGAACTATGGCCAATCAAACTGCAATTAAATTGAATACCAATCCAGGTGATCAAATTATTTGTGACAAATGGTCTCACATTCACTTGTATGAGTCCGGCGGTGCTTCTTTTAATAGTGGTGTTAATTTTAATTTATTGGATGGAAATCGCGGGATGATCAATGCGGAACAAGTAAAAAATGGCATCAATGATCCGGAATTTTATCACGCACCTTTATCTAAAATGGTAGGCATCGAAAACACCACAAATAAAGGCGGTGGCGCATGTTATGACCTAGAAACATTACAAGAAATCAAGCAAGTTTGTGTCGATCATAATTTGAAATTTCATCTAGACGGTGCGCGATTATGGAATGCATTAATTGCTAAAAAGCAGCAACCCAAACAATATGGGGAAATGTTCGATACGATTTCAGTTTGCTTTTCTAAAGGATTGGGAGCTCCGATTGGTTCTGTTTTGCTTTCAAGTGCAGAAAACATGCATAAAGCATTGCGTATTAGAAAGATATTTGGCGGCAATATGAGGCAATCCGGATATTTAGCGGCTGCTGGAATCTATGCGTTGCAAAACAACATCAATAGGCTAGAGGATGATCATCGAAGAGCAAAAGAACTTGGGAAGCAACTAGCATCGTGTTTATGGGTAGCAAAAGTAGAACCTGTCGAAACCAACATTGTCGTTTTTGCAGTAGCATCTCATTTGAACGATAAAGAAGTGATCGAGAAACTCGCACAAAAAGGCATTGCGATTAGTTTGTTGGCGAAAAATACATTACGTATGGTGACTCATTTAGATTATAAAGAAGTAATGCATACATATGTTTTAGAGACTTTAGAAAAAATGGAATTTTAGATTATTTAAACATGTCTTCCATACCAGGAATCATTGGCAAGTCCATTTTAGAAACTGCATCGATTTCAGCAAGATGAACAGCCGTAGCTTTTTCAATCGCTTTGTTGATAACTAGAATTAAATAGTCTTCTAGTTGTTCTTTATCTTGCAATAACGAATCGTCAATACTTATTGATTTCAATTGGTTATTCGCCGAGATGGACACTTTCAACAATTGGTCATTGCTTTGTTCCTCAATAAAAACCGTATCCAATCGTTTTTTAGTTTGTGCTACTTTTTCTTGGGTTTCTTTCATTTTACCCATCATTCCCATTAAATCTCCAAACATGTTGATAATTTTTATAATTTATACAGTGCGAAAATACTACATTGCGAGTTATAAATTGATACATTAATCTATGAAAAATACACTTCAATTAGCTTGTCTTTGTATTATTTTTACAACTTCCTATTCTCAAAACAAAACAGAAACAATGTCAAAAAAGACTACGCCACCCATTGCTACCATCCATCCTAAAACTTTAGAAAAACATGGAGATGTTAGAATTGACAATTATTTTTGGTTAAACGATCGAGAAAACCCAAAAGTGATTGACTATTTAAATCAAGAAAACGCCTATTATTATGCGGAGACGGCTTCTACAAAGGAATTTCAGAAAGCGTTGTTCGATGAAATGAAAAGCCGCATCAAAGAAGACGACGAATCAGTTCCTTATTTGTATAACGGATATTATTATATCACTCGATTTGAAACGGGGAAAGATTACCCAATTCATTCTAGAAAAAAGGGAAGCCTTGAGGCGAAAGAAGAAATCATGTTTGATTGTAATGAGATGGCGGTTAATCATAAGTATTTTCAATTAGGAGGGATTAGTATCAGCAATGACAATCAATTCGCGGTTTACGCAACGGATGTAGTTGGCAGAAGAATCTACACTTTACAAATTAAGAACTTAATTACGGGCGAAATTCTTTCTGATAAAATTGAAAATGTCACAGGAAATGCAGTTTGGGCGAATGATAACAAAACCATTTTTTATACACATCAAGACGAAAAAACGTTGCGTTCCGATAAAGTTTTTAAGCACAAAATGGGAGCAGATGTGACAAAAGATGCTTTAATTTATTTTGAAAAAGACGATACTTTCAATGTTTCAGTAGCAAAAGGTAAATCAAAAAAATATATTGCAATTGCCTGTTCTAGTACGTTAACGGATGAGTACAGAACGATTTTAGCCGACGAACCGGATAGTGAATTTAAAGTCTTTCAAAAAAGAGTCCGTGGATTAGAATACAGTATCTCGCATTATGGAGATAGTTTTTATATTGTTACCAATAAAGACAAAGCAACTAATTTTAAATTGATGAAAGTCAATGAGAGCAATACTTCAAAAGAAAATTGGAAGGATGTAATTGCTCATCGTGAAGATGTTTTGCTTGAAGGTATTGATATTTTCGCAGCTTATTTAGTCGTTTCCGAACGCAGCAACGGATTGAATAAAATTCGCATCATGCCATGGAGTGGAAAAGGAGAATACTATTTGCCTTTTGAAATAGAAACCTATACTTGTTATACTTCTTCAAATGTCGATTTTGATACCGATATACTGCGATATGGCTATCAGTCGATGGCAACTCCTTCTTCGATAATTGATTTTAATATGAAAACCAAAACCAAAGAAATCAAAAAAGAACAACAAGTACTAGGAGGGAAATTTGACAAGAATAATTATGTAGAAGAACGAGTTTGGGCTACAGCTACTGATGGCACCAAAGTCCCTATTTCAATGGTGTATCGAAAAGGATTGAAAAAAGACGGGAAAAATCCATTGTTGTTATATGCGTATGGTTCGTACGGAATGTCGATGGATCCTTATTTTTCATCAACTCGATTATCGCTTTTAGATCGTGGTTTTGTGTATGCGATTGCCCACATTCGAGGTGGAGAAGATTTAGGAAGACAATGGTATGAAGACGGAAAACTATTAAAAAAGAAAAACACTTTTACTGATTTTATAGATTGTTCAAAATTTGTAGTTGCCGAAAAATATACTTCGACAGAACATTTGTATGCAGAAGGTGGTTCTGCCGGAGGATTATTGATGGGAGCCATTGTAAATATGGCACCACAACTCTACAATGGTGTCATTGCTCAAGTTCCATTTGTAGATGTAATGACAACGATGTTAGACGATACCATTCCATTAACCACTGGAGAATATGATGAATGGGGAAATCCAAATGTGAAGAAATATTATTATTATATGCGTTCTTATTCCCCTTATGATAATGTAATGGCTCAAGACTATCCAAATATGTATGTTTCAACTGGTTTGCACGATTCACAAGTACAATATTGGGAACCAGCAAAATGGGTTGCGAAATTAAGAGTTACCAAAACAAATAATAAGCAATTATTTCTAGATACTAATATGGATGCGGGTCATGGCGGAGCTTCAGGAAGGTTTGAAGCATTAAAAGAACTTGCAAAAGAATTTACTTTTTTATTAGATTTAGAAAAAATTAAAATGTAATTAAATTTTTTTTGTTAGATTTGCAAGGATTTGAGGTTGTTAAAATTTCTACAATACCTTGATTAACTATTTTTTTATGAAAGAAGAAATTAAAGCCTACAATAATGTCTTGGAGTTAATAGGAAATACACCTCTTATTAAGCTCAATAAAGTTACCGAGAATTTAGTAGGTAATTTTTATGCAAAAGTAGAAGCATTTAATCCAGGTCATTCAACAAAAGATAGAATTGCTTTATACATTATTGAAGAAGCTGAAAGAAGAGGCATTCTTTCTGAAGGAGATACTATCATAGAAACTACTTCAGGAAATACTGGTTTTAGTTTAGCAATGGTTAGTATTATCAAAGGGTACAACTGTATATTAGCAGTGAGTTCTAAATCTTCCAAAGATAAAATCGACATGCTTCGTAGCCTTGGAGCTAAAGTATATGTTTGTCCTGCCAATGTTTCAGCAGATGATGAAAGATCGTATTATAGCGTTGCAAAAAGATTACACGAAGAAACAAAAGGTTCCGTATACATTAATCAGTATTTCAATCAATTGAATATTGATGCACATTATAAAACAACTGGCCCTGAAATCTGGGAACAAACCAATGGTAAAATTACGCATCTTGTTGCCTGTAGTGGAACAGGTGGAACCATTTCTGGTGTTGCCAAATTTTTAAAAGAACAAAATCCAAATATCCGTATTTTAGGTGTTGATGCTTTTGGTTCTGTATTAAAAAAATACCACGAAACTAAAGAATTTGACAATGATGAAATTTATCCTTATCGCATAGAAGGTTTAGGTAAAAATTTAATCCCTACTGCTACCGATTTTGAAATCATTGATAAGTTTACTAAAGTAACAGATGAACAAAGTGCTCATGCTACTCGAGAGATTGCAAAACGTGAAGGTTTATTTGTAGGATATACTTCTGGAGCTGTACTACAAGCGATTAAACAATATGCTGAAGATGGTGAATTCAATGAGAATAGTAATGTAATCGCTATTTTTCCAGATCACGGTTCTCGTTATATGAGTAAAGTATTTAGTGATGACTGGATGAATGAACAAGGTTTCTTCGATAGTATCAATGCGGAAGAAGCACAAAAAATAGAATTTATAAAATAATTGATAATTAACAATTGATAATTTATAATGAAAAAGTCCCGATTTTACTCGGGACTTTCTATTTAGCACAAACGAAATATCAATATTAATTATTAATTAACTTTCCTCCATCGTGTGATATACGTTCATCACATCATCATCTTCTTCCATTTTTTCGATTAGTTTCTCCACATCAGCCATTTCAGCTTCTGTCAATTTTTTAGTGATTTGTGGGATACGTTCAAAACCAGAAGAAAGTATTTCCATTTTTCTGGTTTCCAATTCTTTTTGAATGGTTCCAAAACTACCAAAAGGAGCATAGATTAAAATTCCGTCTTCATCTTCAAAAACTTCTTCAGCACCAAAATCAATCAATTCTAATTCTAATTCCTCAGGGTCTATTTCCCCTTTAGGAATTCTGAAATTGCATGTATGATCAAACATAAATTCCACAGAGCCTTGCGTTCCCATTGTTCCATTACATTTGTTAAAATAACTTCTCACATTCGCAACTGTTCTATTATTATTGTCTGTTGCCGTTTCTACAAGTATTGCAATTCCATGTGGAGCATAACCTTCAAACAAAACCTCTTTAAAGTTGGCAGTATCTTTGTCCGTAGCTTTTTTAATAGCGCGTTCTACATTTTCTTTCGGCATGTTGGCAGCCTTTGAATTCTGTATCACCGCACGCAATCTTGAGTTGGCTTCCGGATTCGGCCCGCCTTCTTTCACCGCCATCACGATGTCTTTTCCAATACGTGTAAACGCTTTAGCCATCGCTGACCAACGTTTCATTTTTCTTCCTTTACGGAACTCAAACGCTCTTCCCATTTCTTATTTTGTTTTAGTGCCTTATTATTGGCAAAAATATAATTTTTATTCAAACTCAGTAACTCAACACCGTTCTTTTACTTCTTATAAAAAGGTAACTTCACCACTTTTGCCAACACATCATTCTTACGGATTCGAATATAAATATCACTATCCACGGTGCTATTCGCCACAGTTACATATCCTAATCCAATTCCAATTCCCATAGAAGGTGACATGGTTCCCGAAGTAACAATTCCAATTACAGTTCCTTCTGCATCTACAATTTCATAATCATGGCGCGGCACAGAACGTTCTTGCATTTCAAAAGCCACTAATTTTCGAGTAACTCCAATTTCTTTTTGTTTTTTCAAAGCCTCCGAATTCACAAAGTCTTTGGTAAATTTAGTTATCCAACCCAAACCTGCTTCTAAAGGCGAAGTCGTATCATTAATATCATTCCCATACAAACAAAAACCCATTTCCAATCGAAGCGTATCACGAGCCGCCAAACCAATAGGTTTGATACCAAAATCCTTCCCAGCTTCAAATACTTTATTCCAAATTGTTTCTACTTGATCATTTTTACAATAAATTTCAAAACCACCCGAACCAGTATACCCAGTAGCTGAAATTATTACATATGGAAACCCAGCAAAATCGGCCACTTCAAAATGATAATACGGAATTGTCGCTAAATCAATAGAAGTCAACGATTGCATTGCTTCCACAGCTTTGGGTCCTTGAATGGCTAATAAAGAGTAGTCATCCGATAGATTTCGCATTTCCACATCCATATCATTAAAACTCGAAATCCATTCCCAATCTTTCTCAATATTCGAAGCATTGACCACCAACAAATATTGCTCTTCTTTCATACGATAGATAATCAAATCATCTACAATTCCACCCTCTTTATTTGGCAAACAGGAATATTGTGCTCTTCCGATCGTTAAAGTAGCGGCATCATTCGAAGTAACTTTCTGAATTAACGCCAAAGCATTTACGCCAGTCAACAAAAATTCTCCCATATGCGAAACATCAAAAACACCCACAGCATTGCGCACCGTTTCATGTTCGGCATTCACACCTTCATATAAAATAGGCATATTGTAACCCGCAAACGGAAGCATTTTCGCTCCTAAACTCTCATGAATGTGTGTAAGTGCAGTGTTTTTCATTATTCGTAGTAATTAATTTGAAGTCGCTAATTTATTCAATTTAAATCTAAATTCAACTTGGATAATTACAAATTTATGAGATTTTTTTAGGAGCTAATTGCTTCGCCTATTCGCCCTTTCAGGAGCTCGGGTCCAGCTGTCCACTTAACCCGAGCGAAGCGAATTGACCGAACACAAAATCTAAAAATAATATTTTGTGAGGTAATCTTTTTTTCGTTTTAGTCAAAACCAAAAAAAGGATGCCGTTTCCACCTGCTTGTCGGCAGACAGGTCTGGGCTAGGGTATTTCGTTTCAAATGAAAGTGTTGCGTATTTAATAAAAATATCATTAAAGGTAAAATTATAGCGTGTAATTTCTATATGGATAACTCTGGAATGAAAATCATTTATTAACTAAAAAGTTGTAATTTTAGTAAAACTTTTTAAAATGTTTCCTACTATAACTATCAATAAACAAGAAATTTTAAATCGGTACAAACCCATTGACCTCCATACCCACAAAGGTATTCAAGGTCATGCCTTGTTAATTGGCGGCAGTTATGGCAAAATAGGAGCGATGCATTTATCCTCAAAAGCTTGTTTGAAAACGGGTTGCGGATTAGTCACTGTATTAATACCACAATGTGGTTACGAAATTATTCAAACTGCCAATCCAGAAGTGATGGTTTTAACCGATGTCAAAGATAAATTCATTTCGAAAATAGAATATGATTTTATACCAAATTCGATTGGAATTGGACCTGGAATAGGTCAGATGATCGAAACCCAAAATGCGTTTCACGAATTCCTGAAAAATGATAAAACGACTTTAGTCATCGATGCTGATGCGCTGAATATTTTGTCACAGAACAAAAAATGGATTTCGTTGTTATCCAATAAAACAATTCTAACACCACATCAAAAAGAACTGGAACGACTCATAGGAAAATGGAATTCCGATGCTGATAAATTCGAAAAAACTATTGCTTTTTCCAAGTTACATCATCTTATCATTGTGATGAAAGGTGCGCCAACCTTTGTTATTGATGGTGAAACTATTTACGAAAACACTACTGGAAACGCCGCATTGGCAACAGCCGGAACTGGCGATGTATTAACGGGAATGATTGCGAGTTTATTGGCACAATCCTATAAACCCATTGATGCAGCTATTCTCGGGGTTTATCTCCACGGATTGACTGCTGATATCGCTTTGCCAGAAACGGGATATCAGTCCTTTATCGCTTCGGATGTTATTGCGAATATTGGGAAAGCTTATTTGAGTTTGGAGAATTAGAACTACCCCAAAAATGATTTCAATTCTTCGTAATTCTTAATTTTTACACTTACTTTTTGTTGATGTAAAACGCTTTCTATTTGTGACGGAATAGGCAGTTTTATTTGTAATGCCGGCTCAACAACATCCAAAAACTTTATTGGATGAGCCGTTTCTAAGAAAACTCCAATAGCATTAGGTAGGTTTTTCAATTCTTCTTTCAATCCTAAATACCCTACAGCACCATGTGGTTCTGCGATATATCCATCGGTTTTGTATATCGATTTCATGGCATCTAAAGTTGCTGCATCGGTATAAGAATAAGATGAAAAATCTTTTTTGAATTGCTCTAAATCGTGGTTATACATTTCCTGAATTCGAATAAAATTGCTAGGGTTTCCAACGTCCATTGCATTTGAAATTGTTGCTTTTGATGGTTTCGGATTGTAAATTCCATCTATTAAAAATTGAGGAACTGTATCATTTACATTTGTCGCTGCCACAAAATGCTGTATTGGTAATCCTAATTTTTTAGCTAAAATACCCGCACAAATATTTCCAAAATTTCCACTTGGACAAGAAAAAACAAAAGGTTTGTTATGGAATTTCAATTGCTTATAAGCAAAGAAAAAGTAAAACATTTGTGGCAACCATCGTGCAATATTAATCGAATTGGCAGACGTTAAATTGATATGAGAAAGACTTTCATCTAAAAAAGCTTTCTTAACCATATCTTGACAATCATCAAAAACACCATCAACTTCTAAAGCTTTTATATTTTGACCGAGTGTAGTAAGTTGACGTTCTTGAATATCACTAACTTTTCCTGATGGATATAAAATCACTACATCCACACCAGCAACACCAAGAAATCCACTAGCAACAGCGCCTCCGGTATCTCCAGAAGTTGCCACAAGAACTGTATTTTTATTGTCTTTGTTGTCTTTTTTGAAATAGGCTAAACAACGCGACATGAAACGTGCACCTACATCTTTAAACGCCATCGTTGGTCCATGATAGAGTTCTAATGCATAAATATTTTCTTCTACTTTAACTGTTGGAAAATCAAAACACAAGGTTTCAGTAATGATTTGTTTTAAATTGGATTCTGGTATTTCTTCGCCAACAAATTGTTGAATTACTTGAAATGCGATTTCTTCATTGGAATAATTTTCAATATTTTCAATAAATTCAGCAGAAATAGGTGTGATGCTTTCAGGGAAATACAAGCCTTTATCAGGCGCTAATCCTAGAATAATTGCTTCTTTAAAAGAAACTTTTGTTGCGTTATGATTTAAACTGTAGTATTTCATTTTTTTTATACGTTATGCTATAAGCTTAGAGCCTTAAATTATTTTTACACCTTCCGAATTGATTTTAGAAACATGAATTTCATAAGGAATTCCAGTCCCATCAAATATTGCTTTCATCGCGTTGGCTACTTTTTCAGCGGTTTCTTTTCCTTTACTTAAGGCAAAAATAGAAGGACCAGAACCTGAAATTCCAGAGCCTAAAGCCCCGTTTTGAAGTGCAGCTTGTTTCACTAAATCAAATTGAGGAATGAATTTTCCACGTAACGGTTCAACAATATCATCGTGCAAAGAGCGACCAATCAATTCATAATCATTGGTGTACAATCCAGCAATCAATCCACCTACATTTCCCCATTGTGTAATGGCGCTCTTTAAAGAAACCATAGGTTGCAAAACGGCTCTCATTTCAGAAGTTTTTAATTCTATTTGAGGATGAATTACGGTAGCATAAATCTCACTTGGGCTGTCAATTCTAACAATATCTAATGGGTTATAACCGCGAACCAAAGTAAATCCACCGCATAATGCTGGAGCAACATTGTCTGCATGAGCACTTCCGCTGGCTAAAACTTCCCCTTGCATAGCAAAATAGACAAGTTCTTTTCTTGAAAAAGGTCTTCCTATCAATTCATTGATTCCGAAAACAGCACCAGCTGCACTGGCTGAACTACTTCCGATACCACTTCCAGCTTTGATGTTTTTGTAGATTTCAATTTCAAATCCAAAATCAATATCAACTGCATTTAATAATGCCAATGCCGCAACTCCAGCTACATTTTTTTCAGTTTCTAAAGGCAAATCAGCACCAACAATTTTGGTAATGCGAACCCCTTTAGTATTAGATTTTCGGATTATCATCTCATCACCTATAGTGTCTAAACAAGTTCCAAGTACATCAAAACCACAGGAAAGATTGGCGATAGTGGCAGGGCAGAAGAGTTTTATTTCCATTTGTGTTGCTGAGTTGCTGAGTTGCTGAGTGCCTGAGTTTCGACTCAAGAAATTAGGAACCCTGCACTATTAATTTAATTTTTATTTTGAGTCCTGATTTCTCAAGCTATTGAGTTTTGGCTCAGGCACTTTTTTAAACATTTCCAATTCGAATTACATCTGCAAAAATACCAGAAGCAGTTACCGCTGCACCAGCACCCGCACCTTTAATCAACAACGGTTGATCTACATAACGATCGGTATAAAACTGAACGATGTTGTCTTTTCCTTCGAGGTTATAAAACGGGCTGTCCGAAGGAATAAATTGCAATCCAACACTAGCTTTTCCGTTTTCAAAAGAAGCAACAAATTTCAATCGACTGTTTTTTTGTTTGGCTTCCATTAATAAATTTTCAAAATGTGTTGTATTTGCAGTTAATGACTTGAAGAAATCTTCATTATTAGTCGTATTCATGCATTCAGATGGAAGGAAAGAATTGTTTTCAATATCTTCAATTTCCATTTGATAGCCACTTTCACGAATCAAGATTAATATTTTTCGAGCTACATCAACACCTGATAAATCAATTTTCGGGTCAGGCTCTGTAAATCCTTGAACTCCAGCTTCTTTTACGACATCATGGAAATTATAAGTTTCGCTAAAATTATTAAAAATGAAATTCAAACTTCCTGATAAAACAGCATTAATTCTATTGACTTTATCTCCTGAAGCAATCAAATGTTTTAAGGTATCAATGATGGGCAAACCAGCACCAACATTCGTTTCGAATAGAAAAGGAGCATTGTATTTTCTGGACAATCTTTTCAAGTTACTATAGTTTTCATACACTGAGGAACAAGCAATTTTATTACACGTTACCACCGCAATATTTTCTCTTAAATAATGCTCATAGGTTTGAGAAACGCTTTCATTTGCGGTAATATCCACAAAAATACTGTTACGTAAGTTAAGCTCTTTCACTTTTGAAATAAAGGCTTCTTTATTGGCAACTTCCCCCTCATTTAAAGAGTTTTGCCAATCTTTTAAAGAAATTCCTTCTTCGTCAAAAAGCATTTTTCTTGAATTAGATATGGCAATAACACGAAGGTTTATTTTTAAATTCTCTTTTAAAAATTTCTTTTGTTGGTTGATTTGATCCATAAATTTCTCTCCCACATTTCCAACTCCCATTACAAACAAATTTAATTGTTTCGTATTGTCTTCAAAGAAACGTTCGTGCAGCGTATTTAATGCTTTCTTCACATCACGTTCGTTGATGACCACGGAAATATTTCTTTCCGATGCACCTTGAGCAATCGCTCGGATATTGACATTGTTTTTACCTAAAGTACTGAACATTTTACCACTTAATCCTTGGTGGTTTTTCATATTTTCACCAACCAAAGCAACGATGCAAAGGTTCTTTTCAACAATACAAGGATCTATTTTGTTTTGAGCAATCTCCAGTTCAAATGCTTTATTGATAGACGATTCAGCTTTATCAGCATCAGCATTCAAAATACCAATACATATTGAATGCTCGGAAGAAGCTTGTGTAATAAAAATCACATTGATACTTTCTTGAGATAATACTTCAAACAATCGTTTAGAAGAGCCGGAAACGCCGATCATTCCAGAGCCTTCAAGCGTTATTAGTGAAATTTTATCGATATGAGAAATCCCTTTTATTGGGTTTTCTTTACTCGTTACAGTAGCGGTAATTAAAGTTCCTGGTGCTTCGGGTTCGAAGGTATTCTTTATTAAAATCGGAATATTTTTCTTTAAAACCGGCTGAATTGTTGGCGGATATAAAACTTTAGCTCCAAAATGAGACAATTCCATGGCTTCTTGATAGGAAATCACATCAATAGGTTGGGCTTGTTTTACAATTTTTGGATTGGCTGTAAACATCCCATTGACGTCTGTCCAAATTTCGAGTTGTGATGAATTTAAAGCTCCGGCAACAATTGCAGCCGTGTAATCCGAGCCACCCCGACCTAAAGTTGTGGTGTTTCCATCTTCGGAGGAAGCAATAAAACCTGGAATTACAGTAGCTTTTGCAGTACTTGAGCCAAAATAATCTGAAATTAAAGTATTAGTGATTTCAAAATTGACAACCGCTTTTCCAAAATGACTATTCGTTTTGATGAACTCACGACTGTCTTTATAACTAGCACTGCTTATTTTTTGTTGTAAAGCTTTGGCAATAATTTGAGAGGACAATAATTCTCCAAAACTTAATATCGTATCCGAAGTTCTGTTGGAGAGTTCTCCTAACAAATAGCAACCGTCTAATAAGGTTTTGAGGTGATTGATATTGCTGTTGATAGTGTCGATTAACTCACTTTGATCCGACAATGGAATGAGTTGATCAATCGCTTCTTTATGTTTTTGTTCAATTTGACTTACGATTTCTTTGTAGCTTTTATCTTTTGTAGAAGCCTTTGAAGCGGCCAAAACTAATAGATCTGTAACACCGCTAAAAGCAGATACAATAACTACTAATGGATCTTTTATGGAAGCTTCGTTTACAATATCCAATACAAGATTGATATTTTGAGCATTAGCTACCGAAGTTCCTCCGAATTTTAATACGTTCATTTTAAATTATATTTAGATAAAAGGGAATGGATAACAAGTTTACTTTTTCTCATGAGAAAATAGTGAAAGTAGATATGTGAAATTTACCCCAAAGGGGTTGTAGTTGTTGAAGTAACAACAGCTTTGGTCACAATATCAAAAGTAGAGTAGTGCATTAGTTTAGAATTGAATTTTTCAAAAGTAATGCAATTTAGTGTAGGATAAAAAAAACAAAATCATTTTTACGAAATTTTCAATTTGATTAGTTTCTAATAGTGTTTCATAGTAATTTAAAGAGGAATGCAACTCAAAAATAATAATTCAATAAATTTTGAAAGAATAGTATCTAAAAACCTTGCTTTTTAACTAAGGTTTATTGAATTTTGAAGAATCAATTATATAACCAAATGGAGAACACTCATTACATTAGTTCCGATGTACTTTCAATAGAAAAAATACAACACATTATTAGCAATAATTTGATTCTTTCACTTTCTGAAGAAGCCAAAATAAATATTGAAAAATGTAGGGTTTATTTAGATCAAAAAATGCAATTGAATGATGATCCGATTTATGGAATTAATACTGGTTTTGGTTCATTATGTAATGTAAAAATTTCCAATGAAAATCTTTCTCAGCTTCAAGAGAATTTAGTAAAATCGCATGCTTGTGGCACGGGAGAAGAAGTGCCTCAAGAAATCGTAAAGATACTTTTGCTTTTAAAGATTCAATCTTTAAGTTACGGTTATTCAGGAGTTCAGTTACAAACTGTTGAACGTTTAATTGACTTTTATAACCAAGATATTTCTCCTGTAATTTATACACAAGGTTCACTAGGTGCCTCGGGAGATTTAGCTCCATTAGCGCATCTTTCTTTACCCTTATTGGGAGAAGGAGAAGTCTGGCATCAATCACAAAAGAAACAAGCAAAAGATATATTGCATGAATTCGGATGGGAGCCAATTGTACTTCAATCTAAAGAAGGATTAGCACTGTTAAACGGAACTCAATTTATGAGTGCTTATGGAGTTTATATTTTAATAAAATCTTCCAAATTCTCTTGGTTAGCTGATTTAATTGGAACCATTTCCTTAGAAGGATTTGATGGTAGGAAAGAGCCTTTCAATGAACTTATTCATTACATACGCCCACACAAAGGTCAAATAGTTACTGCAAAAAGAGTTGTTGATTTTTTGGAGGGAAGTCAGATAATCGAACAACAAAAAGAACATGTACAAGATCCATATTCTTTCCGTTGTATTCCGCAAGTGCATGGAGCTTCAAAAGATGCAATTGATTATGCTAAAAGAGTTTTCAAGACCGAAATTAATTCTGTGACTGATAATCCCAATATTTTTAGAGAAAGCGATCAAATCATTTCAGGAGGCAATTTTCATGGGCAACCCTTAGCGTTAGCTTTGGATTTTCTTGCGATAGCATTATCTGAATTGGGAAGTATTTCTGAACGACGTACGTATCAATTGATTTCTGGAACAAGAGGATTGCCTGCATTTTTGATTGATAATCCAGGTTTGAATTCAGGGTTTATGATTCCACAATATACAGCAGCAAGTATTGCCAGTCAAAACAAACAGTTGGCTACACCGGCAAGTGTAGATAGTATCGTTTCCTCCAACGGACAAGAAGATCACGTAAGCATGGGCGCCAACGCGGCAACGAAGTGTTTACGTGTTATGGAAAATCTAGAGCGAATTTTAGCGATTGAAATGATGAATGCTTCTCAAGCAATTGAATTTAGAAGACCTTTGCAATCAAGTGAGTTTATAGAAATGTTTTTGAAATCGTATCGAGAAGAAGTTCCGTTAGTTAAAGAAGATCGAATATTGCATTATGACATTCAAAAATCTATTGCTTTTCTAAACAGTTTTATGTTGGATGACAGTGTTCTCGAATAGGTTTTAGTTCCCTAAATTGCCTAAAGTCTTATGAATTTTTCGCTTATTATGTGTTTGTTTTAGCATTTCATTGCCTGAAATTATAATTTCCGAAGTAACATGGTGTTATGCATACACGAATACATGCCTTTAAGATTGTTGCAATTCCAATCTTTATCAACCATTTTTGCTATAACTCTAGATTTGTATGCGTTGTTTAAAGGCAATAAATTAATCAAAATACCATATTTGCTTTTCCCTAAAACGCCACGCATTTCTTCAATTTTGAAATTGGTATTTATTTTATTTAAAACAGATTTTGTAAAAGGCCATTCCCAATCTTTATCACTTTGGAAAGGTCTGTAGGCAGACCTAAGTATTTTTACCGGTAAACTCGTCTCCAGTGGATCGTAGGAAATAACAACACCATTGTCATTAAGTTTTTCTTTTAATTTCGAAACCAACAAATCGAAGTTTTCAAAATGATGCAAGACACCATAAGCATAAATGATGTCGAAATTAGTTTGATGAAATTCCGGCGATAAAAAATCTACAGCAATGGCTTGGGCATTTTTACAATCATTTTTTTCGATGTTATTTTGAAGACTTGCAATGGCAACATCACTCAAATCAATGCCTATATATTCTTTAGCATTTTGTGCCATATAAATAGACAAGGCATTGCCACGCAAACAACCTAAATCAAGAATTTTTTTATTAGACATATCTCCAAGCCAAATTTTATGTTCATTATAAACACGGTCTTTAATGTCGAATTTGTTTCTAAAATCGCTTAAGATTCCATTCCTAAATTTGAACCATATTGTGGAGGCAAAATTTGTTTTAGCTTTATCTTCAGAGTTGTAAAACTCTTTCTGACGTTTGTTGATTTCAAGGATGTCTTCGGTGCTTTTCATCGATTTGTGAAACTAGTTATTTTGTGCAAATATAATAGATTTTTTGGTTGTTGGATAACGATTGTTGGTTAAAGGTTTTGGGCGTGCCCACAAGGGTCGGGCTTTTCGCACTCGCTTTTTTTTGCCTTCCCGAAGTGTCGGGTCTAGCAAAAAAAGAGCTCAAAAAAGGCTACAATCCCTCACGCGGTTTATTAGTAATTCAATGCCCTAGCCCCGATAGAAGTGTAAATCCTTTTGTTCTGTTGTTCAGAACAAAAGATTGTAACGAATAGCGGGAACAGCTTCAAAAAAAAACCACGAAAACTCGAATAAAATGTATTCGTGAATTCGTGGTTTAGATTAAAAAAAAGAACTTATTTCGTCGGTTTTTCAGCTTTTTGAACTTTTACGGAAAGCTCTTGCGCACCTTCATCGATATCCATAAAAATTTCGTCCCCTGAGGCTATTTTCGAAGTAATAATTTCTTCCGCTAAAGTATCTTCAACATATTTTTGAATGGCTCTTTTCAGCGGTCTAGCACCGAATTGGCGATCGAATCCTTTTTCTGCAATGAATGATTTTGCTTTATCCGATAGTTTTAATTGATAGCCTAACTCAGCAACTCTTGCATATAATTTATTCAATTCAATTTCAATAATTAAATCGATATGTTCTTTTTCAAGTGCATTGAAAACAATGACATCATCAATTCTATTTAAAAATTCAGGAGCAAAAGTTTTCTTTAAAGCATTTTCGATAATACTTTTAGAATTGTCATCTGCTTGAGCCACTTTAGCGGCAGTTCCGAATCCAACACCTTGTCCAAAATCTTTTAATTGTCTTGCACCTACATTAGAAGTCATGATCACAATAGTGTTTTTGAAATCGATTTTTCTTCCTAAACTGTCTGTCAAATAGCCATCGTCTAGAACTTGCAAAAGCATGTTGAATACATCAGGATGTGCTTTTTCAATTTCATCTAAGAGTACAACACAATACGGTTTTCTTCTCACTTTCTCTGTCAATTGCCCACCTTCTTCATAACCTACATAACCTGGAGGCGCACCAACTAAGCGTGAAATAGAGAATTTTTCCATATATTCACTCATGTCGATACGTATTAATGCATCTTCAGAATCGAACAATTCTTTGGCTAAAACTTTCGCTAATTGTGTTTTTCCAACGCCAGTTTGACCTAGAAATATAAAGGAACCAATTGGTTTGTTTGGGTCTTTCAAACCAGCTCGGTTTCTTTGAATAGAACGTGCTATTTTTAAGACTGCTTCTTTTTGTCCAATTACCTTGTTTTCAATAAGTTCAGGAAGCTTGGCTAATTTGTTACTTTCTGTTTGGGCAATACGATTTACTGGAATTCCTGTCATCATCGAAACGACATCTGCCACGTTGTCTTCGGTAACTTCAATGCGATTACTTTTAGAATCTTCTTCCCATTGTTCTTGTGCGATGGCTAAATCTTTTTCAATACGTTTTTCATCATCACGAAGTTTCGCAGCTTCCTCGTATTTTTGTTTTTTAACAACGGAATTTTTAGATTCACGCACTTCTTCCAATTGTCTTTCTAATTCTAAGATTTGCTTAGGAACTTCAATATTGGTGATATGTACTCGAGAACCCGCTTCGTCTAAAGCATCAATAGCTTTGTCTGGAAGAAAACGTTCTGACATGTATCGATTCGTTAATTTCACACAAGCTTCAATGGCTTCTTGGGTGTAAGTCACATTATGGTGATCTTCGTATTTGTTTTTGATATTATTCAAAATGGTAATCGTTTCTTCCACGGAAGTAGGCTCGACAATAATCTTTTGAAAACGTCTTTCTAATGCACCATCTTTTTCTATATATTGACGGTATTCATCAAGAGTTGTTGCTCCAATACATTGAATTTCACCACGAGCCAAAGCTGGTTTAAACATATTCGATGCGTCTAAAGAACCAGTAGCTCCACCAGCACCAACGATGGTATGAATTTCATCAATAAAAAGAATAATATCGTCATTCTTCTCCAATTCATTCATGACCGCTTTCATGCGCTCTTCAAATTGACCTCTGTATTTTGTTCCAGCGACAAGGCTTGCTAAATCTAGAGTAACTACACGTTTGTTGAAAAGAATACGAGAAACTTTTTTCTGAGTAATACGCAAGGCTAATCCTTCTGCTATTGCAGATTTTCCAACACCTGGTTCACCAATAAGTAATGGATTATTCTTTTTTCTTCTACTTAATATCTGAGAAACTCTTTCAATTTCTTTTTCGCGACCTACAACAGGATCGAGTTTTCCTTCTTCCGCCATTTCAGTTAAATCTCTACCAAAATTATCTAAAACTGGAGTTTTCGATTTTTTGTTGGATTTATTGGCTGGATTATTAAAGCTGCCTTCTTTAAGACTGTCATCTTGTCCTGAATCTTCATTAAAGGATTCGTTTTTTGGTAAATTTTCTAGGTAATTATCTTCGTTTGGTGTCATATTAAGATATTGTTCTTTAGCTATATCATAATCTATTTTTAGTTTATTCAATAACTTGGTTGTTGGGTCATTTTCGTTTCTTAAAATGCATAATAACAAATGAGCTGTACTTATTGAAGTACTTTGAAAAACCTTTGCTTCTAAAAAAGTAGTTTTCAAAGCACGTTCTGCTTGTCTTGTTAAGTGCAAGTTTTTCTTTTCGTTACTAACAATTATGTTAGGATTTGCAGGGCTTAAGATTTCAACTTTACGACGTAAATGATCTAAATCTATTGATAAATTATTTAAAATAGTAATTGCTTTACCATTTCCGTCTCTTAAAATCCCAAGCATCAGATGCTCAGTACCTATAAAATCATGGCCTAAGCGTAAGGCTTCTTCTTTACTGTAGGTAATTACATCTTTGACTCTTGGTGAAAAATTATCATCCATAATTATAGATTTGGTTGAGTAAATTTAGTGATTATGGGCTTTAAAACAAAAACCATTCCTGACAAAATCTACTGTCAGCTAATAGACAAAAAAAAAATAAAAAAAAACAGACAGTTCGAATTAACTTATCAACCGAAAATAGAGGGTATTTTGTTAATAAATCAAGTAAATTTCAAGATGTTTTTAAGTATAAAATAGTCGAGAAAGGTTATATTAGCAAGATTTTTTTACACAATATAATTTTTAAAATAACTAGAATATGTCTGACGGAGAAAAGTTAATCCCTATTAACATTGAAGATGAAATGAAATCAGCTTACATCGATTATTCGATGTCGGTAATTGTATCAAGAGCACTTCCAGATGTTAGAGACGGCTTGAAACCTGTACATCGTAGAGTACTTTATGGAATGTATGATTTAGGAGTTTTTTCAAATAAAGCTCACAAAAAATCCGCAAGAATTGTCGGAGAAGTTTTAGGAAAGTATCACCCACATGGTGACACCTCTGTTTATGATGCTATGGTTCGTATGGCACAAGAATGGAGTATGCGTTATTTATTAGTAGATGGACAAGGAAATTTTGGTTCTGTAGATGGTGATAGTCCAGCAGCAATGCGATACACCGAAGCTAGAATGAAGAAAATTTCCGAGGAAATTATGGCTGATATTGAAAAAGAAACCGTTGATTTTCAATTGAATTTTGACGATACTTTATATGAGCCTAAAGTAATGCCAACTCGTGTTCCTACTTTATTAATAAATGGTGCAACTGGTATTGCAGTGGGTATGGCAACCAATATGCCGCCTCACAATTTAACGGAAGTTATCAATGGAACTTTAGCGTATCTAGAGAATACCGAAATTGAGATTGATGAATTGATGACTCATATTAAAGCACCTGATTTTCCAACAGGTGGTATTATTTATGGATATGAAGGTGTTCGTGAAGCTTTTAAAACGGGTAGAGGAAGAATTGTAATGAGAGCTAAAGTTAACTTCGAAGAAGTTGATGGAAGAGAATCGATCATTGTTACTGAAATACCTTACCAAGTCAATAAGGCTGAGATGATCAAGAAAACAGCCGATCTTGTAAATGATAAAAAAATAGAAGGTATTGCCAATATCCGTGATGAATCGGATAGAAATGGGATGCGTATCGTTTATATTCTAAAGCGAGATGCAACTCCCAATGTAGTTTTAAATACACTTTATAAATTTACACAATTACAATCATCCTTTAGCGTAAACAACATTGCATTAGTAAAAGGTCGTCCTCAAATGTTGAATCTAAAAGATATGATTCATTATTTTATCGAACACCGACATGATGTAGTGGTTCGTAGAACTCAATTTGAATTACGAAAAGCAGAAGAAAGAGCCCATATTCTTGAAGGATTAATTATTGCTTCGGATAATATTGATGAAGTGATTGCTTTAATTAGATCTTCAGCAAATACGGATCAGGCTAAAGAAAAGTTAATTGAAAGATTCAAATTATCAGATATTCAAGCCCGTGCTATTGTTGAAATGCGTTTGCGTCAACTTACTGGTTTAGAACAAGATAAATTGAGAGCTGAATACGAAGAATTAATGAAGTTAATAGAGCATTTAAAAGCATTGCTTGCGGATGTAAACTTAAGAACGGCATTAATAAAAGAAGAGTTAATTGAAATCCGTGAAAAATACGGTGATGCACGACGTTCTCAAATTGAATATTCTGGTGGAGATGTAAGCATTGAAGATTTAATTGCTGATGAAAATGTGGTGATTACCATTTCTCATGCGGGTTATATTAAACGTACCAACTTAACCGAATACAAAACTCAAAATAGAGGAGGAGTTGGTCAAAAAAGCGCCGGTACTAGAGATCAAGATTTCTTAGAACATATGTATGTGGCGACCAACCACCAATATATGATGTTCTTTACTCAAAAAGGAAAATGTTTCTGGATGAGAGTGTATGAAATCCCAGAAGGTAGTAAAACCGCTAAAGGTAGAGCCTTACAGAATTTGATCAATATTGAAAATGATGATAAAGTAAAAGCGTTTATCTGCACTCAAGATTTAAAAGATAAAGAATATACCAATAGTCATAATTTGATTATGGTGACTAAAAAAGGACAGGTTAAGAAAACTTCTTTAGAGAAATATTCTAAACCAAGAGTCAATGGAGTAGCTGCGATAACAATTAAAGACGGTGATGAATTATTAGCTGCTGAATTAACCAATGGCAACAGTCAGATTATGATTGCAGTTCGCTCTGGTAAAATGGTTCGATTTGAAGAAAGCAAAACTCGACCAATGGGCAGAACCGCTTCGGGTGTTCGTGGAATTACTTTAAAAGACGAAAGCGATGAAGTAATCGGAATGGTTTCCGTAAACGATATGGAAAGCGAAATTCTTGTTGTTGCCGAAAATGGATATGGAAAACGATCTAGCATTGATGAATATAGAATTACCAATCGTGGTGGGAAAGGTGTAAAAACATTGAACATCACCGAAAAAACAGGTAAACTTATTTCCATCAATAGCGTAACAGATGCTGACGATTTAATGATTATCAATAAATCTGGATTAACCATTAGAATGGCTGTTGAAGATCTTCGTGTCATGGGAAGAGCCACTCAAGGAGTTAAACTAATCAATATTAAAGGAAACGATTCTATTGCTGCCGTAACTAAAGTAATGAAAGACGATGTTGTTGAAGAGATAGTTGATGAAGATGGAAATGTTATTGAAGCTGAAGTAATCGAAAGAGTAAAACCTGTACTTGAAATTCTCGAAGACGACGGCACAGCCGAAGATGACGATGACGATGACGATGAAGTAATCGAAGAAGATGACTCAGACGAATCAGAAGATGAAGCTGACGAGGAATAAATAAAATAGTGCATTTCAATTGAAATTAAATTCGATTGAAATGCATTTTTTCAATAATATAAAAATTAATTAAAATCCAATTTAGATGAAAAGTAAATATGTACTACTCGCATCAGCATTATTGATATCAGTAAGCAATTTTGCTCAAAAAGATCAAATAAAAGCTGCTGAAAAAGCGATGAAAAACGGTAATTCAACGGAAGCTATTGCTGCATTAAACCAAGCAGAAACACTAATTACTAGTGCAACCGATAGTGAAAAAGCGCAATACTATTTTGTAAAAGGAAATGCCCATTTAGATATGGCGACGAAAAAAATGGAAGTCGCTAAAAACTTATCTGGAGCCGCAAAAGCGTATCAAGAAGTACTTTCTATTGAAAAAGCATCTGGTAAATCTAAATATACTGCACAAGTTCAAGGTTCAATTAGCGATATTAAAAATCAATTAATTAATAGTGCTGTAGATGCAGGAAACGCAAAAGACTATAAAACGGCTTCAGCGTTATTATATCAATCGTATGAATTAGACAAAACGGATTTGGAAAAACTATATTATGCAGCCAACTATGCCGTAAATGCCCAAGATTTTGATAGAGCATTGACATTGTATGATGATTTAAAAAAGCAAAACTATTCTGGTGAAGGTATTGGTTATTATGCTAAAAATGCCATCAACGAACAAGAAGAATTTTTTGGTGCTACAGCCGCCACTAAAACCGATCGCGATACAAAAGTGCGTCTCAAATTATATTCTAATCCAAGAGACGAAAAAATTCCGTCAAAAAGAGGAGATATCTTAAAAAACATCGCATTAATATTGGTACAACAAGGAAAAACTGACCAAGCCAAAGAAGCTCTATCTGAAGCTAGATTGGCAAATCCTGATGATACTTCTATTACATTAACGGAAGCGAATGTCTATTTAGAATTAAATGATTTTGTTACTTACAAAAAATTAGTAACCGAAGTATTAGCTAAAAATCCTAATGATGCTGATTTAGTCTATAATTTAGGCGTTATTGCTTCTAAAACCAATGCTGTTGAAGCGGAATCGTATTATAAAAAAACAATCGAAATCAAACCAGATTATATAAATGCTTATCTTAATTTAGCCATATTAAAATTAGATGCAGATAAAAAAATCATTGAGGAAATGAACAAATTAGGAACTTCAGAAAAAGACAATAAACGATATGAAGTATTGAAAAAACAAAGAACAGATATGTTCAATTCTGCATTACCTTATCTAGAAAAAGCAAACGAATTGTCTCCTGAAAATGAAGATGTTGCCAATACACTTCTCAACGTATATGGCGCTTTAGAAATGACTGACAAGAAAAAAGCATTGAAAGCAAAAATGGGAAAATAAATTTTCTATAATAGTAAGCAAAAAGCCTGTCGATTGACAGGCTTTTTTTATGAATGCTTCAATATTTTTTTTATCACAGATTAAAAAGATTCTCAAAGATTACTTTATTCGTAATCCTTTTAATCCCTATAATCTGTGGCTAATAAATTTATATCATTTTCTTAATTACCCGTAATTTATGCGTATGTCGATTCGTTTCTGCATTATAAATTCCCAAATGATCTAAACGATCAATTCTGACTTTTCCACTCGAATGAATGATATAATTGTTGTCCATGATAATGCCAACATGAATAATCTTTCCTTCCTCATTATCAAAAAAAGCCAAATCTCCAGGCTCACTTTCTTCAATAAAACTCAAAGCTTCTCCTTCTGTAGCCTGCTGTGAAGCATCTCTTTTTAAAACATACCCATTCAACTTATAAACCATCTGTGTAAAACCTGAACAATCAATCCCAAAAGGTGTTTTTCCGCCCCATAAATAAGGAGCATTCAGGTACATAAACGACGTATTAATCAAATTGGATTTAGGTTTAACACCACTTATTTTCATCCCTTCAAAATCAAAACCAGCAACATTAATCTCATTGTGATTCAAAAATGATAAAGAAGCTCCAAGCGGAATCGGCATTAATAAATTATTAGATGAAGTAATATATTCTACTAAATCTGAATTCAATATAATCGCATCTTCACTCAATTGATTGTATTGCTCTTCTAAAATGGTTTGGTATTGTTTTGAGTCAATCCAGCCTTCATAACCATCAAATTGCAGGCGTATTTTAGCCCATTGTTTCTCTAACGTTAACACTTCAAAATGTTCCCCAAACAAAATCTGAGAAACAATTTCGCTTCTGTCGTTAGGTTCCGCCCGCAATGGAATAATAGCTAAATTACAAATTCCAAACATTAATTTTTAATTCTTAATTTTTAATTCTTTTTCAGGAGCTAATCCTGCTATCCACTATATCTTTTGCGCCGAACAACGGCACAAAAGGATACCGTTCCTATCAGGGCTAGGGCATCCAATTCACGAAGAACTCCCATTCAAAATTTATAATTAAACTCGTTCAATCACAATTGCCGAAGCACCACCGCCACCATTACAAATCGCAGCGGCTCCAATCTTTGCATTGTTTTGTTTCAATACATTTATCAAAGTAATGATAATTCGAACTCCTGAACATCCTAATGGATGACCTAAAGAAACCGCACCACCGTTCACATTCACTTTCGAATTGTCTAAACCTAAGATTTGAGCATTCGCCAAACCAACTACTGAAAAAGCTTCATTAAATTCGAAGAAATCAACATCGCTCAATTGTAAACCTGCCTTATCCAACGCTTTAGGTAACGCCTTGGCAGGAGCGGTAGTAAACCATTTTGGTTCTTGAGCCGCATCGGCATAACTAACTATAGTTGCCAATGGAGTTAATCCCATCGCTTTGGCTTTTTCTTCACTCATCAAAATCACAGCGCCAGCACCATCATTAATAGTAGAAGCATTGGCAGCAGTAACAGTACCTTCTTTTGTAAAAGCAGCATTCAAAGAAGGAATTTTATCCAATTTTACATTCGTATATTCTTCATCTTTTGTTACCATAACAGGTTCTCCTCTTCGTTGTGGTACTACAACTGGCACCACTTCATTATCAAATTTTCCTGCTTCCCAAGCTTTTGCCGAACGCTCATACGATTGAATAGCATACGCATCTTGAGCTTCTCTAGTGATTTTATATTCCGCAGCACATAAATCTGCTGAAACTCCCATAGCATTATTATCGTAAGCATCTTGCAAACCGTCTTTTTGCATGCCATCAATCATCGAAGTTGGACCGAATTTTACACCATTTCTCAAATGTAAATAATGCGGAATCATACTCATGTTTTCCATTCCACCTGCAACAATGATCTCAGCATCACCTGACATAATAGCTTGTGCACCTTGCATTACTGCTTTCATTCCAGAAGCGCATACTTTATTTATAGTAGTAGCAATTACGGTATTTGGCAAACCAGCATACAATGCAGCTTGACGAGCTGGCGCTTGACCAACGCCAGCTTGAACCACATTTCCCATAATCACTTCATCAACTAAATTAGGATCTAAATTAATTTTTTCTAAAGCACCTTTAATTGCTGCTGCACCTAAATGTGGTGCACTTACCGTGGATAATGCTCCCATAAAACTTCCAATTGGTGTTCTAGCAGCTGAAACAATGACTACTTTTTTATTCATGATACAGGTATTGTTTATTTATTTTGCTGCGAATTTAATCATTTTCAAGAAATACTAAATTACATTTTTAATAATATTAAGTTTTGATTTATAATTATCAACTATTATTCATTCATTGTTTTGCTGATTTATACTATTTTCAGTAATAATCTTGACAATTTTATCCATATAAAAAAGCTATACATTTGATTGTTAATGACTTTAATTTTCATAAAAAAAAAACATTCTAATAATTTGTAAAATATAGAATAGAAAGTTACATTTGCAACCGCTTAAATGCATATACGTTCTTTAAGTTTGGAGAGTTGCCTGAGTGGCCGAAAGGACATGTTTGCTAAACATGCGTATGGGAAACTGTACCAAGGGTTCGAATCCCTTACTCTCCGCAGTATTGTTTTTTTCGGGGTGTAGCGTAGCTCGGTTATCGCGCCTGCTTTGGGAGCAGGAGGCCGCAGGTTCGAATCCTGCCACCCCGACAAATTAAAGTCCTTTTGTGTAACAAATGGATTTTATGATTTTAAAATTATGAATTCATTCAATAATTTTAAAATCATAAAAAACAATAGCCGCAAGGCATAGGACTTGGGTTTGGTTACAACACCAACAGGATCATAGAATAATCCTGCCACCCCGACAATCAAACTTTCCCATTAAAGTTTTAAAAGAAAAATGGGTGCATAGCTCAGCTGGATAGAGCACCTGCCTTCTAAGCAGGCGGTCGAAGGTTCGAATCCTTCTGCGCTCACGAATGAATCAAATCCTGATAAATAAAATTGAATCTTTTCAAATTTTATTTATCAGGATTTTGATTTTAAAAGCGGAGCTTTGAGGATGTGCATAGCAAATCCTTCTGCGCTCACAAAAAGCCTTTTCTATCGAAAGACTTTTGTTTTTAATGTTACATCCAAATAAAAAAGGCTGTATATTTCTTTACAGCCTTTTAAATAAAATGTTCTAAACCTTAATTTTTAGAAACTATAAATTTTTGCTGAAAGGGTTTACTATCTATAATTAAATCCAAAACATACATACCATTAGAAAGATTGGAAACATCTACTTTACTTGTTTTTTGAACAGTTTTTACAGTTCTTCCACTCATGTCAAGAACATTTCCATTGATAGATTCAAATGAAAAAGGCACCGTAATATTTAAAATATCTGATACTGGATTTGGATAAACAGCAACATTTGCTACATTAAAGTTTTCAGTACTTAAGGTTATTAATGGCAATGGAATTAAGTTTCCTCCACTAGCTAATGCAACCCATAAACCAAAGCTTGGTCCATTGCTATTTTGAGATGGATTTAAAAAGCCACTTGC
>JAYVZG010000023.1:0-14461 GCA_043783565.1 Flavobacterium sp. | reverse complement strand
AGTGTTTTGAAAAAGTAGCGAAAAAAGACGCAAAGGTTTGCCTAAAACTTCTTTAGAAAGTAAATATCATAGCCCCGATAGCAACGGAAATCCTTTTTAGGATTGCCCTGTAGCGTTGCGAAAGGGAAATCCTAAAAAGATTGCAGTGAATAGCGGGAATAAGCTCCGAGAAAAAATACCAACTAGTTCTTTAGAATTTTGATAGTTTTGATTGAGTCCTGAGTAAAAACTTTCACAAGATAAGTACCACTACTTAAATGAGATAAATTGATTTGAAACTCCTTTTCGTTATAATCACTAGTGAAAACTTGTTGTCCCACTAGATTGTATATTTGAATATTTTTTATGGGCTGAAGTGACTTCAAATTTAGAATGTTATTTACAGGATTTGGAAATAATTGGAAAACTTCGGATTCAAATGATTCATTTGCCAAATTAGTACAACTAGTTGATGCAGATTGAAAACAAGAAACACCTACTGCATTCGTCAGTGCAAATGAGACACTTTGTCCTGGTAATACATTTAAGATTTCGTAATTAGGAACTGTTGTAGAATCACTTATTAATGGACCATCATTTATGGAATAAGTAAACTCATAACTTGAGCATCCAGAAATATCATTCCAATAAATAAAAACAGAATTGAGTGATGTAGCTTGTGATGGGTCACAAAAAAAGGTGGTACTGACTTGTTGGCTAACAGTTATAGTGCCCGATAATGTATCAATACCACATCCTCCAGATGTTGTGACAGTATATGGAAATACACCTTCTTGAGTTGTTGATGTTCCCGAAATGGTAAACACATCTAAATCAAAAGAACTTATAAAGTCTGCTGGCAATCCTTCAACAGTAGCTCCAGTAGTACCATTAAATAGATAATAATTTATAGGATTTATCTGAGAATTTATACATACCGTTTGATTGGAAGTAAATGGTTCTGAAATAAGAAACAATGAAGAATTTGGTAATACTACTATAGTTCCCGATAAGGATACCCCGCCACAAGGTCCTGCAGCTAAAACTGTAAATTGAAACGTTCCAATTCCTAAAGGCGTTCCAGTAATAGTATAATTACCTGAATTAAAGGAACCTGAAACTCCTTGAGGCAATCCTACAGTTGATACATCAACAGCAACAACATTATTTACTGAATAAAGAATTGGAGTAATAGGAGAATTTGTACATACAGATTGGAAAGCGGTACCTGCTGAAGAAGTTAATTCTAATGTTGGTATTGTAGATACAGTAACGTTTCTTGAAGCAGAAGTAGTTAGACATCCTCCTGCACCAAGTACAGTATAAGTAATAATAGCAGTTCCTGAAGCATTTCCTAGGATAAACCCAGTAGAATCGACAGTTGCTACGGAATTATCAGAAGAACTCCATGTTCCACCCGGAGGAGTTGCTGAAAAAACAGTGTTAGAACCTAAGCAAACCCCTTGAAACCCATCAATAATTGGTTGAACTGAACCAAAAACTGTAATGGTTCTTGTGTAAACACTATTGATACAAGGAGCTGAAGCTACTAATGTATAACTAATGGTAGCAACTCCTACAGAAACACCAGTGATTACCCCTGTTGCAGGATTTACAGTTGCAATAGTAGTGTTCGAAGAACTCCAACTTCCTCCATTAACTGTAGCGGAAAATGTAGTAGTCAAACCAACACAAATACCTTGAATTCCAGACAAAACTGCACTGCCAGGTTGAGGATTAATATTAATCGTAACGGTACTTGTGTCGTTAATACAAGGAGCTGTCCCAATAAAAGAATAGTTGAAACTACTAGAAGTTGCTCCTATTGCTGGTGTATAAGTTCCTGCCAAAGCACTAAATATTCCACCTGAACCTGTTACTCTTGTCCAAGTACCTCCTACTTGTTCTCCAGTAATTAGAGAAAATAAATCAATGGTAGAAACACTACTATCACAAATAGTTACTGAGCCATCAGCTCCAGCATTAGGTTGCGAATTAATATTTATAGTTGCAATACTCGAATCACTCAAACATGTTGCTGTAGCATTTAAAGTATACATAAAAGAACTAGAGGTAGCTCCTGCTGCTTGAGTAAAAGTTCCTGATGTAGCATTGAATGTACCACCTGTTCCGGAAGTTCTTGTCCATGTTCCTCCCGCTTGTTCCCCTGTAATTAAAGAAAATAAATTTATTAATGTCGTGTTACTTTCACAAATTGCAATTGAGCCATCAACTCCAGCATTTGGCTGAGAATTAATATTTATTGTTGCAACACTTGAATCATCCAAACAAGAAACTGTAGCATTTAAAGTATAAATAAAAGTACTAGAAGTAGCTCCTGATGCTGGAGCAAAAGTTCCTGCTGAAGCATTGAATACACCTCCATTTCCCGAAGTTCTTGTCCATGTTCCTCCTGATTCTTCTCCTGTAATTAAAGAAAATAAATTTATTACTATCGTACTAGTATCACAAATTAATATTGAACCATCAACTCCTGCATTAGGCTGCGAATTAATATTTATAGTGGCGATACTCGAATCATTCAAACAAGGAGTTGGTACAATTAAAGTATAGGTAAAAGTACTTGATGTAGCTCCCGTAGTAGGTGTGAATGTTCCTGCAGAAGCATTGAATGTACCACCAGTTCCTGAAGTTCTTGTCCATGTTCCGCCAGTTTGTTCGCCTGTAATTAATGAAAATAAATTTATTACTGTTGAACTACTATTGCAAATTGTAGTTGTGCCATCAACACCAGCATTAGGAGCTGGTACAAAGTTTAACGTAATGATACTTGAATCGTTTGCACATCCATTTAACCCAACAATAAGATATGTAAAAGTACTTGTTGTAACTCCTGTTGCTGGAGTAAATGTTCCTGTCGTAGCATTGAATGTACCGCCAGTTCCTGAAGTTCTTGTCCAAATACCGCCTATATCTTCACCCGTAATTAAAGAAAATAAATTTATGGGAGTTGTATTATTATCGCAAATAGTTGCCAATCCATCATTTCCAGCGATAGGGCATGGTGTTCCGGCACAGGTTAAAGTACCTGCCTGAAAACAACTTCCTATAGGTCCAGAAGGAATTACAAAGAGAGTTACATTATCCGTTTGTATAATTCCATTTAATGTATACGTAAGTGCTGGTCCTGTACCTCCAGATATATTGGGCCCACCATTTATGGAATAGAAAAGAACATACGTTTGAGCTCCAAGAACTGCATTCCAATTGAATGTTCTAGAAGTTGGTGTTGAAACACCACAAACTACTGTAGGAGCCAGTAATGGGTTGATAGTAATTGGAATTGTGGTAGTACAACCCCCTAAATTTCTGTAAAGTATAGTAGCTATTCCTGCAGCTACTCCAGTAATAAATCCTGTATTATCAATGGTGGCTATAGCGGGAGTTAATGATTCCCATGGAGTATTTACGTTTGGAAATAATGAACCCTCCAATTGAAGATTACCGCCACTTGCGCAAGTTGATGTTCCGTTATTCGCAGTAATTGTTGGAAAAGTACTAACATAAACATTTTCGCTATATACAGAACCTAAGTTATCCGTATAGGAAATGGTTGTTACTCCAAAACTTACTGCTGTTACTAATCCTGAGGAGCTTATTGTTGCCACCGCTGGATTCAATGAAAACCATGGAGTTGTAGCAGTAATCGGAGCTGGAAGCGCAGATGCTGACAATTGAGTGGTATTGGGTCCAGGCAAACATATACTGAAATTACCAGTGATTACATTTGCTTGTACAGAAGCAACCGTTAGAATTGTAACTATTAGAAAGTAGAATTTTTTCATAAAATAAGTTTGTTAGTCCGTAAAAATAAATCTTTTAGGGTAACAAACTTAAATAAAAATAAAATACTATTACACTAAAACTAATTTTTGACTATTTTGAATGCTTTAATGGAATCCCCTGCGTTTATTTTGACAAGATAGGTACCACTATTTAAATGCGAAAGGTTGATTTGAATCTCTTTCTCGTTAAAATCGCTAGCAAAAACTTGTTGCCCTAATAAATTGAAAATTTGTATATTATTTTCTGGTTGCGCTAACTTCAAATTTAAAACATCATGGAAAGGATTAGGATAATACGCAACAGTTTCCGAATTGAAATTTGAATTGGGAAGCAAATCACACGTAGTTGTTGCAGCAGGAAAACAAGTATTTCCAATTGGCAATACCGTGAAAGTTACAGATGATCCCGGCGGGACATTGAGAACTTGGTAATTAGAAACTATAGTGGTGCCTCTTACTGTCGGACTTCCATTGATGGAATAGGCATAATTGAAACTTGCTTGACTAACATTATTCCAATCAAATGCTAAAGAATTAGCTGTGGAATTCGCACCATCGCAAAATAAAGCTACTGCATTACCGTTCGGTGGTCCGTTGATAAATACGGTTGCAATACTCGAGTCATTTACACAAGGAAAAGCTCCAACTATTACATATTCAAATGTACTTTTAGTTGCTCCTATAGCAGGAGTATAGGTTCCTGAAGCAGCATTAAAAGTTCCTCCAACTCCTGTTCCTGTTCTTATCCAAACACCTCCAACTTGTTCCCCACTAATTAAACTATGTAAATCGATAAGTGTGGGATTGGTATCTGATACTGAAATGCAACCATCTAAACCAGCATCAGGTTGTTGAAGAATATTTAAAGTTGCCACACTTGAATCATCAAGGCAGGGGAAAATTCCTGAAATTGTATAAATAAAAATTGAAGTAGTTGCTATTCCAGTCAATCCATATACTGAAAATGTACCAGTTAAAGGATCAAATGTCCCTCCTACACCAGCAGCTCTAATCCACGTTCCTCCTGCTTGTTCTCCTGTAATAAGAGAATATAAATCAATGGTCGATAATTCACTATTACAAATTGTTATAGAGCCGTCTTGACCTGCTGTAGGACATCCAATAATTTTAGTGTTGGCTTGTATAGAAACTGCGCTTAATAAGACAGTCAAAATGAAGTAGAATTTTCTCATAAAAAAAGTTTGTTAGACCGTAAAAATAAACCTTTTAAGGCAACAAACTTATTTTATTTTAGAAATAACTTATTTATTAATTTCCTTCGCTTTCGCTTCCCAAAAATCAGACAAAGCATCATAATCTATTGGAGTTTTGGCTTCTTGAGGAACCAATCGACCGCTATTGAAGGCACGATATAAAATCGATTCTATTAAGAAATCTTCATTAACCTCATAAGGTGCATATTTCGCTTTGAGTCGAATATCGAAAACTCTTGCAGTAGCATTCGACCAAAAGGCTTTCCAACCACTTTTATAATCTTTGATTAGTTCGTAGGAAGTAAATCCTGTCTGACGTGAGATGAGTTTAACTAAGATTTGCCCTTGTTTTCGTGATAACTTTTTCAATTTAGCAGAAAACTCTTTTTCCATAAAGTCTTCGACAATTTTGAAGTATTTCCGTTTTTCTTTATCCGTTTTCAATGCAGCCATATTTTGATTTAAAATTTTCAAACGCTCTGCTGCTACTTTAGCGTAGGGATATACTTTATAAACTCTGTTTCGAAGTAATAAAAATTGCTTTTTACTTTCCGGATCCATATTGTCTTTATACACCGTAATTTCTTCCAATTGTATTGGTTCTGAAAGAGTATCCGTATCTTTTACTTGATACCCCATTTTAGTAGTATCTTGTTCAATTATTTGTGCTTGAATTGCAAAGGAGAAGAATAAAACGATAATAAAAAGTGGCTGGAACTTCATAATTGAAATTTTATGGTTCAAAATTATACATTAAAGTTACAACTGTAATGCCAAATTTATAAATTAGCAAAAAAAACAACAATGAGTACAAAATCAATACTGAAAAAATCGTCTTTAACTTTCCTAGAAAACTACTTAAACAACGCATCGCCTACTGGTTTCGAAGCGGAAGGGCAGAAAATCTGGATGGATTATCTCAAACCTTACGTAGATACATTCATCACAGATACCTATGGAACTGCGGTTGGTGTTATCAATCCCGAAGCGAAATACAAAGTAGTCATCGAAGGGCATGCTGATGAAATTTCATGGTACGTCAATTATATTACCGATGATGGACTTATATATGTTATCCGAAATGGCGGTTCTGATCATCAGATAGCGCCTTCCAAACGCGTTAATATCCATACCAAAAAAGGGATTGTAAAAGGTGTTTTTGGCTGGCCTGCCATTCACACTAGAAATCGTGGTAAAGAAGAAGCCGCTCGTTTAGACAATATTTTCATCGACATTGGTTGTGCTACCAAAAAAGAAGTAGATGAATTGGGTGTTCATGTGGGTTGTGTCATTACGTATCCTGATGAATTTATGGTTTTGAATGAAAATAAATTTGTGTGTCGCGCTATCGACAATCGCATGGGTGGATTCATGATTGCTGAAGTGGCGCGTTTGCTTCACGAAAACAAAAAGAAATTACCGTTCGGATTATACATTACCAATTCAGTTCAAGAAGAAGTGGGTCTTCGAGGTGCCGAAATGATTACCAAAACGATCCATCCAAATGTGGCGATTGTTACGGATGTTTGTCACGATTCTACCACACCAATGATTGATAAAAAAATAGAAGGTGAAACTAAAATCGGGAAAGGTCCAGTGATTACATACGCACCAGCGGTGCAAAATAATTTAAGAGAATTAATTCTAAAAACCGCCGAAGACAATAAGATTCCTTATCAACGTTTGGCTTCTTCAAGAGTCACTGGAACCGATACCGATGCTTTTGCTTACAGCAATGGTGGCGTGGCTTCAGCATTGATATCTTTGCCTTTACGCTACATGCATACGACTGTAGAAATGGTGCATAAAGAGGATGTAGAAAATGTCATAAAATTGATTTACGAAACAATTTTAAAGCTTGAAAACGAAGAAACATTTTCCTATTTCAAATAATTTTTAGGAGCTATTCCTGCTATTCGCTTTATCTTTTTCTAGTTTTAAAAAAAACTAGAAAAAGGATATCGCTGCTATCAGGGCTAAAAAACCGTATCCATGAAAACTATTTATTTCCTAGTTTGCCTTTTCTTTCTGAGTTTTTTTTGGTCGATTTATCATCCGAAAGAGAATTTCACCTGTTTTTTAGAAATTTTCCCTGCCCTACTTGGATTTATAGTTTTAGCGCTAACATTCCACAAATTTAGATTTACGAACCTAACCTATTCACTAATCTTAATTCATTGCTTGATTCTTTTTATTGGCGGACATTATACTTATGCTGAAGTGCCACTTTTTGATTATTTTAAAGAAGTTTTTCATCAAAGCAGAAACAACTACGATAAAGTCGGGCATTTTGCACAAGGATTTGTGCCTGCATTAATTATAAGGGAATTATTTCTTCGTAAAAAAGTCATTTCAAATAAAAGCTTTTTCAATTTTATTATTGTTGCTGTTTGCCTTGCCATCAGTGCAGCTTACGAATGGATAGAATGGATTGTTTCTATTTCTACGGGGGATCAAGGCGATGCTTTTCTAGGCACACAAGGCTACATTTGGGACACGCAATCCGACATGCTATTCGCTACTATTGGAGCAAGTGTTGGATTAATTGTCTTTTCAAAACTACAAGACATACAATTACAGAAAGTAGAAACTATTATTAAATAAAAAAGCATCATTAAAGGACTAATGATGCTTCAATTAAGTAAGATTTTAAGGTTATTCTTAGAAAAGTAATTTATCTTTTTTCAATACCGTTGTAACTTTATTTAGCAATTCAAAGTTTATTGGTTGAGCAATTGTGTTGACAGTATTTTCAATTATTGTATTGTTTTCAGTAATCGTATCTTCAATCGTTCTTTCTAAATAAAGAGGATGTACTTCTGAAGTTGAACCACCTTCTATAATTTGATTGTTCGCAAAAATTACTTCTTCAATGGATTGTTCTCCAACTACAAAAACACTTTCATTTTCAAAACTGTTTTCAATGATTTTATTATTCTCAATAATAACAGATTCAATGTTTTTTTGAAATTTTAGATTCAGTATAGATTCTGGATTAAGAATAGTCTCATCTTCAACTGGTGCAAATTTTTTGATAGCAAATAATTCTGAATTGGTTTCAAAAGAATCTCCTTGTTCTATTTCAAAACAACTATTTTCAGTTCTAGTTGAATTTACATTTTTTAAATTTCTGTTTGTTGCTAATGATGATGTTACGATCATCATGGCTATTCCTAAATAAATGATTGATGTTTTCATGATAATTATTATTTAAATTGTAATTGATTATTTGTTTTTACTAATTTCTTATACAAAGATAAGGTTAAAAACTATTACCTTGTTTTGCATAGTACTTAATCTTAACATTTATTTAACATCTCATACTGTTATTAAAAACAAATATTTTACATAAAAACAAAAAAAGCTAGAAGATTAATACTCTAGCTTTTAGCATTTTAAATGATATTTTTAAATTTAAACTGTTTTCAACAATTCAATTGCTCCTATAGCATTAGAGAGTTCGGCATACTTTAAAGCTGTAAATCCTTTTTCATCTTTCGTAGTAGAAATGGCTCCATTACTAATCAATAGTTTCATGATTTCAACTTTATTGTATCGAGCAGCAACCATCAAAGGTGTCATTCCAAAGGATTTTTCATTGACATCAGCTCCATATTCTATTAGTTTTTTTACTATATCTATTTCTCCTTTTTGAATGGCAATACACAAGGGTGTATTCTTAGCATAAAAAGAAGTAACATTCATTGGGGTAATTGCTACACTAGAGGCAAAAGTAGCCGTTGAGAAAGTTAACAAAGTAACACTTAAATAAAGAATTGATTTTTTCATTTGATTTGATTTTTGATTGATAAATGATTTTTAGCAATAGACGTGAATCAATTCGTCTTGTTACTGCTCTAATAAAAAATTAACATTTATTTATATTTCAATTCAAATAAAAAAACCGCAATTCTAATTTGAATGCGGTTTTTAATAAATTACAAATAATCTAAAGTTTCTTGAAATACTCTATAATATTGTTTTCAATTCTTTGATGAATATTGGAAATATTTGCTTTTAGAAACTTTTCTCCTAATATATTTTCGTAAAGTTCAACATATCGCTCCGAAACAGTTTCAATATATTCTTCAGTCATTTCAGGAATTTGCTGTCCTTCTTTTCCTTGAAATCCATTTTCAATCAACCAACGTCTAACAAATTCCTTTGACAATTGTTTTTGTTCTTCTCCCCTGTCCTGTCGTTCTTGATAGCCGTCTTTATAAAAATAACGCGAAGAATCAGGCGTATGAATTTCATCTATCAAAACAATTTCTCCGGATTTGTTTTTACCAAATTCGTATTTAGTATCCACCAAAATTAAACCCCTACTCGCTGCGATTTCAGTACCACGCTGGTATAAAGCTCGGGTATATTTTTCTAAAATCAAATAATCTTCCTCGGAAACAATTCCTTTTGAAAGAATAGCTTCTCGAGAAATATCTTCGTCATGTTCTCCATTAGTTGCTTTTGTGGTTGGTGTAATTATAGGGTTGGGTAACCTGTCATTTTCCTTTAATCCTTCTGGCAACGAAACGCCACATAACATTCTTTTTCCGGAAGCATATTCACGAGCGGCATGCCCAGAAAGATAACCCCGAATTACCATTTCAACTTTAAAAGGTTCACACAAATAACCAATAGCTACATTCGGATCTGGAGTTGCAATAAGCCAATTCGGAACAATGTCTTTCGTTAAATCCATGAATCGTGTTGCAATTTGATTCAGAATTTGACCTTTATAAGGTATTCCTTTTGGTAACACTACATCAAAGGCAGAAAGCCTATCTGTGGCTATCATAACTAAATACTGATCGTTGATAGTATAAACTTCTCTTACTTTTCCTCGATAAACTGATTTTTGATTGGGAAAGTTAAAATTTGTAGTGGTAATGGTATTCATTTTTGTTGTATTGTTGTATTTTATTAATTGCAAATATAAATAAATACTCCTGAAAGACCTTTAAAATAACTTGATAGTGATGGAGAAATAACAAAATAATAATTACAAATTGTTATCCTAATTTATGAAAAAAACTATCGCATTCTTTTTTATTTTATGTGTTTTCATTCTCTTGTTTATAAATTTTAGAACGCCTTTTATGCGTGATAATGCAGGCCCTTGGTCAATAGGATTTGGCACTTCCAAAGAATTCCCAAATAAAATGCACTTACAAAAAGATAAAATTTATTCTCTTGAAAGTTTAAAAAAAATTCAACCAAAAACCCAATTTTTAGCAGATCCTTTTTTCTTAAAAGTAAAAGATACTTTTTATATATTCTTCGAACATAAACTTTTAAATTTAAAAGCTGAAATTGGGCTTTTAACATCAATTGATGGGATCAATTACAATTACAGAGGAACTGTTTTGGAAGAACCCTTTCATTTATCTTACCCTCAAGTGTTTTGTTATAAAAAAGAATATTATATGATTCCAGAAAGTAAAGGAGCAAATGCAGTATTAATATATAAGGCAAATCATTTTCCACACGATTGGACTATTTGTGATACTTTAATAAACAATGTAAAATATACAGACCCTTCAATTTACCTTTCAGATAGTATTAATATTATGGCAGTTGCTGATGAAAAATTAAATTTAATTTTATATCACGCAGATTCGCTTTTTGGAAATTGGAAACTCCACAAAAAACCAATAGTAATATCCGGTAGTGAATCTCGTTGTGGTGGAAGATTTTTTAAAGATGATAAAGGCTTATTACTTCCAGTACAAAATTGCATAAAAGGTTATGGATATGGACTTTCTTTATATAGATTAAATTTAAAAAATGATAATTATACGCTACAAAGAGAAAAACCTTTTTTCTTGAAAAGAGAAGAAAACATTAAAGAATTCAATGCTGGAATGCATCATTTAGATATCCAAAAAATAGATGGTTCTTATTACTATGTGTATGATGGACATCGGCTTGTTGACACAAACAAACATTTAAACATTAGAGGTGCATTAAAAATGAATTTAATTGATTTTAAACAATGGTGTATTGATATTTTTACATTTGATTAATACCTACAATCCACTTTAATCATTATTCTCAATCTGCTTATACGCATCAATTACTTTCTTCACCAAGCGATGGCGAACTATATCTTTATCATCAAGATAAATGATACTTATGCCTTCTACATCTTTCAAAACTAAAATAGCTTCCTTCAAACCTGAAATCGTTCGTCTTGGTAAATCTACTTGACCTGGATCTCCAGTAATCATAAATTTGGCGTTTTTCCCCATACGAGTCAGAAACATCTTCATCTGAGAATGAGTTGTATTTTGAGCTTCATCCAAAATAACAAACGCGTTATCTAACGTTCTACCACGCATAAACGCTAAAGGAGCAATCTGAATAATGCCTTTCAAAATATAATCTTCCAAAGTTTGTGGTGGCAACATATCGCGTAAAGCATCGTATAAAGGTTGCATATACGGATCGAGTTTTTCCTTCATATCTCCAGGCAGGAAGCCTAGATTCTCTCCAGCTTCAACCGCTGGACGTGTGAGGATGATTCGTTTGACTTGCTTTTCTTTTAATGCTTTTACAGCCATCGCAACTCCAGTATACGTTTTTCCGGTACCTGCTGGACCAACTGCAAAAACCATATCGTTTTTATTGATACAATCCACCAATAATTGCTGGTTGGGTGTCATCGCTTTGATGATTTTCCCACCTATACCATGTACCAATATTTTATCATGATCGGGCATACGTTGCTCGTCTTGAGAATTGCTTTGAATGACACGTTCAATCACGTTATCATCAATTCTATTGTAACGGGTAAAATGTTGCATCAATCTATTGAAACGAACTTCAAACTCATCGAGAACTTCTTTTTCTCCGAAAGCCTTCAAGGTAGTGCCTCGAGCTACAATTTTTAATTTAGGATAGTATTTTTTAATGGTTTCAAGATGAGAATCTTGAGCACCCCAAAAATCTTTTGGGGCAATGTCGTTGAGTTCAATTATTCTTTCGTTCAAAAGGAAGTCGTATTAAATTAAAAATTTGTTACTATAATTAGTAGCTTTGCATTCAAATTTAATGAGTTTTTAGTTCGCTTTTCTTTTTATTTATAAACAATTTTATGTCAATAATTACGCTTACTACAGATTACGGCTTAAAAGATCATTTTGTAGGTGCTTTAAAAGGAAAAATACTCTCTGAATATTCCGATGCTACTATTATAGATATTTCTCACAATATCGATCCATTCAATACTTTAGAAGCGAGTTATATTATTGGTGCGAGTTACAGCAATTTCCCAAAAGGAACTGTTCATTTGATTGGTGTTGACGCAGAATTGAACAAAGAAAACCAACACATTGCAATACAATGGAATGACCATTTTTTTATTTGTGCCGATAATGGAATTTTAAGTATATTGATTCAAAAAATAGTACCACAAAAAATGGTAGTGATTACAATTCATGACCGATTACCTGTGGAGGCAACTGATCTTGATGTTTTTGTAACTGTTGCCTGTCATCTTGCCAAAGGTGGTTTATTAAATGTAATTGGAAAAGAAATTACAAACATCAAACAAGTTACCGAATTAAAACCTATTGTCTCTTCCGATAAAAACTCCATAAAAGGTTCTGTCATCTATATCGATCATTTTGGCAATGTAGTTACCAATATAACTAAAAAACTGTTTCTTGAAATTGCCAAAGGTCGTCCCTATGAAATTCCAATAGTACAAGGAAAAACTCAAAAAAGATCGATTCCTATCAAAAATATCTGGGCTAAATATTCGGATATTGCTACTACTGGAAATTACAAAATGAAAAATTATGAAGGCGATAAATTGGCGATTTTCAATGAAGCTGGTTATTTAGAAATTGCCATATTTAGAAGCAATCCGATGAGCGTTGGCAGTGCTTCTAGCTTGTTAGGTTTAAGTTACCGTGACACAATAATTATTAATTTCTTATAACAATGAATAAAATATTAATTTTCTTTCTATTCCCTTTTCTAACGACAGCTCAACAAGATAAAATGCCTAAAGATGGTAGATATCTTGCAGTTTACCGGCAAGATGTTGTTTATGCTATTGATATTTCAAATAACAATACCGAAATTAAATTCTATATTAAAGAGAATGAGGAAGATAAAAATTATGATTACAAAATTTTTGGTTCTGGCAATATTGTAAAAATTAAAGACAAATATTTTATCGAGAATATTACTAGTAATAATAAACCTTACGATAGCCATTCTAAAATTGAAATGAAAGTCAAAGGAAATATTCTACAATTCAAAACGTACAAATTGTTGTCTCAATTATATAGTACTTTCGTTCAGTATTCCGACAACCTTAAATTTGAATTTGAACAACCAAAATAAATCAAATTAATTATGTTCGTACGTATCGTAAAAATGAGTTTCCATCCCGAAAATATTCCTGCTTTTCTAGATAATTTTGAAATTATGAAAACCAAAATACGAAATGCGGAAGGAAATCGTTTGTTAGAATTGTATCAAGACAAAAACGATACGAATATATTTTTCACCTATAGTTATTGGGAAACCGAAGCGGATTTAGAAAATTACAGACAATCGGAATTGTTTTATGATGTATGGGAGTTTACCAAAAAATTATTCAATGACAAACCACAAGCTTGGAGTGTGGATAAATTAGTAAGTTTGCAGTAATAACTGTTGTCAGTTCTCGGTTAAAAAACTGCAAACCGACAACCGACAACCGACAATAATAACAATGAAAGCAATCCTTCTTCGTGAAATAAAATCTTATTTTGGTTCCATTATTGGTTATTTGGTGATAGCCGTTTTTTTAATAATTTGCAGTCTTTACCTTTGGGTTTTTGAAGGAGATTACAACATCTTAAACAGCGGATTTGCCGATATGAGTCCATTTTTTACGATTGTTCCTTTAGTCTTTATTTTCCTTATTCCAGCGGTTACTATGCGCAGTTTTTCAGATGAAAAGAAACAAGGCACCTTAGAATTGCTTTTAACAAAACCTATTAGCCTCTGGCAAATCGTCAATGGGAAATTTTTGGGTGCTTTTGTAGTCATCTTATTGGCTTTATTACCTACCGTAATTTACGTTTATGTTTTATATTTATTCGGTATGCCCGAAGGAAATATTGATTTAGGAAGCACCATAGGTTCCTATTTTGGGGTATTGTTTATTGTTGCAGCCTATTCTGCAATGGGCGTTTTTACTTCTACCTTATCCGAAAATCAAATTGTAGCTTTCATACTTTCCGTATTTTTGTGTTTCATCTTCTATTTTGGATTTGATGGTTTAGCCACTTATTTCCCTGATTTTGAAAATACAATTGCTTCCTTAGGGATGAATAGTCATTTCAAAAGTATGAGTCGAGGTGTTATTGATACTAGAGATGTACTCTATTTCTTGAGCTTAACTATTGCTTTTTTATCGTTTACGGTATTCAAATTAAAATCGCTAAAAAACTAATGGTGCCT
>JAYVZG010000022.1:0-99831 GCA_043783565.1 Flavobacterium sp. | reverse complement strand
ACAATACTAAAATCATCTACGCAGGGTAAACTTGCTACAATCAAATACTTAAATGTACTTGTTGTAGCTCCAACTGCTGGAGTATATGTCCCTAATGTAGCATCAAAAGTTCCACCAACTCCGCCTGTTCTTGTCCAAACTCCGCCTGCTTGCTCACCTGTAATTAATCCAAACAAATCAATAGCTGTTGTACTATTATCACACACTGTTACTAAACCATCAAGTCCCGCATCAGGTTGCGCTTTTACTTCGATGGTGGTTGTAACATCACATATATCAACGCCACCTGAAGTAATTTCATAAGTAAATGTATAATTTCCTAATGTAGTTGGAGTTCCAGTAATTGTATAGATTCCTGCTGATAAATTTCCAGTAATTCCAGGAGGTAAAACACCCGCTGTTAAAACAATCGCAGTAATTCCTGCAGTAGTTGTATAGGTTATTGGATTCATTAACGAATTAAGGCATGGAGTTTCTAATGAGGAAGAGGCAATTACAGTGCATGGGCAATTTTTGATTTCAACAGTAGTAAATGCATTAAAAGGTGGACAACTGCCAGTAGCGGCAATATCATAATTAACAGTATAGATACCCACTGTGCTACCAAATGGAATAATTGCCCCAGTAGCAGGATCAATATTTAATCCTGTTGTTGGTATGGATGAATAAACTCCACCAGGTGTTAGTGACGTTTCAGTTATCGCTTGAGGTATTACTAGATTATTACAATAAGGACTTGCACTATAGGAAATTGACCCAGAAGGCGGTAGAATTACATTAAGATTAAAAGGTTTAACCAAAACACAACCGCTAGATATTTCCTCAATACGGACCCAAATTGTTGCAGATGAGTTTGTTAAATAAGTTGCTAAATTAGCATCTGGAATTACACCAATTGGAGAACCATCATAAGGTTCGTTTCCAGCATTTGTGTTGTAATAAGTAATAATATAATCCGAAGGGTTTATTAATGAAGAAGTCATTAAAAGCGTTTGATCTATATTAAATTGGTAAGGTCCAGGAGAAGATGTACATAAAGTAAGATTTAAAGGAGGTGTAGCAGTAATTTCAGGTAAAAACCCAATAGTTATATCATCAACGGCTAACCTACACCCACTTGGAGTATATTCTTCAAAAGTATAAACTCCTCCAACAGTAACAACGAGATCTGTTCCTGTTTCTAAAGGCAGTAAAGTTCCATCTTGATACCATTTCAAAATATTTGTACTAGGAGTGACACCAGAAGAAATTGTAACCACTTGGCCATAACAAACAGCAGAATTATTATCTAATCCGAGATTATCTAACAAAACCAAAGGCTGAATTCTAAAGTCTTTAATAAAAACACCAGAATCCCAAGCACTATCTGAAACATTTGCTATAGCGAGTTTTATGTGATAGGTTTGGCCACAAATCAAGGGGGCGGTTGCTCTTAATGGTACAGTAAAACCGTCATATTGAATATACAAATGGGAAGGATTTGCGACAATTAGATTATTTACATAATAAGTACAATTCCTACAGGGCCCAGTGTTAGTAATACCGTTGTTTACATTTCCAATAGAAACTACATTAGAACCCGTATTAGTGGTTGGAGTTCTTGCAATATTGATAGCACCACCTGAATAAGGACCCGCCAATCCTGGACCACTCAAAAAGAAACCAAAGACATCATTAAAAGCAGAAGCAGTAAATTCTGGATACTCCTCGGAAGCAAACACGTAATCAAAATTTAAAATCAAACCCGTAGCTACAAAATCAAATTCCAATATAGCTGCATTTTCAACAGTTTGACCTGGTGCTATTAACTGAACCAAATCCACATCCCCCGTAACCGGAATTGCTGTCACATTTGAATTATTAGCGGCATTATTAGGGCCAAGTGCTACGCTTGATTTACCTGTAGTTAATAATATCCCACCATCTAATCCCAAACCAGAAGGATTAAAATTGGTACTGAATTTCGATGCTTGGTCTCTTACCGCTGTAGCAGCAGGTATTGATCTGTTAAATGAAATATTTGTAGCAACTACACTGGGATCTACAAGTACATTTTGCACCAATTGTACTGAAGTTAACGTATTGTCAATTACTAACTGTGCGTTAGCAAAACAGCCGAAAAACAAAAACACTATGAGTAATTTTCTATTCATGAATAAACAAAGACGGAAACGTTAAATAATACTTAATTGCCAAATATAAATAAAAGCTCAAAATATCTTTGTTAAATTTGCAGAAAATAACCCATCATGTTAATAATCAAAATTAAAGAGACTCAAAACCCTTCTATACTTAAATTCGAATTCCCAGATTTTATTACCCAAAACGAAAATTTTGAATTCAAAAATATTGACGAAGCCAAAAATTCTCCACTAGGGCAACAGTTATTCTACCTGCCTTTTGTAAAATCTGTATACATTTCAGGAAACTTTATTGCTATTGAAAGATTCAACATCGTCGAATGGAATGATGTTCAAGATGCTGTAAAAGAACAAATTGAAGAATTTGTCAACAAGGGCGGAGTAATTATCAAAACCGACGAAAATTCCACGAAAAAACAACCCATCACGGTCTATGGTGAAATGACTCCCAATCCAGCTACGCTAAAGTTTGTAATCAATAAAATGGTCACAAAAACAGCCATGGAATTTAAAAATATCGACGAAACAAAACCTTCACCTCTATCCAAAGAATTGTTTAGTTTCCCCTATGTGAAAGAAATTTTTATCGACGAAAACTACATCTCCGTTAGCAAATACGATTCTTATGATTGGAACGATATTACGCTAGAATTACGCTCCTTCATCAAACTTTATATCGAAAACGGAGGTACGGTCCTCGATGAAGATCTCATCGTTGCTTCTCCAAAAATTGAAAAACAAAAAATTGAAAATTTCGATACGCTAGACACCACGTCTCAGCAAATCATCAACATTCTAGAAGAATATGTTAAACCAGCCGTTGCCGCCGATGGTGGAAATATCCTTTTTGATTCCTACGATGCTACGGAGAAAAGAGTAAAAGTAGTCCTGCAAGGCGCCTGCAACGGCTGTCCTTCCTCAACTTTTACCCTAAAAAGCGGTATCGAAAATATGCTCAAAGACATGCTCAACGACAAAGACATTATCGTTGAAGCTATAAATGGATAAATTAAAAACGATTTTTCAGGAGCTTCTTCCCGCTATCCACTACAATCTTTTGCGCCGAAAAAGGCACAAAAGGATTTCCGTTGCTATCGGGGCTAGGGCACCACAGTGCTAAGTTCGTTAATCAAAATCAACAATCGTTAATCGCTATGAACGAACTCTCTAAAGAAACCAGTCCATACCTACTCCAACACGCCAACAATCCGGTGCATTGGAAAGCATGGAATTCGACCTCTTTATCTCAAGCAAAAACCAACAACCAGCTCATTATAATTAGTATCGGTTATTCCGCTTGTCATTGGTGCCATGTGATGGAACATGAAAGTTTTGAAGACAATGAGGTAGCTCAAACTATGAATGCTGGTTTTGTGGCTATCAAAGTGGATCGCGAAGAAAGACCTGATGTAGATGCGGTCTATATGAAAGCCATTCAAATGATGACAGGTCACGGTGGTTGGCCACTCAATATAGTAACGCTTCCTGATGGGAGACCAATTTGGGGCGGCACGTATTTCCGAAAAGCAGCATGGATAAATTCTTTAGAACAATTGCAAGAATTACATCAAACGCAACCTGAGAAATTGATCGACTATGCTCAAAAATTACAAGTTGGATTAGAACAATCAGCCATTATCCCATCGCAACCTTCAGTTCAAGAAATGAGTCAAGTGGTATTGCTTCCGCTTATCGCAAATTGGAAAAAAAGTTTCGACTGGGACTTCGGTGGAATGGCAAGTGCGCCAAAATTTATGATGCCGAACAATTATGCTTTTCTGATGCGTTATGGTTTTCAAAACAACGACCAAGAACTGTTAGATTTTGTTGATTTAACCTTAACCAAAATGGCATACGGAGGTCTTTTCGACACCATTGACGGTGGTTTTTCTAGATATTCTGTGGATAGTAAATGGCACGTTCCTCATTTTGAAAAAATGGGATACGACAACGGGCAATTAGTTTCTCTATATGCCAATGCGTACAAAAGAACCAAAAATCCACTTTATAAAGGAGTCATCGAAAAGACTTTAAAATTCATTAGTAAAGAATGGTTAACATCCGAAGGAGCATTCTATAGTGCACTAGATGCAGATAGTTTGAATACAAATAAACAATTAGAAGAAGGCGCTTTTTATGTTTGGACAGCAATTGAACTAAAAGCAATTCTTAAAGAGGATTTTGAATTGTTTCGTATCGTTTTCAATGTGAATGATTTTGGACATTGGGAACATCATAATTATGTCTTAATTCAAAATCAATCTTTAGATCAAATAGCAAAAGAAAATCAAATGGACCTTAAAACTCTTCAATCAAAAAAGAGAGAATGGGAAGATTTACTCTATCTAATACGAGAAAAAAGAAGCAAACCCAGATTGGATGACAAATGTCTAACCTCATGGAATGCTATTTTATTAAAAGGATTTGTAGAAGCGTATAAAGCCTTACTTGACGAAAACCATCTTCTAATTGCCCTAACTAATGCCAACTTCATAGTAAATAAGTTGTGGACTTCTAATGGAAATTTATGGCATTCCTATAAAAATAATTCCACCAGCATCAATGGATTTTTAGAAGATTATGCGCTTGTAATTGATGCTTTTATCTCGCTTTATGAAGTGACTTTTGATGAAGACTGGATAAACCGTGCGAAACAATTGACCGATTATTGTTTTGATCATTTCTATGACACCAATCAATCCATGTTTGCCTTTAAGTCTGATGAAGACGAACCTTTAATAACAACTCATTTCGAAATTGAAGACAACGTGATTCCAGCATCCAATTCAATAATGGCAAAGAATCTCTATCAGTTAAGTATTTATTTCGATCATTCGTATTATGAGGAAATAAGTAAAAAAATGACTCTCAAAATTATCCCAATGATAAACTATCCAAGTGCCTTTTCAAATTGGCTTGATGGGTTTTTAAATTATTCCAATCTTTGTCAAGAATTGGCAATTTGCGGAAGTGAAGCGAGTACAAATGCTAAAATATTTAACCAAAAATATGCTCCATCAGTGATTCTTGCCGGAACCACTTCGATATCGTCTTTGCCCTTTTTAAAGGAACGTTTTGTGGAAGAAAAAAATATATTTTATCTCTGTAAAAATAAAACTTGTGACCTCCCAACAGAGGACTTTGAAAAAGTAATCAAAGAAATTGGAACGTAACGATTCTTTTCTATACCTTTATTTTATAAATTTGAATGTTAACTAAAAAAAAGAATCATCATGGGATTAGGTACATTTTTTAAAAATTTATTTGGGTCAACAAAAAATTCTGCTGAGGAAATGGCTGATAAAGCTGAACACTTCATTGAAGAAACTATCGTTAAGGCTAAAGAAACTGCTGCTCCTATGCTAGAAAAAGCGGAAGAATATGCTGAAATAGCCAAAGAAAAAGCAGGACACTTCTCTGTAAAAGCAGAAGAAACAATCAGTGAAGCAATAGAAATAGTCAAAGAAAAGTCGGCACCGATTATCACAAAAGCAGAAGAATTTGCGGAAGACGCAAAAGAAAAATTATCAGAAACAATCGATTTAGCAAAAGAAAAAATAAATTCCTTTACCAATGATGGAGCTCATGATGCAAAAGAATCTGAGGAAATCATCACAAATAGAATAGAAGAAGACGCTGATTAAATCGTTAAAAAAACTATTTTTGTAAAAGAAATCACCTTCTCAAATTGAGAAGGTTTTTTATTACTTATTCTATGGAAAAATTATTAATCAGAACCAATTTAATAGATCAATATTCATCAACTTTTACAACTGCTTTCATTGATTATTGTCCAAAATTAATAGGCGCATTGTTATTATTAATTATTGGAATTTGGGCTATCCGATTTATAAATTCGGTTTCTCGAAAAATCATGATTAAAAGAGAAGTCGAACCTACTTTAATTAAATTTCTTTCCGACATTATCTTCTGGGGATTGCGGATTGTATTATTTATTGCTGTAATATCAAAATTAGGAATAGAATCTTCTTCTTTTCTTGCTATACTTGGAGCAGCTGGATTAGCAGTAGGTCTTTCTTTACAAGGATCATTGAGCAATTTTGCTGGAGGAATCCTGATCATTCTTTTCAAACCATTTAAGCTAGGTGATACCATTGAAGCTCAAGGCACAATAGGGGAAGTTATCGATATTCAGATATTTGTTACACAATTATTGACCGGAAGCAATGAAGTAGTCTTTATTCCAAATGGCATATTGTCGAATGGAAAAATCATCAATTTTTCTGAAAAATCATTGCAAAGAACTGATTTTACTATTCGCGTTTCCTATCAATCAGATTTAAAAGATGTCAAATCAATTATTTTAGAAGTGGTAAACTCAATTCCAAAAGTTTTACAAAACGAAAAACCGTTAGTCTTTGTCAAAGAATTAGGGGAATCTTCTATTTTTATTTCAGTTCAAGCATGGACAACAAATGAAGATTACAAAGAAGTATGCTCCACTATTTTAGAAAATTGCAAAAAGGCTTTTGATGAAAATCAACTAAAATTTCAACACGCATAAAAATAGAATCATTTACTTTAATACATTTATTAAAAATCTAAACCATGAAAAACCTATTCTTTTACACGCTATTAATCGGATTATTTTCTATTATCTTAAATGCACAGGAAAGTGAAAGAAAACAAAGCCTAGATGCTATGATGACAAGTCATGGCGGCAAAATTTTCAGAAATTCTAAAAATAAAGAAACTAAAATCCTTGGCACTCCTTATTTTCAACAAATGTTTGCCCTTGCAAAAGTTGATAATGTAACTCAAAAGTATTTCATGCGATACAATGTTTTCGCGGATGAATTTGAATTTATTACACCCAAAAACGACACTTTAATTCTAGATAAAATTGCAGATTTCAATAAAATAACATTTAGTGGAATTAATAAAAAATATTCCTTGCTAGAGTATACCAATAGTGGAGGAAATTATGTAAAAGGCTATTTGATAGAATTTTATACCAAAGGAAATTATACGCTATACGTCAAAGAAAAAGTAACGTATTATAGTGGTAAGGTTGCCAAAACTTCCTTAGAAAAAGACATGCCTGAAAGATATGTAAAAGCGGAGAATGGATATTACTTTAAGAATAAAGAGGCTGTTATCATTGAATTTCCTGAAAGCAAAAAACAACTCATTAAATTATACCCTGATAAAAAACAAGAAATTGAAACTTTTATAAAAGATACTAAAGTTTCGTTTAATGAAGATTATGATCGAATAAAAATCATCGATTTCCTTTCAGCTTTATAATTGTTTTTTAGGTGATGTTGCAATAAAATCTTTTAAATACAATGGTTCAAAATAAGCAACATTTACGAAGTCCTTTATATTATATTTTTCAAAGCTCAAAAGACTCATTTCTTTTGAAGAGGGATATTTAATTTCTTCTTTAAAAATAAAATTAGAATTCGACAAAAAAGTTTTGCACTTTTCAGAAGAATCTCCAATTAGATAAAGTTTTTCTTTATAATCTTTAAAGGAATCCTCAGTAATGATTTCGGCTTGAGTTTCAATTACTTTTTGATGATGCGCATCAAATACGGCACTGTACACTTCCATTCTTCTAGCATCAATCATTGGAATAATTAATCCTTCATCTATGTGAACTTGTGCAGCCAAAATAGCTAACGTATCCAACGCAATCAACGGAATATCTAGAGCATAACACAATCCTTTAGCTGCAGAAATACCTATACGTAAACCCGTATAAGAACCAGGGCCTTGACTAACTGCTATTGCATTTAAATTTGTATATTTTATGTTCGCCTCTACTAGAAGTTCTTCAATAAAAACATGTAATTTTTCCGCATGTGAATAGCCTAATTCAGCGATTTCTTTACAGAGTAAAGTTTCTCCATCTTTGGAAATAGATACGGAACAATTTTTAGTTGCCGTTTCTATGTTTAGAATAAAGACCATTATTTTTTTGTTTCGAGTTGTTTTGTATTAGAAGCAATTTTTACTTTATCGCCTGAATTTAAATCTTTTGTTACCGTAGTATATGGTCCCACAATAACAACATCCCCTTTTTGAATTCCTTGCGTTATTTCAATATTGGTATCGTCTTGAATACCTGTTTTTATAATTCTGATTTTTGATTTTTCTCCAACTTTAACAAATACACATTCGTATTTTTTATCACTTTGAGGTTTTACTTTATTTTCTTCAGAATCTAAATCCTCAATTTCTAATTTTTTAACAGCAGTAGTGTCCGATTTTACCACAACTGCACTAATTGGAATTCCTAAAACATTTTCTTTTCTAGTAGTAATAATATCAACAGTAGCTGTCATTCCTGGTCTAAACGGAGAATAACTGATTGGCTTCCCTGCAATTAAATCCTGATAAGATTCTTTTAATATTCTAACTTTTACTTTAAAATTAGTTACTTGATCTGCTGTCAAAGTAGTACTAGCAGAGTTAGAAATGCTGGTAACAATTCCTTTAAATTGCTTTTTTAAATAGGCATCCACTTCTACTTTAGCAGAATCTCCAACATTGATTTTAACAATGTCGTTTTCATTGACATCCACTTCAACTTCCATATTATTAAGATTCGCAACTCTCAATATTTCTGTTCCAGTCATTTGTTGTGTACCTAAAACACGCTCCCCTAATTCGACATTAAGCATCGAAATAGTACCGTCCGCAGGCGCATAGATTGTTGTTCTCCCCAAATTGTCTTTGGCTTCATTTACGGTTGCTGAAGCACTTTGAACATTATAATAAGCCGATTGTTTTGAGGCTTTGGCTGACTCAAATGCAGCAACCGCTTTATCCCATTCGGACTTAGAAATAATACCTTTATCAAATAACGTTTTACTTCGGTCGTAATTGGATTTTGATTCTTTAAAACTTGCATCCGCTTGACTCAATCCAGCTTTCGTTTGAGACAATCCAGCCACAGTTCGGTTATAGCCTGACGTATATAAATCTGGGTTGATTTTTACTAATAAATCTCCTTTTTTTACTACTTGTCCCTCTTTTACGGGCAGCGCTATTATTTCTCCAGAAACTTCAGAAGATATTTTTACTTCTATTTCAGGTTGAATTTTACCCGTTGCAGAAACGGTTTCTACAATGGTCATGGTATCGACTTTTGCAATTTCAACTTCGATGCTAGTATCTTTATTTCCAATAATTCCCTTTTTAGAAAGCACTAATAAAGTAGCTACTAATACTACAGCAGCTCCAATTAAATAATAGGTTGTTTTCTTAGTCATGACTTAAATTTATTTAATAATCTGTATGCCAAAATAGAATTCGACAATTTTAGTTCTAAAAATATAATCGTATTTGGTTCTCAAAACTTCCGATTGGGCATTGGTAAACAAACTTTGCGCTTGATTAAAATCGAAGGCATTCATCATTCCAACTGCGTATCGTTCTTTTGCATAATTGAATGCGTTTTCTCTAGCTTCCAAGGCTTGTTGAGCCGATTCATAGGCTTTCAAAGCTCCTTTCGCATCCGTGTAAACAGTATAAATTGTACGCTCTAAATCCAATTCACTTTGATTTAATGCTATTTTACTTTTTTCTAAAGAGATTTTATTTCGAGCAATAGTATTTCTTGCAGAGAAACCATTCAAAATCGGCACGTTCATTTGCACTCCAAAATTATGTCCTTTATTATCACTAAACTGATCAAATACAGGGGCGGATTTTCCAAAAACAAACGATCGATTGGGTTGTAAAACCGCATAATCAACACCTCCTACATTTACAAAATCTCCTGTTGGAACTATTGGATTTGTGGTGTCGAATTGAATTCCAGTAATTCTATCCGCATAAGAAGCTCGAGTACTAAAACTATAAAAACCTTGAATTGTTGGTTGATAAGCGCCTTTAGCGATTTTCACGTCTTTTTCGGCAATTGCTACATTAGTTTTAGCAATCTTCAACTCCATTCTGTTTTCTTTTGCTTTTTCTAAAATGGCTTCCGGTGTTTGTAACATAACCGCACTTTGATTTGCTTCATTATTAATTTCAGCTACATCAAAATCTTGAAATTTTTCTAATTGTAATAATTGAGCTAAACTTAATTTAGAAATCAACAAGGTGTTTTCAGCGTTTATCACTCTTTGTTTATCTCCTGCAACTGTTGCTTTACTATCTAAAACATCTCCTTTAGGCAAAGACCCTGAATTTACTAATTCTTCGGTTCGTTGAAGTTGCTTTTCATTTAAAGCTAATTGTTCTTTTTGCACTTTTAAATTTTCAATATTAAAAAGGATTTGCAAAAAAGCATTGGAAACATTCAAAGCGATATCGTCTTTTATTTTATTCAATTGATATTGTGCTCCAATAATTGAAAGTTGTGCTCTTCTAAAACGATTTTGATTTTGCAATCCTTTGTAGATATCGATTCCAGCACTCAAACTTGCAGAGGTAAATTGCGTAGTTTGATTTTCTAATAAACCTGTTGTGATATTCTGATTCAATCCGATGTTCCAAGAATGCGAGGCTGATGCATTAAAACTTGGAAGAAAATTTCCTAATGCAGAACTTTTATCTATTTGAGATAATTGAGAATCCAATTCGGTTTGTTTGATAGAAATATTATGCTCTAAAGCATACTGAACACATTCTTCTAATGTCCATTTTTTGGATTGTGCAACAGTTATTGTTTGAACAATCAAAATAAAAAAGAAACAAAATCCAACATTTTTTTTCATGCTTTTTTTATGTGAAAGTGTTGCAAAGGTAGCACACATAATTAATTTATAAACGTAACTTCAACTTTCTTTTAGTGAAAATTTATCTATTTTAATTAAAAAAAACAAATAAACCTTTTCTGAAAACCATTAGACAGTTTTCATTATTTTTTGTTACACTTGAACTTAAAATAGCTTCTATTTGATTAATTTCGCAGTCATTAAATTTCATAAAAATGATTCCATTTCGTTCCCAATTAATTTTTATTGCTCTTGTTTTTCTATCCATTAGTTGTAATACAACTCAAAAAATAGCATCTCTAAAACCCGAACCAGACGATGCTTCACCCTTGGTTTATGAAAATACCATTTCGTATATCAACATGCCCATTCAAATCAAATTAAAAGATATTGAAAACAAAATTAATACTTCTTTGACTGGTTTGATTTATGAAGATTCGAATATAGAAGATGATGATATCGAAGTAAAAATTTGGAAACAAGCTCCAATACAATTGGATAATATTGAAGGCAAAATCAAGACACTTTTGCCATTAAAAGCATTGGTAAAATACCGAATTGGAACAAATAAGTTAGGACTCGCTTTATATACGACGAAAGAATTTCAATTTAATGGCACTATCAATTTACTTAGTGAAGTAAATTTATCCAACTGGAAATTAAGCACAAAAACCGAATTCCGATCTTTAGATTGGAATGAAAGCCCAAGCGTTACTATTTTAGGAAAATCAGTCCCTATTACGTATTTGATCAATCCTGCGTTGCATTATTTCAAATCAAAAATGGAAAAAAGCATTGATGATGCCATTGAAAAATCGATGGATTTCAAACCCAATGTTCTTGATGCTTTAGAGAAAATATGCACGCCTTTTCAGATGAATGAAAACTTTGAAAGTTGGCTACGAGTTGTCCCAGTAGAACTTTATACCACAGACGCCAAGCTTCAAAAAGAAACCATTGCTTTTGAAATGGGAATTAAATGCACCATGGAAACATTGGTTGGACAAAAACCGATGAGTCAATTCAATCGCAATAAAATTATTTTAAAGCCAGTTTCTAAAATGCCCGAACACGTCTCGGCGAATATTGTAGCTGTTTCAACGTATGCAGATGCTTCCAAAATAATGTCAAAGAACTTCACTGGTCAAGAATTTGGTTCCGGAAACAAAAAAATGAAAGTACAAAATGTTGTGCTGTGGCATAAAAACGGGAAGATGATAATTGCATTAGAGGTTCTGGGAAGTATTAATGGAACGATATACTTAAGCGGGTTTCCGCAATATAATGATGCGACCAAAGAAATCTATTTTGACCAATTGGATTATGTCATTGACACCAAAAGCAAATTAATCAAAACCGCCAATTGGCTTGCCCAAGGTTATGTTTTAAGAAAAATTCAGGAAAGTTGTCGCTATTCTATTGTTCCTAATGTAGAGGAAGGAAAATCAAGTATGCAAAAATATTTAAAGAATTATTCGCCGATGCCCGGAGTTTTTGTGAATGGGTCGTTGAAAGACATTCAATTTCAGAAAATTCAATTGACGAACAAAGCGATTATTGCGTTTGTAAAAGTGAATGGCGATGTTTCGATTACGGTGGATGGATTCAAATAATCTATGCTTTTTTCTTTTTGTAAATCCTATACACGGCAAAACCAATAATTGCCACAAGAATATATGGAATCAGCATTAAATAGACAATTCCATCATTGACAGCTTCCGCTTTCTTAACGTTTCCTTCTCCTTCTAAAGCAGCTCGACACATCGCACATTGCGCTTTTATAGAAAGAGAAAGGAAGAAAGAAACTAGAAGCAAGAAAATCGTTCTTGTAGAATTTTTTTTGCCTACTGCCTTTTGGCTAGTACTTACTGCTTTAATTGACATAATAGGGAGAAATCATAACATAAACAATAACCCCAGTAATCGCTACATACAACCAAATTGGGAAGGTAATTTTAGCGATTTTTTTATGACGATCAAAACGCTCCGCTAATGCTCTTACATACGTAATTAACACCAAGGGAATTACAGCGATAGATAACAATATATGGGAAATTAATAAAAAAAAATAAACAAATTGAATGACTCCTTCTCCACCAAATTTTGTAGAATCAGTAGTCATATGATACGCAACATACATGACCAGAAAAGCTAAAGACAATGCAATTGCGGAAGTCATTAATCGTTCGTGTAATTTTCTTTTTCCGTTCTTAATTGCGATTACTGCAGATACAAGAACAACAGCAGTAATTCCATTTATAGTAGCGTAAATTGGAGGCAAGAAAGAAAGTGGTTCGACTTGAATTCCAAAGTTTTTGAGTTTAACATTAAATAAAATAGCTACCACTACTGGTATAAGTATTGAAACTGCAACGATATATTTATTGTATTTGTTTTCTGTTATTTTGTTTTCCATTATTCTTTTAATAAAATTGAAATATCTTGTTGTAATGCTTTTACGCCTTCTTTTTCTAAACCGTCATAATATAAAATTGGATTCCCGTATTCATCTTTTCTACATCGAATATCTCCGTTTTTGTCTATTAGCGCAAACAAGCCTGAATGTTCAAATCCACCATTGACTTTACTATTTTCCCCCGCATACATATTGAATCCTTTATTAGCTAGATCATAAATGTATTTCTTATCTCCTGTAAGGAAATTCCAATTGGAAGATTTTACTCCCAATTGTTCAGCATGCACTTTCAAGACTTCCGCAGTGTCATGTTCTGGGTCGATTGTAATAGATACGATACCAAAGTTGGGGTTTCCAAAAAATTGATTTTGTATTAAAATCATATTTTTATTCATTTTGGGGCAAATAGACGGACATGTAGAAAAAAAGAATTCCAAAACATACACTTTCCCTTTATAATTGGAATTAGAAATCTTATTGTTATTTTGATTGGTCAATTCAAATTTTGGAGCTGGACCAATTTTTTGAAGTTTGCTCTCCGATGTTTGATGGTTCTCAACTTTATCTAAACGATCTCCTTTAACAACCTCACCATAATTGATTCTTGAAACTATTTTTGGAATAGCATAGATACCAAAAAGAAGTATAATAAATGAAATTCCGATATAGGATTTGTTCTTTAACATGTTGAAATAGAGTTATATTTGACGGTCAGCATTGTTTTTTTTAAGCGCCAATCGATATTCCGCAAGAATCACTTTTACATCATCAGTCATTTCATTATACAAATCGGGGTTCGATGAAGCATCATAGCCTTCTTTGTATTCATCCTTATCTTTTCGCCCTCGAAGATTTCTTTTCTTATCTATAATGAAAACATTGTTTGTTCCAAAATGAGCATCTAGTTTTGATTTTAGTTTTAACGAATCATAGAAGGTTTGAATCTCATTGGTTGGTGCAAAAACAAACAACCATTTTGAAGTATCGGTTAAATCTTTCAATCCAAGAAGTATTTCTTTTACTTGTTTTTCTGTTCCTAAAGGAGCTATCATGACAAATTGAAAATCTTTAAACTCTCTGTTTTTATTGTAGATCTTTTGATTTAAGTTGAAGTAGTTTCCCTTATTTCTTATAATATCAGAACCTGTAAAACCTAAAATCGTAATTTTTTTATTTAAAGTGACTTCCTCACCGTTTAAAGATTTCCAATGCGCTAAATCTGGAACAGTAGGTGTAACTGTTGGAAGAAACATAAAACTATTGACTCCAGTTGCAAAAAAAAGATAGGCTACAATGGGGAAAATAAAAAGGGTAAATAAGACAATATTTTTTTTCATTTTAAACAATGAATTAATGAAGTACAAAAATAAAAAAAGGTACGCAATGCGTACCCCTTTTTTGAATTAATATGTTGTTAAAAATTCCATTTTATGGTAGAAGTTTTAAATATTTCAAAGACATAATCTGCTTCAACTAATAATATAAAAAGCAAATACATTACTAAGAAAATAACCGGAGATACAACTGCCCATCTGAGGCTTGCTCTTTCTCCTTCCATGTGCATAAAAGCCCATACAATATAATATGCTTTGAAAATAGTTAAGATGTAGAAAATCCAATTTAAAAGATTCATCCCTAAAAAGAGATTCATGTGTAATGCATCAGGTTTTACTATTCCAAGAAAAACTTCAACGGTAGTTACAACAGATAACAAACCAAAAACAAACCAAATTCTTTTTATATTAGATACGTGTTCGTGTGACATAATAATAACTTAAATATTAAACTAGATAGAATACAGTAAATACAAATACCCAAACTAAATCGACAAAGTGCCAATAAAGTCCCACTTTCTCAACCATTTCATATGTTTTTCTTTTTTCATATGTACCTAAAAGCACATTGAAGAAAATAATAACATTGATAATTACTCCTGAAAATACGTGGAAACCGTGAAATCCAGTAATAAAGAAAAAGAAATCAGCGAATAATTTACTACCGTATTCATTGCGAACAAGGTTGGCACCTTCCACTACTAAATGAGCGTTTTCTAATCTTCTTTCAGATTCAGCTCTTGTCAAAATAGTTTTATGCTTGTGTTTGGTTAACGTGTGATCTGTTTTTGGATCTTTCTTTGCTTCAGCATCATCTTTATAGATTGTTTCTGTACGAACTAAGATTTCAGGATGCGCTTTAAATCCAGCTTGAACTTCAGCAACAGAATAGGTTGGTAAAGTTGGCTCCGACATAAACCAACGACCTTTGCTTCTGTCCAATTGTTCTCTTTCTTCAGGTAGAGTAGCAGCAAAATCTTCCAATTTTACTCTTTTCCCTGTGTTGTCAACAAATTGAAGAAGACTTCCTCCTTTTGTTTCGATTGCGCCATATTCTCCGTGAATAAAATTCTTCCATTCCCAAGCTTGAGAACCAACGAATATCAAACCTCCAATTATGGTTAGAAACATATAAAAGGCAACTTTAGCTTTATTCATGTGATGTCCTGCATCTACAGCCAAAACCATAGTTACAGAAGAGAAAATTAAAATAAAAGTCATCAAAGCCACATAATACATTGGCGCCGCAACACCATGCATAAAAGGAAAGTGTGTAAACACTTCTTCGGCTAATGGCCAAGTTTCAATAAATTTAAATCTAGAAAAACCATAAGATGCTAAAAATCCAGAGAAGGTTAAAGCATCTGATACGATAAAAAACCACATCATTAATTTGCCATAACTTGCCCCTAACGGCTCATTTCCGCCACCCCAAATTTTTTCTTCACTGTTTGCAGTTGTTACTGTCGCTCCCATAAAAGTTAATCGTTAAAAAGTTCCCAAATTTACATTTTTTTCTTATTTAAAGAAATATAAAAACAAAAACAAATAAACCCACAATAAATCAAGGAAATGCCAGTACATCGCACCTAGCTCAATTCCAAGGGTTTGAGTGGAATTGTATTTTTGTTTAAAATGATTATAAATTATAATTAAAAGTGAAATTATTCCTCCTGATAGATGAACAAGATGTGTTAATGTAACTACATATAAAAAAGTAGTTGTTATAGAACTCGCACTTCCAGTAAAAAAATAACCCGCATCTATTACTTGTCTGAAACCAACAAATTGCAATATCACAAATAAAATTCCGAGTGCCAATGTACTTAAAAGAAATGAAGTTGTTGCACTTCTATTGTCTTTTTGTATGGCTTTTTTAGCCAAATGAAAGGTAATACTACAACAAATAATTACAAGTGTACTTAGAAAAAAAGCAGTTGGTAAATGGAAATCTTTCAACCAATCCGTTCTTGATTTACTAACCACAAATGCACTTGTTAGACCAGCAAACATCATTGTCATACTAACCATGGCAAACAACAACAGCAATTTATAAGATCGGTCGTTTCTAGCCTTTTCTTCTTCTTTTGTCATTTTATCTAAATTCATTATCGTATAAATTTATCAAGTATATAAATTATTTGCAACAAGGTAATATAAGAAACACTCACCAACATTAATGTTCTAGCCGATTTTGCTGTTCTTGTTTGATAAAGCTTCACCGCAAAATACAACATCCACATACCTAATACAAATACACAAACTGCACTTATGGGTGTGATAAAGAAATTTTCAGTAAATCCAAGAACAGGAAGTAACGAAGCAATAATTAACCAAACCGTATACAATATAATTTGCAGGGCTGTTGATTTGTCTTTTTTACCAGAAGGCAACATAAAAAATCCCGCCTTTTCATAATCTTCATACAAAAACCATCCAATAGCCCAAAAATGAGGAAATTGCCAGAAGAATTGAATCAAAAATAAGGTCCCAGCTTCGATTCCGAAATTTCCAGTTGCAGCAACCCAACCCAACATAAAAGGAATCGCACCTGGAAAAGCGCCTACAAAAACCGACAAAGGTGTCATGGTTTTCAACGGCGTATAAACGCTTGTATATAAAAAAATGGAAATGGCTCCAAACATCGCTGTTTTTGGATTGATAGAATACAAAATAGTAATTCCAAGTAGTGTCAGTAAACCTGCAATAACTAAAGCCGTTGTTGGTGTCATCCTTCCTGAAGGAACCGGTCGGTTTTTAGTCCGATCCATCAAAGCATCCAAATCTTTCTCAATCACCTGATTAAAGGCATTCGATGCTCCAACCATCCCATAACCACCAATAGCTAATTTGAGTAAAATAAGCCAACTGGCAATGCTAAAATCATCCACACCTAACATAAAACCCGCTAAAGACGAAAATACAACACTAACAGCAAGTCGTGCCTTGGTAATTTCAAGAAAATCAGTGGTAATCGATTTGATGTAAAATGTATTTGAGATAGCGTTCAACGTGTATTGATTTGTGTTTTTCAAAACTGTTGCAAATGTACTTTAACAAAAGGGATTTGACAAAAAAACAATTCATAAAAAACACACTTGTTTTTACCCTTTTTTTAGGAGCTTTTTCCTGCTATTCGCTGCAATCTTTTGCGCAGCCCGAGCATAGCGAACTGACGAAGTAAACTCCGGCACAAAAGGATTTCCGCTACTATCAGGGCTAGGGCTTTTGCTTAAATATTTAAATTCATTTCTTAAGTACATTATAAAATACCTGAAGCCCACTGGGCTTCCTCCTCTTAATCTCAAATTATCAGGGCTAGGGCAATCTATTAAGGCAAGACTTCCTATTCTCCAACACAGATATCATTATAGAATTCGACCATTTCTTTTATTTTAGTGGTGTCGAATTCATTGTTTTGGATTTTTCGAACCAAGACATCACAATCTTGAAAATACTTAGACATTCGCTTTTTCCAATTGACCAAGAGGTCTGTCCGGATTTTAGTGATCTCACCCGAAGATTTTCTAAGGAAATAAATGTCTTGATGGGATTTAGATAAATCAACAGGAGCAGACGTTCCTGGCACATTTACAGAAAAAGTTTCATGAGTAGGATTGTTCCAATTTGAAAAATTAGTGTAGGTTACAGTATGGATTATATCTGGAGTATTTATGTTGTTGAATTTGAATGAACTATTCGGGGTAAACAAATAATAAATCGTTATTTCGCCTTCCGTAACGATTTCTACCAAAGTAAGCCAAGAAGTATTAGGGAGCTGAATGTATTCGTAAAGAACCGTGTAGTCATCTTCATAAAATTCTACTCCTAACAATTCTTTTGAGGTAAATCTCTCCCATTTGTCTTCAGATTTTAGACGAAATTTGACCTTATTACCAGCAATTAACCCTAAACCTTTCTTTGAAGTCCCATCAATAAAAAAAACTCTAGCACTTTGGTCTTGCCCAAAACAAAAGATGGTAAACAATAAAAAGAAAATCAACTTTTGCATCAAAAGAATATTATTGAATCAATTAATAATCAAAATACCAATTGAAAATATCACAACGTAATCCCAAAGAAACCCAAGTGCTGCTTTCTTTAAAAGTTGTCAATGTTTCTTTTGTCGGATCAAAATTGCGATAGATAAAACTTCCGAACAACTTCATATTCGTTTGTGGATTGATCAAATAACCCGCTTGAAAATCAGCAATAATAACAGTTGTTTTATTTCCTTGACCTACACTCACATTAATATCGTAAGGGCGATTTTCATTATAATTTTGATAGATATTTCCTCCATAATTATACGAATCTTCAGTCGTATTAAAATCCAATCCTCTAACTCCATACGTCAACTTTGCATCAGCAAAATATCTTCCATGGTGGTAGCGGGCTATCAATATCGCTTCTCTAAAATTTCCTCCCCATTGATGACCCACATTTTGATTGGCATGACCATAATTCGTTAAGGGGTCGCTATGCGAATATACATAAGGTCTCACATGATTGTATTCGAGTTGCAACAACAGGTTTTTCACATTAAAAGCATGGAAATATTTCACACCCAATTGATACCCGTATTTATTCTTCCAACTTCCTTCTCCTTTTTTAATATCTTCTAATGAAAATTCATCCAGTAAAAATTGTCCATAAAAATTAACTTGATTGTTCCATTTGTATTTATAGGTCAATCCTAATAACGCATTACCTGTTTTGGCAGAAGAAGCAAATTCCACAGAACGATAAAAAACAATCGGATTGAAAAAACTCATGTCAAAACCTCTTCCATTGGTATTCGCCCAAATTACCGACTCAAAGAGACCAATATTCAATCTTTTAGTGGCATTCCAACTCAAATAATGATTTGCCATATATTTAGTGGCATAAGTATTTTTATTAATCGCCTCTTCTCGAATATCTTTCAAAAACATAAAGGTATTGGTATATTTTATTTTCCAAAAACTCGTATTGATTTTAAAAAATGGATAGGGACTTACACCGTCGGTAGTTATCAAAGAACGATATCCATCTCCAATAAAATTTCTACCATATCCTGCTTGAAAAGTGAAAATTTTACTTGGAGTATAGGTTATAAATGCTTCCGCCATCGATAAATCGTAAGCGTCTTTTTTAAATCGTTTGGCAATTCCAATTCCAGGAATTACGGCTGGGTCTCCTTTATCTGAATTAGCTCCGTAAGGCTTTATAGATTCTGAATAACGGTTGAAATAATCCGCAAAACGCGCTTGAGTTTCGTATATTGTTGTTGTAAAAGTTACTTGACGTCCCAACCCACCTTGTAGTTGAATTCCTCTAGTATTGATGTAGGTGTATTTCGAAACACTTGGGCTGTTTTTACCATATTGTAAGTCGAAAATAGGATTCAAAGAAAACCAATAACCTTCCCCTTGAAGTTCAACCATGTTTTCATTCCATAATTTTCGTCCCCACCATTCTTTCTTATTTATTTTTAATTGTTCGTTGGCCTCTCTAAAATTATAATATTTAGAAACCTCATTATAGGTATAAGGCTTTATTGCCGTATGATTGTTTGTCCCAACTTGGTTCATAGCGTCATCAAATTGCGCATAATAACTGTGTGAAAACGGAATTCTTAAATTACTTTCAAACTTTGGATTATTGAATTTATACGAAGGTACTTGATCATATTCTGATAATTCTTTGTCTCTGTTTTTAGTGTAATTTTGAGAATCTAAAATTCTAGTTTTTTCAGCATCTGCGGCTATTTCTGTACTGCTTTTTAAAGGAATTGCTATCTTAATAGTATATTTTGCATACGTCGGATTTCCATTATAAGTTGCGGGTTCTATTTTAGGAAATTGATCAAAAACTCTTTTCGCTTCTTGAGTCAATTGCTCTTCATTAGTATCAATAAACAACGTTTTAAAGGAGCCTTCTTTGGTAACTTCAAAAACAACTATAATACTTCCAGTATAATTTGATTGTTTTAATTCTTGAGTCACTTGAAAATTGGTATAAACAAAATCTTGCACTTGAGTATTAAAGCAATTTTCTAATTCTTTGTACATCAAACTTTTGCAACTAGGAAAAACGGGGAATTGTTCCGAATTTTGGTTAACATTTTGAGCTGTTATTTTCCAAATACCGAAGAATAACAAAAAAATGAGTAGCGTTTTTTTCATAATTATAAAGTTCTTATATATTCTAAATTCGACATTTGTTTTTTTGTGATTAAATATAAAAACTCCTTCTTATACAGCAGTTATTAAATTAGTAAAATCTAGGTGTTGATTTATATTAATGGCATAAAAATAAAAAAATCCCACTGATGCGGGATCATATTTATTGAATTAATTTCAATCTACTCTTTTAAAAAAATAAAATTTTAAATGTATAGCAAAACTTGCTAAAATAGAACCTATTGAGTTGGCAAACACATCCAAAACATCTGCTTTACGAGTAGTGGTAAAAAGCCCTTGAGCAATTTCTATCAATGACCCATAAAGCACTGAGCCTATAAAAACATATAGTATTAAATTTTTTTTTGATGATTTGATTGAACTCAAATACAAATACCAAAAAAGTGTAAAAAAGAAATGCAAAATAAAATGAACACTTTTATCAAGTCCTCCTATTTTTATATTTGGCAATTTATTAAAATCGGTCAAACATAAATATGCCATAAAAAGTGTCCAAAAAACAGCCAAAAAAAAGTAGCCTTTTTTATGCTCCAATAAGTGCTTTATAGTCTTCACTTGAAAGTAATTCGTTCATATCCGACACGTTTGCCACTTTCACTTTAACCATCCATCCTTTTCCATAAGGATCTGAATTTACAATTTCAGGATTGCTTTCTAATGAATCATTAAATTCGACAATTTCTCCTGCAACAGGTAAAAATAAATCCGATACAGTTTTGACAGCTTCAACTGTACCAAAAACTTCGTCTTTATCCAGAGATTGATCTAAAGTTTCCACTTCTATATATACAATATCTCCTAATTCTTTTTGAGCAAAATCAGTAATTCCAATAGTTGCTATTTCTCCGTCTAAAGAAACCCATTCATGGTCTTTAGTGTATTTTAAATTCGCTGGTATATTCATTTTAATTATTATTTTAATGCTATTTAAATATATATTTTCGTTTTCGTTAGTCTTTTGTTTTTGATTAATTCCCGAAATTATAACGCATTGTAAATCCGGTGCGAATATTTGTAGTTGGGAAAGATGTAGAAATTACTGGTTTAGAGAAAGAATGATCATAGAAGAAAATCATCGTCAAATTTTTACTAAAGGAATAATCTGCTGTAAGACGCAATGACCAAATGTTTTGACCGCCTGATAATTGATTGTTATCATAATCTAAATACCTTACAATAGTTTTGCTGTTTCGATAAGAAGCATCTAATTTAATATTAATATCACTTTTGATTATCCCTGTTGGGTTATCTGCTAATTTAGAGGAAAAAATAACATCTTTTATTCGATAGCCCAATCCAACAATATATTCAATTCCCTTTACTTCTGTCAACAAATTATTGTCAAAACTCAAAGACATAGAACGATCTTTTTTCATTTCAGCAAGTATTTTAACGGAGTTTTTCATTTCAAAATCAAAACGAACTAACGGGTTAAATTGTTCTACTAAATTGACATTTGAGATCAGCAATTTATTTAAATAATTCCCTCCAACATCTGTTCCGACTGGATTTTTATCGTATTCGAAATTGGATCGGTATGCATTAATAGTATAGGTAGCTTTATAGCCATGCTGTATTGAAAATCTTTTGAAATTATCTTTAAAAAATTTATAACGCATCAATCCTGTATATTTTATTGTCCAATTTGGAATCGGAATATCTCTAAATGTTTTCAATGAAGAACTTGAGGCGCTATTTCCAGAATAGGCTGCAAGAAAAGCTGGAATTAATACTGCTTGATTATTTTTTCCAAATCCTACAGGGAAACCTTCATTGGCAATAAAATTTTCTCTTTGTGGAAATCTAACATCCGTTGGAAGTGTTGGAATGGTATAGGCACCTGAACCATATCTTGGAATAGCTTGACCAGCATAAAAATTCTCTGCTAATCGATTCGCAATAATTAAACGGTTGTTTCTAAAATCTTCAAAGGCTGCAGAAAATATTTCATCACTTTGTGAAAAAGCTGTTTTAATTAATACTGTAGAAATTGAATAATTCCCAAAAGTATAAGGAGATCTTGAGTTGTATTGTCCATCAGGAGACACATCGTATTGCTCGGAATAATTACTCACAAATGTTCTATCGGCATTTAAATCTATTTTGAAATCTGGGAATAAATCTAAATTTGCAGTAACATTTAAAGTTCTATTGGTTACTTGTGTAAAATTCTGATTAAATTCTTGGTATTTAGTCAGCCAGCCATTTTTTGCAGCTTCGTAACGAACATCCGCTTGAGAACCAAATATAAATCCAAGTGTTGGTTTAGAAGTACCAAAAAATCCTAGTCCTTGGGTAAATCCAGGAAGTACAGTTCCTTTATTTTCTATATAATTAACATTAATAGTCTTAATGCTTGTTAAAACTCCAAGCAAACCATTTACAAACATATTATTGTTCGAACTAGCTGGAGCCACATTTGTATTGACTACTTTTTGGCCAGGTTTCGGGGCAACTGCTGGTTTTGCAACTGGTTTTGCAGTTTTTTTAGATATACCAATATATTTGTAAAAAGAATCCATATTGAATGCAGTATTCAATTTATGAGAACTTGCATTTTGAATCGTATTTCCTAAATTATATTTTACGCCATCAATTTCTATATCTGACAAAGCTAAAGAAGCGCGTTGCCAATTATAATCTCCTGTATAGGAATAAGTTGATTTTACAAAACTTAAAAATGGTAATTTATTTAATGGAAGATCATAGTTCAAAACAAATTGTTGAGAGTGAGTATTTGGATCTCCTGTATTCCAATAATCCGTAAAAAGAGTAACGCTATTAATCGGTTCGTTATTTTCATCTAAATAATTTCTTACAATATTACTTGATGAAGCTGTATAATTTATTTTTACGGATTTAGTCAGATTGTAATTAAATCCATATTGGTAATTAAACAGATAATTTCTTCGATACAAAGGGTCTAATGGAATTCCAGCTACATCAATTTGTCTAAACTGTTGTTTGTTGTATTGTCTGATAATGTTTGTACTAAACGAAATATTACTCGGTAAATAATTGAAATTAAAATCACTTAATAATTTCCAATACGAACTTTTCTTAAAATATTTATTGTTTTTAAGAGGTTCAACTGGTTTTGGCTGAAAAGCGAAAGTATAATCCGCAGTCGTATTTACTTGTTGATCAAGAAATTTTTCTATTTCAAAATTATGCCGTTCGACTTGATTAAATGAATAGGAAAGCGTCAGATTCTCTGGATCGTAAATATGTTGTTTTTGTTCCGGACCTCTTTCTCTTTTTACGCCAATGAAATTGATGCTTTTACGTTTGGTGTAATCGATGGAGCGATCTTTAATTATAGCTCTTTCATTTGAATCAGCCGTAACATCTAAAATTTGTTGCAGTTTAATATCTTGATTAAAAGGATCGTATTGTGGAGTAATTATTTCTTCCCCTATCGAATAATTAAAAGGCAAATTCATTCGCCATTTTTTAGGCATTAATTTCCCTAAACTCAAATTAGTGACTATGTTATACTGTTGCGTATCTTCTCGACTTCTTTCATTTGGTCCTTGCTCTAATGAACCAAAACCTATGGTACTCTTTTTTCCAGTAGCAGAAATTGTGGCAAAATCAGCAAAATTAGCATCAATATTTACAACAGCAGCCATACCACCATTGTTATCCATATCTGCTAAACGCAATTCATTAAACCAGACTTCGCCTTTTAATGGTCTTGGTGTTAAATTTGAGGAAGTATTGTTTTTTATCCCAACCATTAAATTTCTTACCAATCCAAAATTCGGATTTCCTCTAACTCCCAGTTTCATATTATTGGAAGTCTTAGCATTGACTTCATTATTATAATAAATTTCACCTTCAGTTAAAGCTGGAGCTTGTCTGGATAAAATCTTCAATTCGGTCAACAATTCTAATGGTAAATTTATTTCGTTTTCTGAAGGCCAAATAGTTTCCGCGGAATTGGCATTTTCTGCAGAAACTTTTAAAGGAATTTCCACCTCATAAAAATTTTCTGTGAAGTCATTTCCGAAACGTATAAAAGCCATCATCTCGTTATCTTGTAATGGCTGCTCGTCTTTAAGAGATTCTGCATGCAAAAACATTTTCAGTTTTTTAAACTGCCGCATATCCACACTTACGTTTTTAAAAACTCCGCGTGCATCGTTTACTTCAAGGCCATCAGCTCCCGAAACTCGTAAGGATAATGACTGCTCATTTTGATTGATAATGGTATTATTGTTATACAATTGTTCTCTAACTACACCCGGAGGAGAAAGATATGGAATAGGATCTCTTGAACCATTTTCTAATATATTCACTGATTGTACTTCAAAAACAGTTGGGTCATTTGCTGGACTTGTGTCTGCTGGATCAAGTGTATTGGTATAGCGTCTCCATTCTCCACGAACTAAATCTAAAGCTCCAAAACGAAGTGTGACTTCACTTTCAAAACCAGTCAAAAACATTCTGATAAATCGAATGGAAGTTAAGTCTGTAATTCCACCTATAGTTCTTTCGCTTTCCGATACCGGTATTTTATATTGAATCCATCTCACTGGAGTGTCTTCTCCTAATGGAGTTTGTTGGTTTGGAATTGTTCTAATATCTGTTACAAAAGAGGTTCCTACTGCAGGATTTGGATTTATATTGATACTGTATTCATAATACGCATCTACCGTATCCATTGTATTGTCTCTATTAATATCTTCTAAATCTGGAATTGTTGAATTTCCTCTATTACTATCCGTAACATCTACAGGGGAATTCCCTTGAGTACCATTGAAGTTTTTATAACGCTCAATAACATTTCCACCAGCTTGAAGAAAATAAACATAATTATCCGCAGCTGGATCTGGTTCACCTGCATGGTTAATATATTTTGTTCCTTCTAGATCATCTCCTAAACCATCCAAACCTACATCTTGAACAGACCTATTTCCGTTACTCGTATCAAACGCATATATTAGTGATTGTGAAGCTGGTACTCTACCCCATGCAGTATTTACCGTAATTTCATTACTCCCTGCTTCAGGTAATCCATTTTCATATAGTTTCTGTCCGTCTTTTAAGATATCTTCCGATATAGAACCTAAATTGAAATAGACTTTTCCAGTATTGTTACTATTGATTCCTAAACCACCAAGCCCAACGTAAGGATCCATCATCCAAAATTGAATAAATTCTACATTGGCTTGTTCGAAATTGGTCGAATTTAAAGACCGAGTAATCCCCCCAAAATTTTCTTTTGGTAAATCAGCTACATTTAAACTGTTGTTATAAGGACCTCTTTCGCTAGGGTAATAGGTTAAATCTAATGTATTAATGACCTGTACTTGCCCTGGTGCAATATCGGTTCCTGGATAAAGTTCATTAATTAAAATTCTTCGTGTTTTGTTTAATGAGATATCTTCTAAAGAGATACCCCCTGGCCTAGTATAAATAATCGGATCAATAGAATACCAACTTAATTTAGCTCTTCTAAAACCATTCTTTAAATTATTGGGATCAGTTGAAGCATCTCTAATAGGTGTTAAATTCCCATAAAAATCATAGGGACTAGGATTAACGCCAGTAATTGTATTTACTGGTATTGAAGACAATGCCCAAGACAATGGTGATCGCAAATCAATGTTGGATTGCGAGCCTTCAAAATCATCTACATAAATAGTCGATTCTCCGTCAAACTGATCTGCTTTTGGGGTGTCTGGTTTTAGAAAGGCAATTTCTCCTCTGAAGGATATATTCGAGGGAACGTCGGTATCCATAAAGGGTAACTTATTAACCATTCTTGTAAAAAATGGAACTTCCGTAGAGAAATTTGTATTCAAACCATAAATGGTATTGTTTACTGATTCTTGACCAAAACTAGATTTTTGAGTTAAAGGCCTTTCTGTCATTTTGAGTAAAGTACCTCCAATGGTGAATTTTTCCGATATTTTATGTTCAATCGTTAAGCCCATAAACCTTCTTGTCTGTTGCCCGAAAGTAGAATTATTCTCAACCGAAACTTGTATTGGAGTATTGGATGCTTGCAAAGAAGGATCTAATATTTGTACTCTTCCTGCTTGGTAATTCACACTATAATCTATTCCTTCTACTAAAACTCTTCCTCCTGCCGTTACAACAACCGACCCTCTAGGAACATTAAAGGCTCCAATTGGAATTCCATCACCTCCTGAAGATTTGAATTTCCCTCTTAATTGGTATTTATTTTTACTTCCATCTTGTAATGCTCCTGACTGTGTTTTAGTATACATCTCTCTAAACACATATTTTTTCTGATTGAGATTATAAGTGATTTCGTCTTTATAAATCTGACCTGGTGAATCTTTCAATTTATCAAAAATCAAACTCCCGAATGGTTCCACTGTAGTGAATATCAATCTTCCATTTTGTGTATCAACAGTAAGTCCTGGAATAAAATCGAAGAAACCATCGCCACCGCCTTGCGGGTCATTATTAAAATTTAATTTATCGACATTGAATACTTTCAACAACGGCGTGTCTTTAACTCTATTTTCAGGTGATGGATCTGAAGGAAAATCTGTTCCCACAACAGGTGAAATATAATTTATTGGAGAAGGATCAGAATACAGAATGTTGAATCTAAAATCCTGTTGATCTAATTGAAAAGCTCCTGGAATTTGATAAATATTTTTCATCATTAAATTCCAAATAGGTTTTGATGTGTTCGTTAAATTACTTTTAAGCAACTTCAAGACTAATGCTTGAGTTGTAATCGTCTCTGGTTCTCCAGTTGTTGGATTTACCGAGCCTGGCTGTGTTGCATCCACTCCGTCGTTTCCAAATTCACCAACTTGATACACCTCTGAACCTACAGTATATTGATAGGCTACAGCTAAAATTTCGTCATTGGATAATCTTTGTTGCAATGATAGATAACCCAATTGTGTATTGAAAGTATATTCGTTAGCGTTTAATTTTCTAGCATTCTCTAATTTAGAAAAATCCAATCCTTCTAAAGGTACAACAGTATTAAAACCAGAACTAGCGGTAGCAATTTCTCTAATATTAGGATTTAAAAAACCGGCTCCATTGGATGCATCATCAATTAAACCAGGATCGTATTGATTATTTTTATTGTCAGTAGGAGAATTAATTGGTTTTATAAAAAATCCTACTGGAGGAGGGTCCAATGCGACCACTTCTTTATCAATTAACCCCTGCAATTGAGCTTCCCCTAAATCTTGCAATGCCACAATATTTCTAAGATTATTATTGGTTGTACTTACTCTGTTTTGTCTATTTGTTATCCAAACTTCAAGACGTGTAATTTGTACTCTACTATCTATAAAAGGGTAATTTTTAAGGGCTGAATCGTACTTGTTTCTAAAGTATTGTGATAAGAAAAAGTGTCTGTCATTGTCGTATTCTAAACCAAACAAATCAAAATCTTGAATTGTTCCACCGCCTTGAGCAGTAACGGTTTTTGTTTGAGATTTTTGTTCAGAAAATATTCCCGTAAGTGTTGTTTTTCCAAATTGTAATTGTGCTTTTACTCCAAACAAACTTTGAGCACCTCTAATTAAGGAACTACTCAACGGCAAGCTAACATTTCCTACTTCTATTTTTTGAATAATATCGTCCTCATCGGGAGTATATTCAAGTTTGATTTGATTTTGAAATGAAAAGGTAGATTCCGTATCGTAATTTGCAGTCACTTTCAATCGAGTTCCAACTTTTCCCAATAAACTCATACTGATTCTTTGGTCAAAATCAAAATTAGTAGTCGATCGATTTTTAGGAGATAAAGCGGGATTGTCTTGTTTGGTATGGCGCACACCTAAATCTACTTCTACAGATCCTGTAGGTTTTACGTCTATAGTATTACTTCCGAAAATAGAAGAGAAAAAACCAGAGTTTATATAATATCTCGGCAATAAATCTTTTTTACCTGCTTCACTTCCTTCTTTTTTACCATCTATAGCATCCGATTTTTTCTTAAAATAGGCTCGCATAGATTCTTGAAGCATTAATTTTTCATATTCTTTTGGCGTAAGAATTATGGGATAATTAATATTGAACCCGTCAACACTATTGGTATAAATATATCTATCTGTAACTGGGTCATAGGTGTAGGCATCTAAAATACTTGGCGGGTTTTGCAACTGTAAAGTACCCGAAGAATAGCCAGGCTTTATACTGTCTGTTTCTTGTTCCTGAACTTGAGCCTCAGAAATAAAACCTCCTAAAAAAATCAAAGTAAAAACGTTGATTTTAAGAATAGATTGTAATTTTTTTATAACGAATGTTTTCAAGTATTATAAATTTTTTAAAGCTTGTTTAATTATTGATTCTACAGTAGCGTCAGAATCTTGAGCAACAATTTTATCTACAACTTTTTCTGCTAATTTTTTGTTAAATCCTAAAACTTCTAGAGCTGATAACGCTTCATCCTTGTTAGTATTGTTTTGCAAAATAGAAACTTCGTCCAAATCATACAATTTTAACACTTTATCTTTCAAATCAAGTATGGCTCTTTGTGCTGTTTTAGTTCCGATTCCTTTTATGGATTGTATTGTTCCTACATCTCCCATCGCTATTGCTTGAATTACTTGTTTGGGCTCTAGAGATGAAAGCATGGTTCTTGCAATGCTAGCACCAATACCTGAAACAGACAGTAACATTTTAAATATTTCTCTTTCCGATTTTTCAACAAACCCAAATAAAGTATGTGCGTCTTCTTTGACTTGCAAGTAAGTATATAATTTTATAGAATCCGTTTGTGGTAATAAAGAATAGGTATGCAATGAAATATTTATATGATATCCAACTCCACCACAGTCAATAACCAAATCAGTTGGTGTTTTTTCAGTTATTTTTCCTTGAATATGTGCTATCATTAGTATCGTAAAGTAAACCCAAATATAACAAAAAACTTTAATTGGGGTTCATATTCTGAACAAGTGTTAAAATTTTATTTCGAAATTCTTTAATCTTTTTATTTTTTCTTGAGCATCAACAACTGCAACTGCTGCCATATTGACCATCTCTTCTACACTAGCTCCCAATTGAAAGATATGAACAGGTTTCCCCATCCCCATCATTATAGGTCCGATAGAATCTACTTTATATAATTCTTTAAGCAACTTATAGGTAATGTTAGAAGATTCTAAATTTGGAAAAATTAAGGTGTTTACTTTTTTACCCGCCAATTTTGAAAAAGGAAATTTAGCTTTTAACATCTCTGGATTTAATGCAAAATCAGCTTGAATTTCACCATCAACAATTAAATCGGGATAATAATTATGTAAATACGCTACTGCTTCTCTAACTTTTGAAGCGCTTTGATCCGAAGAAGAGCCAAAATTTGAAAAAGACACCATTCCGATTACAGGTTCTAATCCAAACAATTTTACTGTTTTTGCGGTCATTAATGCAATTTTTGCTAAGTCATCTGAGGAAGGATTCGGATTGATTGCCGTATCGGATAAAAACATCGGACCACGATTGGTCATCATCATGTTTGTTGTGGCGATCAAAGAAATTCCTGGGGCTTTTCCAATCAATTGCATCATCGGTTTTACAACAGATGGATAACTTCTCGAATAGCCAGTAACCAATGCATCTGCTTCACCTTCATTCACCATCATAGCCGCAAAATAATTACGTTCACGCATCCATTTTTGGGCATCCAATAACGAAATGCCACGTCGTTGTCTTGTTTTCCAAAACATCTCAGCATAATGCAATCTTCTTTTGTCTTCTTCTGGTGTTTTTGGGTCGTATATAGGAACATCTGCATCAAACCCTAATTCCTCTTTCAATTCTAAAATGAGTTCTTTATTACCTAATAATATTGGCTTTCCAATTCCTTCTTCCCAAACAATTTGGGCAGCTTTCAATACATCTAAATGATCTGCTTCAGCAAAAACAATTCGTTTCGGGTCGGTTTTCGCTCTATTGGTTAACAATCGAACCATTTTATTGTCAGACCCTAATCGCTCTAAAAGTTCTTCTTCATAATTTTCCCAATCCTGAATTGGGTTTAATGCCACCCCAGAATCCATTGCAGCTTTTGCAACAGCGGGCGCGACAGTCGTGATTAATCGAGGATCGAAAGGTTTTGGAATGATATATTCTCTACCGAAAACCAATTTAGTCTCACCATAAGCAATATTTACTTGCTCTGGCACACTTTCTTTGGCTAGCGCCGCTAAGGCTCTAACAGCAGCCATTTTCATAGCTTCATTTATTTTCGTAGCTCGAACATCTAAAGCGCCGCGAAAAATATAAGGGAATCCTAGTACATTATTCACTTGATTCGGATGGTCAGATCGACCGGTAGCCATGATAATATCTTTACGTGTTGCAATGGCTAAATCGTAAGCTATTTCTGGATCTGGATTGGCCATAGCAAAGACAATCGGATTGTCCGCCATTCCCATTAACATCTTTGGTGTTAGTAGATTTCCAGAGGATAATCCTAAAAATAAATCAGCTCCAATAAGTGCTTCTTCTAGTGAAATTGATTTTCCTTCTCTAGCATATTTTAATTGCATTGGAGACAACGAAGTATTGTTTTTAATCAACAATCCTTTGCTATTGAACATGAAAATATTTTGAGGTTTCACTCCTAATAACACATACAAATCAGCACAGGCTAAGGCTGCAGAGCCTGCTCCAGAAACTACCATCTTCAAATCTTCAGCTTTCTTATTAGCCAATTCTAAAGCATTCAATAAAGCAGCCGAGGATATAATTGCAGTTCCGTGTTGGTCATCGTGCATGACGGGAATATTCAACTCTTCAACTAATCGTCTTTCAATTTCGAAAGACTCTGGAGCTTTGATATCTTCTAAGTTGATTCCTCCAAAAGTAGGGGCAATGTTTTTTACAGTTTCAATAAAAGCATCGATGTCTTTGGTTCCAATTTCGATGTCAAAAACATCAATGTCCGCGAATATTTTAAACAACAAAGCTTTTCCTTCCATTACAGGTTTTGAAGCTTCTGGGCCAATATCTCCTAATCCTAAGACAGCGGTTCCATTGGTAATTACAGCTACTAAATTCCCTTTAGCAGTATACTTATAGACGTTGTTGACATCTTTAGCTATTTCTAAGCAAGGTTCAGCTACTCCAGGAGAATAGGCTAAAGACAAATCTCTTTGAGTGGCATATTTTTTTGTAGGCACCACTTGAATCTTACCTGGCGTGGGTTTGGCGTGGTATAATAATGCTTCTCTTCGTTTGCTATTTCTATTCATTGCATAGGAGTTTAATTCCGACTTGCAAAGGTAAAAGTCTGACTGTAATACGGAAATTTTTGAGCATTAATCTTTCCTTGATTTTAGAAATAATAATGAGCACAATTTAGGTTCTTTAAATTCAAATCGGTTAGGAAGACAATTGCTTTTATAAAGAGATATTAAAAAATAAAACTTCAAATCTCATATTAACTTATATGCCTTACACGGTTAATTTATATTGTTTTTTTGAACCATATAAGGCGCACAAGTAATATAAGAAGATTTGAAATTAAGGCTTTGCTGTTGACGTTTCAGTGGTTTTCCTTTGTACTTGTTGCGTTGCATTTGGTGTATCCACATATTCAGTCTCTTGCAAATCCTCCGTTTTTCTTCCAAGTTTTACTTTTGGAGCTTCTTGTGTTCCTGTAACTGTTAATGGAATTCCAATAATTCCTAAAGGCGGTAATCCAAGACGCATTTTGATATTCAATTTCCCATCGAAACTAGTAGTTCCTTCAATTCGAGGACGGAATCCTGCAAATTTAAATTTGAATCGTTCAATAGTAATGAGGTTATTTTTAATCGTCGTTTTGATATCTACTTTAGAAACATCTGGATTTCTTATTGCTTTGGTGCTGGTTTTTTGACTTACGGCTCCAAACATTTTAAAGCCTCTCATTTTTACTTCCTTTACAGAAAGGGTTCCGCCACCGACTAACGATGGATAAATTGGAAGCATATTGCCATCTAATTTTCCTCCCACTTTATAGTCGAGAGAAACTTTTCCTTGAGCTTTTTCTGCAGCAGTTACCATTTCACGAAACATTTTTATTTCATCGTAAGCGCGTTTAATGTCAAAATTTTCTGCTTTTACTTTAAAATCAAAAAAGGCTCTGCTGGGCGTCTCACTTCCGTATACGATATCCATATTCACCGGGCAATCTATAATATTGAAGCCTGTATTTTTGAGAAGCATTTTTCCTTTTGAAATCGTTAAATCGCCTTTGGCATGATCCAATTGTAAATTATTAAAATCCACTTTTGATGCATTGGCAATAAATTGTAAATCAAAATTGGATGGAATTACCACTACACCAGTTTCTCCTTTCGCAGGAGTTTCTTTTGAAGTTTTTTCCTCTGTATTTGTTGTTGCTCCCGACATAAATTCATCCACGTTAATGTGATTTGAAGTCAAAGCAAACTTTCCTTTTAAGATTTCTTTATCCGATAATACAAAATTGATTACATTTTGTAAATACCCATTCATCTTAAAATCGGATTGTCCATACGATGCCATAAAATCAGAAAAATTCATTTTATCCTGATTAAAAGTAAACAATCCTTCCTTGATTATAAATGGTTTCGGAAGATATTCTGATGTAGTTTTGATGTTTTTAAGTTGTAAAGTTCCGCTATTTTTGAGTTTACCATAATTCCCATTTGTAGCATCACTTTGTCTGCCTTGAAAAGCAACATCGGCTTTGATATATCCTTTTACATCCAATCCTTTTTGAGAAAAAACTTTATAGACTTTAGCAATATCAAGGCTTCCCTTAGCTTTTATGTCATAAAGAACATCATCAAAATTGAGGAAGCTTGCCTTGATATAAAAAGGATTTCCCTCGAATACAAATGAAGCAGGATTAATCATCAATTTGGTTTCTTTAAAGGTTCCGTTTCCATTAGAAAGTGACGCTGTCAAATTGATGTTTTCTATAGGTTTTGGATAATATTCCGTTTGAATTGTAACTCCTTTTAGATTGATTGTTCCTTTGGTTTTTGGAAAAACTGAATTGGTTTTGTCATAAATTCCGTTGGTGACAACATTCATTTTCAGCAATCCTTTTAAGCTCATGTTTTCAAAACCAAAAGCTTGATCTAATTTTTTCAAATCTAAAGAAGCCTGAACATTAGCAACAATAGCTGGCTTTTTCAGTCCTTTTGATTTTACAATCGCTTTCATATAATCTTTTCCAACATTAAAAAACAAAGAATCAACAGTAACTTGAATGTTATCCGGATTAAGTCCAGGGATTTTAGTGTCAAAATTTAAGAATATATTAGACACGGGAAATGGTGCATTTTTATATTCTATTTTACCTTCTCTGATTTTCATATTGAAAGCTAAATCAGGGCTTTTGTTTTGGGAAGCAATGTATTGTCCTTTTAAGGACAGCCCTAAATCGGTGTTTCCTTTCACTTTTGTTTTTTCTAGCCAAGTCACATATTGTGGCGGTAAAGCTGTAAAAAAGTCGTTGAGTTTACTGTCTTTAGAATCGATTTTGAAATCCATATTATAGCCGTTTTTCAAGAAATTAAATTCTCCTGTAAACTGAACGGGTAATTTATTGATTTTTAAATTATTCTGTTGAAACACAAAAGAAAACGAATTGGTATTGATTTTAGTAATCAAATCTGCTTTTATCTTTTTGTTTTTGAGATACGTTTCTTTATCATACGTTAGATTTAAAGAATCAATATCTGCTTCCGTATAAATGTCAAATATTGCTTTGTCTAAGTCACCTTTCCCTACATAATTAAACCCTTTTGCATCAATAAGAATTTTGGTTGATTGGTCGTCATAAACCAAATGACTGTTTTGAATATCTATTTTTTCTAGTTTGAGTGACGTGTTCGAATCATCCTTTAAAGGTTTTGAGTCTTCAGAAACATATACATTATAATTGGCTTCTCCTTTCTCATTTACTTTTACATTCATCAAAGCATTGGAAAGAAAAATTTTATCAATTTTAACTTGACTATCAAAAATTAAACTTTTGACATTGATACCAAAAGCAATTTCATTTGCAGAAATAAGTGTTTCATTTTTAAATGGAGCTGAACCATTCAATTTGAAATTTTTTAGAGTAAGTGTAAGTGATGGAAAGTGATTAAAGAAAGACAAGTGTGCTTCCGAAAAATTCAATTCGCCTTCTAGTTTTTCGTTCGCGAATTTTTTTACTTCTTGAGCAATTTTTCCTGGAAAAACAATTGGAAACAAAAACAATAGCGATAATGAAATGAGTATCGTTGCTCCTGTTATTTTTAATGCTTTCAAAAATCTGCTTTTTTTATTTACTTCCATTTTGCAAATTTAATATTTTAGTTTACTTAGGAAACTTAATTACAAATAAATACGATTTATATAAAAAAACCTTCCTGAAAATAAGGAAGGCTTCTTGAAAAAACTAAACTAACTCTAATATTATTGTTTCAACAATTTAGTGGTTTTCACACGATTGTTTTCATCTACTATTTTTACCATATACATCCCATTTTTTAGATCTGAAACGTTGTATTGATACCCTGAAACTTGATTCTCAAAACTTTTTACCAATTGACCGGTAATAGAGAATATTTCAACTTTAGAAACAGTATTACTGATGTAAAAATAGTCTGTTGAAGGATTCGGATAGATATTCGTAACATCAGTAGTGTCAATTGCATCGATACTTAAAGTCGAAGGTTTGTTTCCAAAAACTCTAAAACCACCAGGTTCGATACTAATATTCATATTGGTATCGGTAACGCTAAATGTTGAATTATCCATTAAGTTAGCCCACGTTCCTGTAAAAGGGAATCCTCCTGCTATGTTATACGTGTTATTTGTAAAATTGGTTAATACATAAACATAACTTAAAGACGCAGTCTGAGTAGTGCTAGTCCAAATTTCAAGTCTAGGATGGCCTGTGCTTCCAAAATTCCAAGCAAACGAACCGTTTTCAAATACTGGTTCTGACTTTTTCAAATCAATCATTCTAGACCAATTATTATAAATAGCACTTCTATTGGTATCTGCCAACCAATTTTCTGTCCATTGAGGTTGTGGTTTGGTATCTAATTTACAATCTGGATTTGAGAAAGAAACTGTTCCATTTCCACAAGTCCATAAAGAACGATCCCAACCTAAATCTCCGAAATGCCAAATCATTTTTGGACCAGGAACTAGTATATGAACAGCGCCCATAGCAGAAGATCTCAAATGTATTTTTGCTAAGTCATTTTGTGTTTGACCTGCTTCTGTGAATGCTTTATAGGTAACCCGTTCTTCGTCATGACTTTCTGCATAGCCAACAAACCGTTCAGAAGTATCTGTAACTCCAGATAGGCTAGTACTATTTCCTTTTAACAAATTCGCATAAGAGTCTGTCATTTTTCGCCATTGCATAATTCCTTTAGTGTCCCCTGAACGTAGATAATTGGCCCATTCTACTTCTTCAGTATAAGAGCCACCTGAACCTAAATGTTCAAAAATAACTAAAAAATTAGGGTCTAGTTCCCATTGTTTGTCTGCATAATATTTCAATTTTGCAACTCTGTCTGAACGATACCCATTGGTACAAGCTTCTTGCCCTCCAGCTACATTTGGAGGACATTGATTGGTGATTCCTTTGGTTAAATCCCAACGGAAACCATCTATTTTGTAATCTTCAATCCAAGTTTTTATTGTTCTAAGAGTATATGTATTTGTTAAATTATCTGGTTCTCTAAAATGGTTCAAATCTGAACCTACACTATAGGAGTGTTGTGCTGTTTGATTACAATAAGGGTTTTCAGCAGTTATACCATTTCCCCATCCATCATTATCGGTATCCGTCATCCACATTCTTTCTAGTGGAGATCTTCCGAATACATGATTTAAAGCAACATCTAGAATTACTGCGATACCGTTTTGATGGCATAAATCAATGAACTCTTTCAATTTTGCTGGAGGTCCGTATCTTTTGTCTGGAGCTAAATGATAAACCGTATTGTAACCCCAGCTTAAATTTCCTTCAAACTCCATTACTGGCATTAATTGTATTGCATTTACTTTAAGGTTTTTAAAGTAATCAATTTTATTAATTAAATCTTGATAGCTTCTATTAACATCAAAGTCTCGAACTAAGACTTCATAGATCACTAAATCTTTTTTCTTTGGTTTAACAAAATTAGTAGTTGCTGCGCTCCAATTGTAGTTGTAAAAAGCATTTGGACCTGTTTGAAGTACAGAAACTTCTCTTTCTTGACCTGTTGGATATGCCGGTAAATTAGGATATACACCTAACGAAGCAATTTCTGGATCATCGAAAGGAGAAAGTACTAATGTTGAAAACGGATCTGCTGTTTTTACAATTGCAGGCGAATTCGTTGGTCTGCTGGTTACATCACAAACCCAATATTGATAAGTATAAACTTGATTGGCTACAAGTCCATTTAATTCTAACCAAAACTTACCTGTTGTAGGATCTTTTTTCATAGCATAATTTCCATCTGGCTGGTAATTGTTAAAACTACCTGCCACATAAATAAAATCTTTGAAAGGTGCATTTAATACTAAAGTAGCTTTTGTAGGATCGGCAATATTATAATTGATACCATCCAATAAAGTTCCTGAAGGCAATGCTTCAGAAATAGTTCCAGGGTTTACAACAAAAGTAAATTTCTTAACTTGAACTGACAGACCTTGAGAAATTTCTAATTCATAACTTCTTGTTTGAGTAATATTATTGTCGGGATAGGAATAATTAGGAACATCAGAAGCAGAATTGATGCTAACTCCATTTGCTTTCAAATTATAATTTGCATTTCCATTCGTATTTGAAGCAACTATAGTTCTGCTGTCTCCAGAATTAATAATTGTATTGCTATTCTCCGTTGGAGTTGTTAATGTTGTTTGAAAATAACCAACATCAAAAATAAAATCGTTGCATGCTGGCAAAGCTTTTTTCAAAGTCTGGGTGCCCGCAGCATTTCTAAACACCATCCCAATTTTAGTAGCATTGGCTTGTTGCGTTGCATTTAATCCATAGTAAGTACTTGGCGTAATGGTAATACTATAGGTTCCTGGTCCTGTGTTAGCCATCAATCCGACACTATCATCTAATCCCCAATTCCCAACTACTGCAAATCCAAAAGCATTCACAGAATTTCCAATTCCAGAGTGCATATACACTTTTGCTGGGGAACTTCCCATCGTATTACAGGTAGCTATTGGAAATGTTACTGTAATGGTAATCGGATCTGTTACATTAAAAGTGGCCGGAGAAATGGATACTTGTGAAAAGAGAGTTGAAGACAACAACCCAATAATAAAAGTTAATAAAATATTTTTTTTCATAGCTTAATTTTAAAAAAGGGCTGAATAATACAGCCCTTTTGTATAGAGTTTTTATAATATTAATTTGGATTCAAAATTAGCTCATAGGTATAAGCTCTCGGATTACTTACGTCTAATTTGATATCGTATTTTTGTCTGGTTGCGTCAATATCGCCTGGGACTTTAATATCGGTTCCACTTTCAGACGCAATATTTGAAGAACCTCCTAAAACAGTTAGGTTTGTTGTTCCATTTACTGCTCTAAATTTAAATTTTTTGCCTTTAAATAAATCAAAAGTCAATTCCCATTTTTTTGAAGCGCTATTATATGTCATAGGCTTATTGACTCCCGTTGGTACTCCTTTAGCATCTCCAAATATTCCAAAGGAAGAATAAGGAGTGATGGTAAAAGTATTCTTAATTAGATTTGCTTTTACTATATAATGCCCCGAAGTTGCTATAGTATAACTTGTCGTTCCATCTTGAACTAAAGAACCGCCACTAATACCATAAACCGTGGCGTTAGTATAATCACCACAAGCATCTGGTTTGTGAAATTTATAATCTCCTGATTCCAAATACATATATCCCTCATAGTTAGTAAATGTTTTGTAATCTGAAGCAGCTATTTTAGCACTGCTATCTGGTGTAGTTGCATCTTTTACAAAAGCTAAAACGGGATTAGTTTTAGGAAACCCTTTTACTGCAATTGTTATTGGATTAGAATACTGATATATTGTATAACTTGAAACGCCTAACTTTGATTTTATTCGAATATCAATATTCATCAAGTTACAATTAAACGTAGGTAATTCATTTATTAATGTATTAAAATCTCCTACAGTCAAAGTTGCATTTCTTGCATCGCTAGTTAGATCAAGCCCTAAGGTAGATTCTACGGAATTTGTTGAACTTGATACTTCATCATGATCTGATAAAACAATGACATAAGTTGAAGCAGATGGCACGCCATTATTTGCTCTATCCCATTCTAATTTAGCGAACACTTGTGAAGCATTTTCGTCTAACAATATTTCTGGAGAAACAACCGAGGCAACTTTACGCAATTGGAATCCATTCGCACTTACTACATTGTCTTTATCATTCGTACAAGAAGATAGAATGATACAGAATAAAAAGGAAACAGCAATTTTTAAAATATTTTTCATTTATAATTATCTTTTAAAATTAATACCCTGTGTTTTGATGTAAGTTCGGATTTGCACCAAGCGCCGTTAATGGTATAGGAAACAAGTTATAGTGGTTTGGAATTGCTGTACCATCTTTAACACCACCTTTCCATGGCCATATGTAAGAGCCTCCAACAAATTTTCCAAAACGAATTAAATCGCTTCTTCTATGACCTTCGAAATTCAATTCTCTAGCTCTTTCATCTAAAATAAAATCTAGTGTTAATTCACTTGAAGGAATTGAAGAAGTATTCGATCTAGTTCTCACATCATTTACATATTGAAGAGCCAAAGAATTAGATCCACCACCACCTCTTAAAACAGCTTCGGCATACATCAAATAGGCGTCAGCTAATCTAAATAATGGAAAATCTGTATTTGAAAATTTATTTGGACTTGAAGCAATTAAAAAATTACTGTTTCTAAATTTTGTACTTGGAAAGCCATCCAACCATTTTTTATAATCCGTCATTTCATAATTATGTTTTTTAGTTGGATCTGTAGACATATAATTAGTCCAAAACAAATTTGCTCTTACATCAGGAGAATTAGCTAATTGTTCTGCGTTGGAAGTGCCATTTGATTCTGCAAACTTTCCATACCATGCTTTGGTGGCACGATGACCTGTCCAACCTTCAGATGCGCCAAATTCGTTTATATTCATTGTGTCAGAACTTAAACTACCATTAACAAGATAAGTCGTGTTTCCAAAACTTTGACTAATTAGCGGATCCGCAATTAAAGCATAGATGATTTCATTTTTAGCATCTGTTACATCATTATCCCCCGAGAATAAACTTCTAAAATCGGTAGCTAATTGATAACCACCTTCATTAATAACTTTTTCAGAATAGAGTAATGCTTTATCGAATCTTGGTTGTCCTGTATAGACTTCCGAATTTAAATACATTTTAGCCAACAACATTCTAACGACATTTCTATTCGCGCGACCATACCCTATATAGTTAGGAAGTTTGTCTTCAATATCTAATAATTCAGATTCAACATAATTAAACAACTCGATTCTAGAAGACTCTTGACCGGGACCTGCATCCGCTGGGTCTGTTTCTCTCAATATTACTCCTTTCCCAAAACAATCAATTAAATAATAATACGCCAAACATCTTAAAAATCTAAGTTCGCTTTTAACCTGTTCTTTATTAGAAATGTTAAATTGATTAAGCTGATTCATAACCAAATTACATTGAGGAACAGTATAATAAACTCTATTATATAAATACCTGAAAAACTTGTTATTTTCATCCCAATCTGAAGTTGTTGTTAATTGGTCTAAACCATTATCGCCCCAACGGTTTTTCATGTCATCTGCAGTAAAATCTTGAAGGTTAATAATCCCTCTTAAAAATGGAGATTCCCCAGCATCATCGCCAGGAGTATCTGTACTTGCCGGACCAGAAGCTCCAGATAAAGCAAACGAACCGTATACTTTAGATACTAATCCTGCCAATGTAGGTTGCAATTGAAGAAGTTGTTCTTCAGTTAAATTTTGATCTTTTGGATCTGTATTTAAATCATTCGTACAACCTAACAATAAAAACAAGCTTAAAAACAAGCCAACATTAATTGTTTTAATTTTTTTCATAATATTTTTTTTAATTAAAAATCAAGGTTCAACCCTAAAGTGTATGTTCTTGGTCTTGGATATAAATTTTCTTCAAAGGCATTAAAACTTTCAGGATCTTGGCCTGTATATTTCGTTATCACAAAAACGTTGTTTACAGAACCACTCACTCTTAAGGAAGCACCTTTCATGAATTTTGCAAATTTATAGGATAACGAAACATTATCACATCTTAAAAAAGTAGCATCCTCTAACATATAATCTGATAAGGCGGCATTATTTTTAAAATCATCAAAAAGGGGATTAGCAGATCCGTTATAAAAATTAAGTACATTTTGCACATAACTCGCATCTTGTGGATTCACAGCACTTTGCACTGATCCATATTTCAATTTATTGACATTATAAATTTGCCCACCCAACTGTCCTCTAAATGCTGCTGAAAAATCCCAGTTTTTATAACTGAAATTAGTGTTGAAACCATAAACCCAATTTGGTCTAATTGCTTTATAAACTCTGTCATCATTTGTAATTTGACCATCATTGTTCGTATCAACATAAGCTCCTACAACTGGATCCCCGTTAGCATCATAAATTTGTTGAAAAACCAAAGCAGAATAGGCTTGTTGACCTACTGTATTATAAAAAACCGCATTTCCTGTACCATCAGGGACATTTCCTGCTCCTAGCGGAGCTTTTGTGTCTAATTGATCAATTCTATAAAAACTATAGGCAATATTCCATCCTACATTAAAAGATATGTTATCATTTTGTAAAACTTTTACCTTTAAATCTATTTCTAGACCTTCTCCTTTTATAGAACCTACATTGTTTAGAAACAAAGTTCCACCTGTACTACCACCAGCTCCTGGTGTTTCAGCCAATAAATCATTTGTAGTTCTTTGGTATACATCAACACTCCCTGTGACTATACTATTCTTAAAAATTTCGAAATCAATCCCTGCATTCAATGTTGTTGTTGTTTCCCATGTCAAGTTTGGATTGTAAGGAATTGGAGTATATGTAGTGGCATTAGGTAAATATTGACTAGTAGCATCACCTGGCGTAAATAATTGTCTTGAAGGGAAAAACTTCCCTGGAATATTCGCTTGTCCTGTTTTACCCCAACCCAATCTCACTTTCAAATCTTGAACAAAATTTACGTTTTTAAGAAACGATTCTTCTTTTATTTTCCATGCAGCACCAACTGCAGGAAAGTATCCCCATCTTTTATTAGCTTGAAATAAAGAAGTTCCATCAGCTCTTAATGTTGCGGTAAACAAATATTTATTTAATAAATCTACATTCGTTCTCCCAAAAAAAGCTTGCAAATTTAATGGTGAATAATACCTACCATTAGGGTTCTCTACTATATATTTAATATTAGGCTCTCTAACGCCTGTTTGTTCATTATATATAAATTCATATTTATTGCCATCAGAAACAAAATCTTGGTAAGAATACCCAGCTTGCACATCAAATTTCGTTACAAATCCAGTAAGGTTTTTAGAATACGCTAAATAAGCATCCATCGTCTTGTTGGTTGATGTTTGTTCGTCTCTATAGTCTACTCCTGGATTGAATAAATAATTTTTTTTCGAGTCATCTTTAATAAGAGGGTCGACCACATTATGACGGTAAGTTGCTAAAGCATTATTACTGAAAACTGTTCTACTTCTAGATTCCGATGCATCAATACCTAAATTTAATACAGCTCGTAAATCACGCAAAAAAGGCAATTTATAATCAAATTCTATATTCCCTAAAAAACGAAGAGATCGAGTTGGTTCGCGTCTTTGCTCTAATAAAGCAAGTGGGTTTAACGCACCAGTAGTTACATCTCTATTATTTAATAACCTAGTAGCTTGATAATATCCATCGAATTTATTATTAAAAGAGTTACCATATACTGGCTTGGTTGGATCCATTTTCGATGCATTACTAAAAACACCTCCCTCATCAATTGCGTTTTTATCGGTATATACGCCTTTGGCATTCATATCTATCTTTAAATTATCATCCCAAAACTTAGGAGTCATTTTTAAAGAATATGTAAATCTTTCTAATTCACTTGTTTTAATTAAACCTTGGATATTAGAATATCCTATAGATAATCTGAAAGGTATCTTTTTGTATAAATTAGCTCGTGCACTAAAATTATGATCCATAGAAACAGATGTTCTACTAATCTCATCTTGCCAGTCGGTATTACTGATAATTCTACCTTTAATTTCTTGTGTAATAGGATCTATTCTAAAATTATCATTCGTGTCATTTGGATCATCAACTCCTAAAGTATTCACTCTGTCAGGATGGTATTGTTGAATAAATTGAACAAATTTACTAGAACTCATTACATCTAACTTTTTAGATAATGTTCCAATAGATATATTTGTTGAATAATTAAATTGAGGCGCTCCCGTTGTTCCTTTTTTAGTCGTAATTAATATCACCCCATTAGACGCTCTAATACCATAAATAGCGGTGGCAGATGCGTCTTTCAAAATAGAAAAAGACTCAATATCATTAGGATTAATTAATGAAAAAGGATTCTTAACTCCAACTGGATTTAAATCTCCAAGTGGCACTCCATCAATAATAATTAAGGGATTATTAGAGGCATTCAAAGAAGCCCCGCCACGTATTCTAATATTCGCCTCAGCATCCGGTTGCCCCCCGTTTGAAGTAATTCTAACTCCAGCAGCTTTACCTGCCAACAATTGATCTGCTGATATAATAGCTCCTTTGTTGAAGTCTTTAGCAGTAATTAATTCTACAGCACCTGTTGCATCTTTCTTTTTTGCAGAACCATAACCAATTTGTATGACAACTTCCTGCAATTGGTTCGACTCTTTTTGGAGACTGACCAATAAATCAGTTTGTGAATCATACGTTACAGTAGCATTCACATACCCGACATAAGAAAAAACAATTTTCTCTCCTTTTTTTACTTTATTTAACTTGAACTTGCCATCGAAATCGGTTTGAGTACCGCTGGTAGCTCCTTGAATTACTACGTTTACCCCAGGTATTGGTTGTTTAGAAACTTTGTCAACAACTGTACCTTCAACTGTGCTTTGTGCAAAGACAGCAATTGGGAGTAAAAGCATTAAAAATAACAACTTATTGTAAATTGTTTTCATACATTTTGTTTAAGTTAGAATTAAAATTTTGAGCTTATACTTTACTTCGAACGTTAAATTTAGGTAAAATTTTTAATTTTAATTGAATTCCCTGTTTAATTGGCTCTCGAAAACGTTTTCGTGTTGAAAACTTTCTTGATTATTCATATTTTTAAGGATATTATTTCCATTACTGAAAATTAAAATTATCTTTAATCGGAAAATAATAATTAGTATAATCGCAATGAAAAGAAAAGTTACCTTAAAACAAATTGCAAAAGAATTGGACGTTTCTATTTCAACCGTTTCTAAATCTTTAAGAGATAGCTCCGAAATTAGTGAAGATACCCGTCAAAAAGTGAAAGCTTTTGCTAAATTATACAATTACAAGCCGAACTTAATTGCCTTAAGTCTTAAAAACAAAAAAACTAAAACTATTGGTATTATTATTCCAGAAATTGTGCATCATTTTTTTGCTACTGTGATTAGCGGTATAGAACATGTAGCCAATGAAAAAGGCTATAATGTTATCGTTTGCCTTTCTGACGAATCTTTTGACAAAGAAGTCATCAACATGGAAATGCTCGCTAATGGAAGTATTGATGGATTTATCATGTCTTTATCTAAAGAAACGCAACAAAAAAAAGATTTTCATCACATCAGTGAAGTCATCAATCAAGGCATGCCTGTGGTTATGTTTGATCGTGTTACAAATGATATTTTATGCGACAAAGTCATTATTGACGATGGTTCCGCAGCCTATCAAGCGGTAGAAAATTTAATCAATAACAACTTAACTAAAATCGGCTTGATTACAACTGTTGATTATGTCAGTGTCGGGAAATTAAGAACCGAAGGCTATCTCAAAGCACTCCAAAATAATGGCATATTGATGAATGAAAAATTTATTGTGAAAATTGAAGATATTGATAATTGCGCCAATCAAATTGAAAATCTCATCGCTAATAATGATTTAGATTCTATTTTTGCCGTGAATGAATTGTTTGCAGTTACTGCCATCAAAGCGGCTAAAAAATTAAATTTAAATGTACCTGAAGACATCGCCATTATAGGATTTACTGACGGAATCATTTCAAAATATTCATCTCCTAGTATCACAACCGTAAGTCAAAACGGTATTAAAATGGGGAACAAAGCTGCTCAAATGCTTATTGAAAGATTGGAATCTGAAGATGAGGAAGACGAACAATATATTACAGAAGTCATTGATACAGAGCTTGTTCAAAGAGAATCGACACCTTTATTAAAATAATTAACCGTTAGAATTATTTAAAAATAAATTACAAGGAAAATTTAGTAATTCTTTTTTGAAAAGAAAAAAAGTATATATTTACCGACAAATATCAAAGCTGCTACTTTACTTCGAAAATTAAGTAAGTTTTGATAAGCATAGCGCTTATCGTATTAATTTTTTAAATTACGATAATGGAAAAGCGTAGATTAAGTTTCTGGCAAATCTGGAACATGAGTTTTGGATTTCTTGGAATACAAATGGGTTTTGCACTGCAAAATTCTAATGTTAGCCGTATATTTCAAACTTTAGGAGCCAATATTGATGACATCCCAATTCTTTGGGTAGCAGCTCCATTAACGGGTTTAATTATTCAACCAATTATTGGTTACTTTTCAGACAGAACTTGGACCAAACTGGGTCGAAGAAAACCTTACTTTTTAGCAGGAGCTATTCTTGCTTCTGGAGCATTATTCATTATGCCTAATTCCCCTGTACTTTGGTTTGCTGCTGGAATGCTATGGATTATGGATGCTTCTATCAATGTTTCTATGGAGCCTTTTAGAGCTTTTGTAGGAGACAATCTGCCAGAAAATCAACGAACCATGGGTTTTGCTATGCAAAGTTTTTTTATTGGAATTGGCGCTTATGTGGCTTCAAAACTTCCATTAATCTTAACCCATCTTGGCGTTGAAAACACAGCTCCTCTTGGTATTATTCCGGATTCTGTAAAATATTCATTTTATATCGGTGGAATTGCGTTTATGATAACTGTTTTATGGACGGTTATATTTTCTAAAGAATATTCTCCTGAAGAATTGGAAGCCTATGATAAACATAAAAAAAATACATATCAAAAGGAAAGTCATTCACAAGAATGGTATCAAAACAATGGAACATCTCATTTAACTAAAGGGATACTATTTTTCAGCATTGGAATTATTTTCGCTTTAATAATAAATTTTTATGACTTAAAAAAAGATCTATACGTTTTGTCTCTAGGTTTAATTGGACTTGGAGGTTTAGCAATGATCGTTTCCGGTTTATTTCAAAAAGCAAATAAAACAGAAAATGGTTTCGTTACTATAATGAATGATTTTCAATTTATGCCAAAAATCATGAAGCAATTGGCTTGGGTTCAATTCTTTTCCTGGTTTGCATTGTTCTCCATGTGGATTTATACTACTCTTGCAGTAACTCAACATATTTACGGAACAACAGATACTACTTCAGAAGCATACAATACTGGCGCAAATCAAGTTGGAGAAATGTTTGCGAACTACAATCTAATCGCTGCAATTGCTGCCTTTTTATTGCCTTTACTTGCAAAAATCACGAGTAGAAAATTTACTCATTTTATCGCCTTATCATTCGGTGGATTAGGTTTGATTTCTATTTATTTTATTAAAGAACCAACTGCTTTTACCATGGAATGGCTTCCAATGATTGGCGTTGGAATTGCTTGGGCTAGTATTTTGTCTATCCCTTACGCTATGCTATCAGGAGCTTTACCATCCAACAAAATGGGATATTATATGGGAGTTTTTAACTTTTTCATCGTAATCCCACAATTAGTGGCAGCCTCAATTTTAGGATTTTTAGTTTCTAGTTTTTTCAATAGCGAACCTATTTATGCACTTTTAATTGGCGGTGTATCCATGATCATTGCTGGAGTTATAGCATTAACTATTCATGATGAATCAAAAATAATAATTAATGACTAAAAAAGCATTCATATTTGATCTTGATGGCGTTATCGTAGACACCGCAAAATATCATTTTTCAGCATGGCAAAAAATTGCAAGCGAATTAGGAATTGAATTCACTCCCAAACATAACGAAAAACTAAAAGGAGTGAGCCGTATCCGTTCTTTAGATATTATCTTAGAATTGGGAAACATTCAAGCTTCGCAAGAAGATAAAAATAAATGGCTTGTTCAAAAAAACGAAGACTATTTGTCCTATTTAGTAATCATGAATTTCAATGAAATTTTACCTGGAGTTGTTCCGATTTTACAGTTTTTAAAAGACAACAATCAAGGAATTGCTTTAGGTTCAGCCAGTAAAAACGCAAGGCCAATTTTAGAAAAAACTGGTATTATTAGCTATTTTGATGCTATCGTAGACGGCAATGACGTAACAAATGCGAAACCAGATCCGGAAGTTTTTCTTCAAGCTGCAAAATTATTAAACACTTCAAACGAAAATTCAATAGTCTTTGAAGATTCGGTTGCTGGTATTCAAGCTGCCAATACCGCTAAAATGACAAGCGTCGGAATTGGTGAAGAAACGGTTCTTCACGAAGCCAAATATATATTTAAAGATTTTACCTATATGGATACCAGTTTCATCGAAGCATTACTAAATAAATAATAAGAAAAGGATAAAAATAGTTCCGACTGTTTTACATGTCAATTCAATTGAAAACAATTAATTAAAAAAAATGAATCAAGATTATATTCAACCAGATAATTGGTCCATTATCGAAGAAGGATTTGATGTAGAAAGAGTTAAATCATCCGAAAGCCTTTTCAGTATAGGAAACGGTGCTATGGGACAACGCGCCAATTTTGAAGAAAATTACTCCGGCGAAACTTTTCAAGGAAGTTATATTGCTGGCGTTTATTATCCAGATAAAACACGCGTAGGTTGGTGGAAAAATGGGTATCCTGAATATTTTGCCAAAGTGCTTAATGCTCCCAATTGGATTGGAATTGACATTGAAATCAATGGAGAAGATTTCGATTTAAATACATGTACTAAAGTTTCAAATTTTCGAAGAGAATTGAATATGAAAGAGGGCTGGTACAATCGATCTTTTGAAGCAACTTTAAGAAATGACACTCAAATAGCAGTAAATGTTCGCCGGTTTCTTTCTTTAAATTCCGATGAAGTTGGTGTGATAAAATACGAAATTACACCTTTGAATAAAGCTGCTGTTATTACCTACAAACCATATTTAGATGCAGGAATAACAAATGAAGATACCAATTGGGAAGATAAATTTTGGGAAACCATAGATATTCAACACGACCAAAGTCAGGCTTTTGTAACTTCAAGAACCTTTAAGACCAATTTTGTTGCTACCACTTTTATGCATACTTCTATTCTATTAAGTGGTGAAGATTTAAATATCATTCCAGAAAAGGTGGATGTAACTAAAGAAAAAATTCAATTTAATTATACTGTTGCAGTAGCAAAAGAAACCACTTCTACTATTCAAAAAATAGGCGGTTATACCGTTTCTTTGAATCATGAGAACACTCAACTTGCTGCTGAAAATACTATTCGGACTGCTCTGACAATTGGTTATGATCAATTGTTACTAGATCAAATAAATGCATGGGCAAAGATTTGGGAAATGTCTGATATTACTATTGAAGGTGATGTAAAAGCACAACAAGGAATACGTTTTAATATTTTTCAACTCAATCAAACCTATTTAGGGAAAGATTCGCGTTTGAATATTGGTCCAAAAGGGTTCACAGGTGAAAAATATGGTGGCTCAACCTATTGGGATACCGAAGCCTATTGCATTCCTTTTTATATGGCAACGAAAGACCAAAACGTAGCGAGAAACCTTCTCACATATCGCTACAATCACTTAGACAAAGCCATAGAAAATGCCGAAAAATTGGGTTTTAAAAACGGAGCAGCACTCTATCCAATGGTGACAATGAATGGGGAGGAATGTCACAATGAATGGGAAATCACTTTTGAGGAAATTCACCGTAATGGTGCTATTGCTTTTGCAATTTTTAATTACTACAGATACACCGGAGACTATTCTTATATCCCTGAAAAAGGATTGGAAGTACTCATCGGAATTGCTCGTTTCTGGCATCAAAGAGCTAATTTTTCAACACACAAAAATAAGTATATGATTTTGGGAGTTACCGGCCCAAATGAGTATGAAAACAATGTAAACAATAATTTCTACACCAATTATATTGCAAAATGGTGCTTGGAATATACTTTAGAGCAAATTAAAAAAGTTGCCGTTGAATATCCATCAGATCATAAACGAATTACAGAGAAAACAAAAATTTCTGATTTCGAACTACAAGGTTGGAAAAAAGTTGCCGATCATATGTATTTCCCTTATTCAGAAGAACACAAAGTATATCTGCAACAAGATGGCTTCTTAGATAAAGAATTAGTTCGTGTGGCCGATTTGGATAAAAGTCAACGTCCTATTAATCAAAAATGGTCATGGGATCGCATTTTACGTTCTCCTTATATCAAACAAGCGGATGTTTTACAATGCTTTTATTTCTTTGAAGATGATTTTTCTAAAGAAGAATTACTTCGAAATTTTGAATTTTACGAATCGTTTACCGTGCATGAAAGTTCCCTTTCTCCCTGTGTTCACTCCATTCAAGCAGCAACGTTAGATAAAATGGATATGGCTTATATTTTCTATCTCCGAACTTCTCGTTTAGACTTAGATGACTACAACAAAGAAGTGGAAGAAGGTTGTCACATCACATCGATGGCTGGAACTTGGATGAGTATTGTAGAAGGTTTTGGCGGCATGCGTGTGAAAAATGACACGCTTCATTTTTCACCAAGAATTCCAAAAGAATGGAAAGGCTACTCTTTCAAAATAAATTTTAGAAATCAAATTCTAAAAGTTGCCGTTTCTCAAAATGAAACCAATTTTGTTCTTGAAGGAAATACTGAAATTACCGTAAATGTAAACGGCAAAGAGGTTTTGGTAGAACCTAACAATTTGGTTACTGTTTAATATAAAATCAACCCTGAAAGCGAATAAGCTTTCAGGGTTTTTATTTTTTGACTATGAAAAAATGGATCCTTTTCCTGAGTTTACTTTCTGCTCCTCTCTTCGCTCAAGTTGAAAAAATGGAGCCGCCGTTTTGGTATGCTAACATGCACAATCCTGACCTTCAAATTATGTTTTATGGAAAGAACATAGCTCAGAATTCTGTTGAAGTATCTAATGGCATCGCCATCAAGAATATTCAAAAAACGGAAAACCCGAACTATCTTTTCGTAACCATCGACACAGAGAATAGCCAACCGCAAGAGCTTACTTTTACTTTTAAAAATAATAATAAAAGTTTCACTCAAAAATACAGCCTAAAGGACCGTAAGAAGAATTCCGCTTTGCGTAAGGGTTACGACGCCTCGGACGTAATTTATCTTCTCATGCCGGATCGTTTTGCGAATGGAAATCCGAAAAATGACAGCGATAATTCAGTGTCTGAAAAAGGAAACCGTTCACTTCCAGGAGGCAGACACGGCGGCGATATTGAAGGAATCATCAAAAATATAGACTATCTCGAAGCGTTGGGAGCAACGGCTGTTTGGGCAACACCACTTTGTGAGGATAATGATGAAACTTATTCGTATCATGGCTATGGACAATCAGATGTTTATCAAATTGATCCTCGCTACGGAACCAATGAAGATTATCTACGTTTGAGCAGCGAATTGCACCAACGTGGTATGAAAAACATCATGGATTACGTCACCAATCACTGGGGTTGGAAACATTGGATGATAAAAGATTTGCCAACGAATGACTGGGTGCATCAATTTCCAACATTTACCCAATCAAATTATAGAATGACTACTCAGTTTGATATCAACGCTTCGAAGGAAGATGCGGAACATTGTATGGATGGTTGGTTTGTGAAGTCAATGCCAGATCTCAATCAATCGAATCCACTATTGCTTAATTATCTTACTCAAAATGCCATTTGGTGGATTGAATACGCTGACTTGGATGGATTCCGAGTAGATACATTTTCATACAATGACAAAGTTGGAATTTCTAAATGGTGCAAATCAATTCTTGACGAATATCCCTATTTTAATATCGTGGGAGAAGTTTGGATGCACGACCAAGCACAAATGGCGTATTGGCAAAAAGACAGTAAAATCGGCGCTATTCAAAGTTTCAATTCGAATTTACCAAGTGTCATGGACTTTACGCTGCACGATACATTTGGCAATGTTTTCAATGAAGATGAATCATCTTGGGACAAAGGATTGATTAAAGTCTATGATAATTTTACGAACGACTTTTTATACCCCAATCCGAACAGCATCATGACTTTTCTGGAGAATCATGATACCATGAGATTTAATGAAATTTATAAAAATGACTTCAAGAAGTACCAATTGGGAATGACTTTAATAGCCACGGTTCGCGGTATTCCGCAGCTGTATTACGGATCCGAAATTGGAATGTCAGGTAATAAAGATAAAAGTGGCGATGCTGCCATCAGACAAGATTATCCCGGAGGTTGGGACGGCGACACCAGCAACGCCTTCACTAGCGCTGGCAGAACTTCGGAACAAAAACAATTTTTCGATTTTACTTCCAAATTATTACAATGGCGCAAAACCAATAACGCGGTTCATTTCGGCAAAATGAAACATTATGTTCCTGAGAACAATGTCTACGTTTATTTTCGATATACAGACAGTAAGTCCGTGATGGTGGTTCTAAACAACAGTTCCAAAACACAAAAAATTAAGACGAATAGATTTCAAGAAAGCATTCAAAATTACACCGTTGGTAAAGAGGTGTTAACTGGAAAAACCATTGATTTAAAAAATGAAATTACCATCGAACCTAAATCGTCTTTGATTATCGAACTGCAATAATCCTATGAAAAAAATACTCCTACTCCTGCTCCTCTCTTCTTGTGCCATTGCTCAAAATTCAAACAGAAAATTTGAAAATTTTAAAAAAGTAAACAACACGCTCGAAGTGATGACTTCCGACGGTAAATACATTTTCAATTCGTATTCAGACAAAATAATAGAAACGAATTTCATTCCTAAAGGAGAAACTTTTGATGCGAGTTCACACGCTGTTGTTCTTGCTCCAAAAGCCGGAATTGCAAAAGTCAAATCGGACAAAAACGCAATTCAATATGTAACTGCTGGAATTACCGTTGCCATTCAAAAATCACCATTCAAAATATCCTATACCTACAAATCAAAAGAGCTCATTTCAGAAAAAAATGGCTATTTCAAAAGAGACAGTACCGAGGTCATCGATTTCAATTTAGACAGTTCTGAACTTTTATATGGAGGCGGTGCAAGAGCACTAGGGATGAATCGTCGTGGAAACCGTTTGCAATTGTACAACCGCGCCCATTATGGTTATGAAACCAAAGCGGAGTTGATGAACTTCTGTATTCCCTTGGTTTTGTCATCGAAAATTTACGCTGTACATTTTGATAATGAGCCTATCGGTTACCTTGATTTAGACAGTAAAAAAGACAATACATTGGCGTATGAATCAATTTCCGGTCGAAAAACCTATCAAGTGATTGCAGCCGATTCTTGGACAGAATTAATTTCAAGTTACACCGATTTAACAGGCAAACAACCGTTGCCACCACGATGGGCGTTGGGTAATTTCTCTAGTCGATTTGGATATCATTCCCAAGAAGAAGTGGAGAAAACCATTCGAAAATTTGAAGAAGATAAAATCCCTGTCGATGCGATTATCCTCGATTTGTATTGGTTCGGAAAAACCATAAAAGGCACGATGGGAAATTTGGACTGGGACAAAGACAATTTCCCAAATCCAACCAAAATGATGGCGGATTTAAACGCAAAAGGCGTAAAAACGGTTCTGATTACTGAGCCTTTCGTTTTAACCACGTCAAGCAAATGGCAAGAAGCAGTCGATAAAAAAGTGCTGGCAGTTGGTAAAGATGGCATGCCGTTTAAATATGATTTTTATTTCGGAAATACCGGATTGATTGACCTATTCAAACTTGAAGGATCAACTTGGTTTTGGGACATTTACAAAAGATTGATCAATCAAGGTGTCGGTGGATTGTGGGGCGATCTTGGCGAACCTGAAGTTTTCCCATCAAAAGCAATTACAGCCAAAGGAAAAGCTGATGAAGTGCATAACATATATGGACATAATTGGTCAAAATTAATCGCAGATGGCTATCAAAAAGATTTTCCAAACCAACGACCCTTTATTTTAATGCGCTCTGGTTATTCAGGATCGCAACGTTTCGGCATGATGCCGTGGAGCGGTGACGTGAACAGAAGTTGGGGTGGATTGCAATCACAACCTGAAATTGCACTTCAAATGGGTATGCAAGGGATGGGCTATATGCATTCTGATTTAGGTGGATTTGCAGGCGATTATTTCGACAATGAACTGTACATTCGATGGTTGCAATACGGAGTTTTTCAACCCATTTTTCGTCCGCATGCTCAAGAAGAAGTTGCGTCAGAGCCTGTTTACAAAGATATCGTAACCAAAGCTAAAGCCAAAAAACAAGTCGAATTACGTTATCAAATGATGCCTTACAATTACACCTTAGCCTTCGACAACAATCAAAAGGGAACGCCACTGATGCGTCCGTTATTTTTTGAAGAACCTAGCAATACTTCTTTGGGAACCGTTTCTGATAATTACTTATGGGGAAATGACTTCTTGGTGGCACCCATTATGAAATCGAATGTAACTTCCACTTCAGTCTATTTCCCAAAAAACAACAATTGGTTTGATTTCTACACCGATCAAAAATACGAAGCTGGAACTACAAAATCTGTTTCAGTTACTGAAGACCATATCCCTGTATTTGTTCGTGGCGGTGCTTTTATTCCGATGATTAAGACCATTCAAAACACTTCGAGTTATTCGTTAGCTAATTTTGATTTGCATTACTATGTAGATAACAAAACCGCAACAAGCTTAGGAAAACTTTACAATGACAATGGCGCAACTGTGCAAGCTTACGAAAAAGGAGATTATGAAATTCTGTATTTCAAATCGTCTAATACTGCCAAAGAACTAGTTATTACCTTGATGGCTGATACTGGAAAAATATTTCAAGCGGTTTCAAAAAATGTAAATCTTATAATTCATCATTTAGATGCCAAAGTAAATTCCGTTCTCATCAATGGTAATGACACGCCATTCAAAAAAATAAATAACAATACTATTGAAATCAACGTTTCTTGGGATAAGGCAACCTCAAAAGACATTAAAATACTATACTAAAAAATGAAAAAAATCGCTTTATTATTTTTAATTCCACTGCTATTGAATTCCACATTAAATACTGCTCAAACCCAGAAAAAGCATAAAGTAAAAACGCAAATTCGGGCCCAATCACCCTTTATCTGGGAAGGAGCTAATTTGTATTTTTTGATGACCGATCGTTTTTTGAATGGAAATGCTACCAAAGAAGTTTTCTTTGATCGAACTCGAAATACGGGGTTGCTTCGCGGTTTTGAAGGAGGAAACATCAAAGGAATTAGTCAAAAAATCGACGAAGGTTATTTCGATAAATTAGGCGTTAATGCGATTTGGTTTACGCCAATTGTAGAACAAATTCATGATGGCGTCGACGAAGGAACAGGCGTAACCTATGGTTTTCACGGGTATTGGACCAGAGATTGGACTGCCGTCGACCCGAACTTCGGAACCAAAAAAGATTTAGCGGAATTAGTTGCCAAAGCACATGCTAAGGGAATTAGAATTGTCCTTGATGGAGTTATCAATCATACCGGACCAGTAACGGATGTTGATACGGTTTGGCCTAACGATTGGGTTCGCACTGGACCGCAATGCGATTACAAGAACTATGAAAATACCACCGCTTGTACCTTAGTAAAAAACTTGCCCGATGTGATAACAGAAAGTAATGAAAACGTTTCTCTTCCGGCGTTCCTTATCCAAAAATGGAAGAAAGAAGGTCGATATGAAAAAGAAGTTGCTTCACTAGATGCCTTCTTCAAAAGAACCGGTTATCCGCGTGCTCCAAAATACTACATCATCAAATGGTTGACAGATTATATTCTCGAATTTGGAATTGACGGTTATCGAGGTGATACGGTGAAGCATGTAGATGAAAGTGTTTGGACGGATTTCAAAACACAATGTGATTATGCTTTTGCGACTTGGAAAAAGAACAATCCAACGAAAGTCCTCGATAACAGTCCGTTTTATACCATTGGTGAAGTGTATAATTACAGCATCAGCAACGGCCAAGACTTCGATTTTGGTGATCGAAAAGTTAACTACTTTCAACATGGATTTAACAACCTCATCAACTTCGAATTTAAGTGGAATGCCGCTCAAAAAAGTTATGAAGAATTGTTTTCGATGTATTCGAACAAATTGTCCAATGAGCTTAAAGGATTCAGCGTTCTTAATTACATTTCTTCTCACGATGACGGAAAACCTTTTGATGCAGCCCGAAACAAGAGCCTTGAAAGTGGCACTAAATTGCTGCTAACTCCTGGTATTTCTCAAATATATTACGGAGATGAAACTGGCAGATCTCTAGTAGTTCCAGGCACTGAAGGTGATGCCACTTTGCGCTCGTTGATGAATTGGAACGATGTAAAATCGAATCCTGAAACCCAAAAAACACTGATGCATTGGCAAAAGTTAGGACAGTTTAGAAAAAACCATCCAGCGGTTGGCGCCGGAATTCACCGAGAAATCTCCAACAAACCGTATGTCTTTTCCCGAACCTATTCAAATGGAAAATATACCGACGAAGTGGTCATCGGATTGGAATTAAACAAAGGAAAAAAAGAAATTTCGGTGGGAACGATTTTCAAAAACGGAAGTAAAATAAAAGATGCTTATTCAGGGAAAACTGCAATAGTTTCAAAAGGAAAAGTAATTATTAACTCCGATTTTGATCTGGTTCTACTCGAAAAATAATAATCTTTTCCTTTGCGTCTTGACGCGCTAATAAAGAACTACATGCTAAAAATCGGACATCGCGGCGCCAAAGGACATGCTCCTGAAAACACCTTGATTTCTTTTCAAAAAGCAATTGAATTAGGAGTTGACGGCATTGAACTCGATGTCCATTTAACTTTCGATCATCACCTAATTTGCCTCCATGACGACACTTTAGACCGCACCACTTCTGGAACAGGATTGGTAGATTCATTTACTTTAAGTGAATTGAAATTGCTACAAATTGATAACCTTCATGAAATTCCAACGCTGCAAGAAGTGCTAGATATCATTGATAAAAAAATATTCCTTAACATTGAACTCAAAGGAAAAAACACTGCGAAACCAGTAGCGGACCTAATTGAATACTATATAGTTGAGAAAAATTGGAACTACGATTGCTTCATTGTTTCTAGTTTTGATTGGAATGCATTGCAAGAAATCCGTTCTTTGAATCCGCAAATCGTCATTGGAGTTTTGACACAAACTGATTTAGGATTGGCAATAGGTTTTGCTGATTTTATTAAAGCGAAAAGTATACATCCTTATTTTCACCTTCTAACACAAGAAAATTCGGCTTTGATGCAAGAAAAAGGATTTAACGTTTTCCCATGGACGGTTAATGAACACGAAGATATTCAAAACATAAAATCGTTTCAAGTAGACGGTATCATCAGCGATTTTCCAGACAGACTATGAATCAAAATTTCGACATCATCATTGTTGGCGGAGGCGCTGCTGGATTTTTTACCGCGATTAATATCGTGGAGAAAAATCCAAAGATCAAAGTAGCCATTCTCGAGCGCGGCAAAAACGTATTAGAGAAAGTTCGCATATCTGGAGGCGGCAGATGCAACGTTACCCATGCGTGTTTTGAACCCAATGAATTGGTAAAATTTTATCCTCGAGGTGAAAAAGAATTGCGCGGTCCGTTTCATCAATTTTGCTCTGGAGATACGATCGAATGGTTCGAGAAACATGGCGTTGCACTCAAAATTGAAGACGATGGACGAATGTTTCCGTTATCCAATTCATCACAAACCATTATCGATTGTTTTTTGAACGCCACTCAAAAATTAGGTATTTCGGTTTTGACGGGACAAAGCGTACAATCGATTTATAAAAAAGACAATTGCTGGAAAATTGAAACGCAAAACGAACACTATCTTACCGAGAAATTAGTGCTAGCCACCGGAAGCAACCCAAAAATGTGGGAACTCTTGCAAACTTTCGGGCATGTAGTTGTGAGTCCAGTGCCGTCGCTTTTTACTTTTAATATAAAAGATCCGCGGATTAAAGACTTGATGGGCGTTGCTGCATTCGCAGCGGTAAAAGTAAAAGACACCAAATTATCAGCGACTGGACCTTTATTAATTACCCATTGGGGCATGAGTGGACCAGGTATTTTGAAATTGTCTGCTTGGGGCGCCAGAATCTTGCATGACAAAAATTATCAATTTACGATTTACGTGAATTGGTTGAATGATGTTGATAGTGACGAAGCGGAAACAATTCTGAAAGAACTGAAACAAGAACATGCCAAGAAAGCAGTTTCAAAAAAATCCCCATTTGAGTTCCCCAATAGATTATGGGAAAGTTTGGTATTGGCATCTGGAATTGAAAGCGAAACCAAATGGGCAGATTTGTCCAAAATACAATTGCAAAGTCTAGCGCAGCAACTCACTGCTGGCAGCTTTCAAGTGAATGGGAAAAGTACCTTTAAAGAAGAATTCGTCACTGCTGGCGGGATTGATTTGAAAGAAATTAATTTCAAAACGATGGAAAGTAAACTACATGAGAACCTTTATTTCGCTGGAGAAATCGTCAACATTGATGCCATTACAGGAGGCTTTAACTTTCAGAATGCTTGGACGAGTGGGTTTATTGTGGCAGAAAACATTTAAAAGATTTTATAATCAAGGAATTAAAATGCATACATTTGAATTATCAATTCTTCCGCTATGAAAAAAATCTATTTGTTCTTGCTGTTTTTTGTTTGTTCTTTTGGTTACGGTCAATTTAGTATTTTACCAATCAATGTTACCATGTGCGAAAATACAAATCAGAACTTTGGTTTTAATTTGACAACATGTGTGCAAGTGGATGCTAATCCTGCAAACTTTACAATTAGCTACTTTGATAACGAAGCCAATGCATTTGCCAATATCAATGCGATTACGGACCCAACTTCTTATTATATACATTTTGGAACACATATGTTTTACGTTAGAGTATTGAATATTCAAACCAATGAAATTCAATATGCTTCTTTTTATGTAGAAGTACTTTCATTGCCAATTGCAAATCCTGCAGTTCTGACGTTTTGTGACCCAACGGCAACTCCAATATATAATTTGGAAGATGCCAATACTCAAATCTTCGGCAACCAAGAAAACGTAACAGTTACATACTATGACAATCCATTTTCCGGCGGAACTATTATAGTTGGTGGAACTGCTTTTGTTCAAACCGTATTTCCAGTTCAGGTTATAGGTGTTGAAGTCAATGAGGGTATATGTACAAGTCCTCGTACTTCAATTACGTTAAGTACAATTGACTGCAATCCATGTCCGAAACCAACGACAATAACTACAACTTCGATTACACCTTATGGTGCAACAATTAGTTGGACTTCACCAACTGCAATAAGCAATGAAATTATAGTCATGCTTGCTGGAGGACCGGCACCAAAGGCAACTAGTGTTGGAGGGACTTATGCTAATTCAAATCAATATTCTATATATTCCCTTCTTCCTGGATACTGCTATGACGTATATGTGAGATCGCACTGTAACTCAGAAAGCATGAGTAATTGGGCTGGTCCACGAACATTTTGCACCCTTGGCTGCATTGATAATGGTAATTGTCCGGACTATCTAGATTTAAGAGCGTTTTTAGACAGTAATTCAAATGGCGTAAAGGATTCTAATGAAGCAGCTTTTATAAATGGTTCCTATTTATATGAGGCAAATAACTCTGGATTTCCAATTCCTGGCTACAGCAATACAGGTAGTTTTAAAATATTCGACAACAACCCTGCGAACTTGTACAATCTAAATTTTACAATTAATCAAGGGCTTGAGCCGTATTTTAGTTCAACTACTTCCTACAGCAATATCAACATTCCAGCCGGAAGCGGAAGTCAAATCTTGTATTTCCCAGTTACATCATTACAACCCTTTCAAGATTTGGAAGTTAAACTTATTCCAAACGGTGCGCCTCCTCGACCAGGATTTACCTATACCAATTTCATTAGTTATAAAAACAAAGGACTAGAAACAATCGTTTCGGGAACTATCAACTTTGTCAAAAACGGTCTTTCTACAATAATTTCTATTTCTCAAAGCGGAACTACTAATATAGCTAGTGGTTTTAGTTATGACTTTGCTAATTTAGGTCCAAATGAAGAAAGACTAATACAAGTTGTAATGCAAGTCCCTACAATTCCGACGGTTGCTTTAGGACAGATTCTAACCAATTCAGTTACCATAACACCAGTAGTAGGCGACAACTTCCCACTAAACAATGCTGATGATTTAGCACAAATTGTGGTAGGCTCATACGACCCAAATGACAAAACTGAAAAGCATGGTGGTAAGATTGAGATTGATGAATTTACGAATAGCGACTATTTGACTTATACAATTCAATTTGAAAATACCGGTACGGCAAATGCCCAATTCGTTCGCATAGAAGATGTATTAAATGCGCAGTTAGATCTTTCTTCGGTTATCATGCTTAGTTCCTCGCATCCGGTTAATATGCGAAAAATCAACAACAAATTGATTTGGAATTTCTATGATATCAACTTGACTCCAACTATATCCGACCCTGTTTTGAGTCATGGTTTTGTTCAATTTAAAGTGAAACCCGTACCTGGTTTTTCAGCGGGAACAATGATTCCTAATGTTGCTGATATTCACTTTGATTTCAATCCAGCAATTGTTACTGAAACTTGTCAAACTGAATTTGTTACAACATTAAGTAGTAGTACTTTTGATGTGTCGTCAGTTGTTTTTTATCCAAATCCGGCAAGCACTTTTGTTCATATAGTTAATGGAACTAACCAAGATAAAATGGCAAATATTAGTGTGTACGATGTTGTTGGGAAAGCAGTTCTATTTCGTTCGAATCTAGCAGCTTCAGACATTAATCTCGATATTTCCAAATTAACTAGTGGGATATACTTTGTTGAAATTGCTTTTGAAAATCAGTTGAAATTCACTAAAAAATTGATCATTCAATAGTTTGGAGATCGTTAAATAGTTGTGAAAATCTCGGAGTCACTATTCGAGATTTTTTTATTTATTCAACCACCAAATACTTCCATTTAAAACAGCGGCAAAACTTACCCAAAGAAGGTACGGGATAAATAAATAACCTGCAATCTTATCGATTTTACCAAACTGAACATAGGTTTCGTAAATAATCAACCAAAGGATAATAATTTCGATCAAGGCAAGAAACGGGTTTCTCATTCCGAAAAACAAAATCGACCACAAAGCGTTCAAGGCAAGTTGAATTACAAAGAATAGTAATGCTTTACGAACTGCTTCTTTTTCGTAATCAATTCGGCTCCAAACCAAACCTGCAGCAACTCCCATCATGGTATATAATAAACTCCAAACTGGCGCAAACAACCAGGCGGGCGGATTAAAGCTCGGTTTAACTAAAGTTGGAAACCACGTGGTAACAGAAGATTGTGTTGCCATGCCCGACAAATACCCGACAGCAATACAAGTCACCACAAAAAGTAGAATTTTTACGTACTTATTCATCACATTTTTTTCAAATGTAATGAATTAAAAAGTTGAATTGAGTCTTACTATTGGGATTTCTATAAGACGTGACCATTTCTAACTAATAGTTATTCGCTTCGTCTTCTTCTTTATCGATAGGCAGGTCATTATCATTTAAGAAGTTTTGGTATTCTTTTTCGTCTTTGTAGTTTCTTTTAACTAGAAAAAAAACTACGATAACAACAATAATGAGTAGGCATCCAATTGTTATCCAATTTAATTCCATCAGTTTTAATTTTTATTAAAGTTACAAAAGTAAAATTAGTTATTGCGTATCGTTTGTTTACTAAATCATTAATTTGATTTAATAATGAAACCAAGTATTGAGCAATACCTCAAAAAAAGTATCTTTGTCGAAATTGATTTTTATGAAAACTGAAACCGATTTTATTTCAAAATCATTTGGAAGCACTATCGAAAATGGAAGCTTTACTTGGAGTGCACCGAGCAATATTGCTTTAGTCAAATATTGGGGGAAAAAAGAGCATCAAATTCCAGCCAATCCGTCGGTAAGTTTTACATTAAATACCTGCAAGACCATTACTCAATTGACGTTTACAAAAAAAGAAAATACCGAAAATTTTTCTTTTGATTTGTTGTTTGAAGGGCAGCCGAAAGAAGATTTTAAACCTAAAATTCAAAAGTTCTTCGAACGAATTGAACGCTATTGCCCGTACTTAAAAAACTTTCATTTCAGTATTGATACCCGAAATAGTTTCCCGCACAGTTCTGGAATAGCTTCATCTGCATCGGGAATGGCAGCATTAGCCATGAATATTATGAGTTTGGAAAAGTCTTTGAATCCTGAAATAACGGATACGTATTTCTATCAAAAAGCATCATTCTTAGCGAGATTAGGCTCTGGAAGCGCTTGCAGAAGTATCAAAGGCGAAGTAGTTGTTTGGGGAAATCACGCAGCCGTTGAAGGAAGTTCGGATTTGTTTGGCGTTGAATTTCCCGTTGCTGTTCATTCGAATTTCAAGAATTATCAAGACACCATTTTGTTAGTGGATAAAGGTGAAAAACAAGTCTCAAGCACAGTAGGTCATGATTTGATGCACAATCATCCGTATGCACAACAACGATTTCAACAAGCGCATGACAATTTATCTCAACTAAAAACTGTATTGGAAATAGGAGATTTAGATACTTTTGTTCAAATTGTAGAAAGCGAAGCCTTGACTTTGCATGCAATGATGATGACTTCGATGCCGTATTTTATCTTGATGAAACCCAACACGTTGGAAATTATCAATCGGATTTGGAAATTTAGAAGAAGCTCCAATATTCCCATATGTTTTACGTTAGATGCTGGAGCGAACGTGCATGTTTTGTATCCCGAAAACGATAGCGTTGAAGTTTTACAATTTATTAAGAACGAATTAGTTGGCTATTGCCAAAATGGTCAGTATATTTGTGACGCAATTGGACAGGGAAGTCAATTGATAATTGATAATTGATAATTGTAAAACTTCTCGTTCGAGTTTATTAGTATACGCCATTTAAAATCTATTATGAAAAGTAATGCCATCAAGGAGAAGTCATTTTCTTTTGCCTTGGAAATTATATCTGTTTATAAATATTTGAGTTTCGAAAAGAGAGAATTTGTTTTGTCAAAACAAATGTTGCGTTCAGGAACTTCAATTGGTGCAAATGTCAGAGAAGCTGAGCATGCAGAAAGCAAAGCTGATTTTATTCATAAATTGTCAATTGCATTAAAAGAGGCCAACGAAACAGAATATTGGTTAGATTTATTGTATCAATCAGAATATTTGACGGTTTCTCAATTTCAGAATATTAAAGAGCAAATAACTCAACAATTAAAGTTGCTGACGAGTATCATAAACACAACCAAGAATAAAAACTAATTATCAATTGTTAATTATCAATTATCAATTAAAGAATATGAAAGGACCGTTATTTTACTCAAAAATTCTACTCTTCGGAGAATACGGAATCATCAAAGATTCTAAAGGTTTATCGATTCCTTACAACTTTTACAATGGCGCTTTAAAGTCAGATGGAAATTCATCGGATGATGCCATCAAATCCAATCAAAATTTGGAACGTTTTGTTTCTTATTTAGAGAAATTACAAAACGAGCAACCTGACCTAGTAACTTTCGATTTAACAACGCTAAAAAAAGATGTTTCTGGCGGAATGTACTTTGATTCGAGTATTCCGCAAGGCTATGGCGTGGGGAGCAGCGGTGCATTGGTGGCGGCTATTTACGACAAATACGCTCACAATAAAATCACGGTTTTAGAGAATTTGACACGTGAGAAATTACTTCAACTCAAAACTATTTTCGGTCAAATGGAATCTTTTTTCCATGGGAAAAGTTCTGGTTTGGATCCGCTAAACAGTTATTTGAGTATTCCAATTTTGATTAATTCGCAAGACAACATCGAAGCGACTGGCATTCCAACACAAAGCTTGACTGGAAAAGGCGCTGTGTTTTTGTTAGATTCCGGTATCGTGGGAGAAACAGCACCGATGGTCAATATTTTTATGGAAAACCTAAAAGACCAAGGTTTTCGCACCATGTTAAAAACACAATTTATCAAACATACGGATGCTTGTGTAGAAAATTTCTTGGGTGGCGATATGAAATCATTGTTTGCTAATACCAAAAAATTGTCAAAGGTTGTTTTGAGCAACTTTAAGCCGATGATTCCTGAGCAATTTCATAGTATTTGGCAAAAAGGAATCGACACCAACGACTACTATTTGAAATTATGTGGTTCTGGCGGTGGCGGTTATATTCTTGGATTTACCGAAGACATAGAGAAAGCCAAAATATCTTTGAAAGACTACAAATTAGAAGTCGTTTATCAATTCTAATTGCATCCTACTTCAAATTCTATAAATGCTAAGTAGAAAAAACAAATTGCGCGTCATGAAAATCGTCAGTTTGTTTTCTGTGGTTCGCGGTTATAACATTCCTATCATTATTTTAGCACAGTATCTCTCCGCTATTTTTATTTTTGCGCCAGATAAAAGCGCCCTTTCCATACTTTTAGACTATCGTTTTTTTATTGTTGTTTTTGCTTCGGCGATTACTATTGCGTCGGGTTATATCATCAATAGTTTTTACGATAGTAAAAAAGATCTAATCAACCGACCCAACAAATCGATGTTGGATCGATTGGTCAGTCAAAAGACAAAGTTGCAAGTTTATTTTGTGTTGAATTTTATCGCGGCATTATTCGCGTTACTCGTTTCTTGGCGTGCAAGCCTTTTCTTCGCCGTCTATATCTTTATGATTTGGCTGTACTCGCACAAACGTAAAAAGTACGCTTTATTCGGAAATTTTATTGCGGCTTTTTTGGCCATTTTCCCATTTTTCGGAATCCTGTTGTATTACTACTTTCGATTGCCTTTGAATGAAATTGAAAGTCACAGCAACGATTTGGCAGTAACTTTTACGCATGCTACTTTTCTATTTATCTTGTTGTTGGTCCGTGAAATGACGAAAGATTTAGAAAACATCAAAGGTGATTTGGCCAATGGCTATGAAACCATTCCAGTTACTTTTGGAGAAAACGCTTCAAAAACGGGCATCACAGTGTTACTCATTTTGACTACTATACCTGTCTATTTTTTAATTAATGTTTTTGATGTGGGTTATATGGATATCTACTTTTATGTAGGCTTTATCATTATGATTTTCTTTGTCTTGCGTTTGTGGAAATCGACTTCGAAAGAACAATACTTGCTACTGCACAACATCTTAAAAGTGCTGATTGTTGCCGGTGTATTTTCGATTATTCTGATTGATCCAACAGTGTTATGGAATGGCAAAAAATTACTTCAATCTATATAATAAGCTAGATCGTACTGCACTGCCCTAGCCCCGGTAGCAGCGTAAATCCTTTTGTGACGGCTTTCGACACAAAAGATTGCAGCGAATAACGGGATCAGCTTCTTATAAAATTAATAAACCTATCTTTGTACAAAATTTACAGCAGTTATGAATAAGAAGGAAGGCAATAACAAACGAACGAGTTCAAGACCAAGTTCGAATAAGCCAAAGCCTGCCATGGCGAAACGGGCGCAAGGACCGAAAAAAGTGAAACCAAAAACGGTGACGCCAGCCGAAGCGGCAAAACCAGAGCGCAAACCCAATCAGGCACCGAAAAGACCGAAAGTGGCTGACGAAATTCGTTTGAATAAATACATTTCCAATTCAGGAGTTTGTTCTCGTCGTGATGCGGATATTTACATTCAATCGGGTAATGTGAAAGTGAATGGGATACCCGTAATCGAAATGGGTTATATGGTGAAACCTGGTGATGTGGTGAACTTTGATGGCGCGACTTTGACTCCAGAGAAAAAAGAATATATCTTATTGAACAAGCCGAAAAACTTTACGACTTCGTTTGATGAAGGTCAAGAAGATCGAAATGTGTTGGAATTAGTGCGTGGCGCTACCAATGCTAAGATTGCTTCTGTGGGAAGAATGGACAAAAACACTACTGGCCTTTTATTATTTACAAACGACACCGATATGATTCGAAAATTTAGTTTGCCGAATCAGAAATCTTCTAAAATTTACCAAGTTTCTTTGGACAAGAATTTGAAATATGAAGATTTGGAGAAAATTTCAGGTGGCGTTACATTAGATGGACACCGATTGGCGATTGAGGAAATTACCTATATTGAAAATGAACCTAAAACCGAAATCGGTCTGAAATTGCGCACGTCGAATGTGAAAGTAGTTCGTGCGATTTTTGAGAATTTCAAATATGATGTGCTAAGAATTGACCGTGTTGCTTTTGCTGGATTGACTAAAAAGAATTTACCGAGAGGCAATTGGAGGTTTTTGACCGATCAGGAGATTATTAATTTGAAAAATGTATAAAAAGTTCCTGAGTATCTGAGATGCTGAGTAACTGAGTTTTGAATTCCTGCCTTTGTAGCGGGAATTTTCTTTTAAACAACAACAATGACAACACAACAAAATCTTTCGATTGCGCACAAATGGTTTGATGCTTTCAACAATCACAATCTAGAGCAATTGCTTTCTTTGTATGATGAAGAAGCGGAACATTTTAGCCCGAAGTTGAAAATCAAGAAACCAGAAACCAATGGTTTGGTACAAGGAAAGCCAGCTTTGTTTGAATGGTGGGCAAGTGCTTTTGAAACGATTCCGACTTTGCATTATCGCGTGACGTCACTCACCGCCGATGCCAATCGTGTCTTTATGGAATATGTTCGAACTGTAAAAAATGAACCGGACATGCTCGTGGCGGAAGTCTTAGAAATCAAAGACGGAAAGATTGTTTTTTCGCGGGTGTATCACGGATGACATCACCATGAAGAGATGAAGAGAAATTAAGCCTTACTACAACTTAATTTCTTAATGGTTTAAATTAAAAAAGTCCAGATTTTCATCTGGACTTTTTTGTGCGGATAATAGTTTGAGAACTTTCTTAATTTGTAGGAATTTTAAAAATCAATAAAATCGAATTAAACCCAATGAAATTAATAGTTTATAAAATTTATTCTTACAATTTCTATTAAGTGCAATTAAGTAAAATTTAAATAAATTAAGATGTTTTCGGCAAAATGTCGGCAAAATATTTATCTTCGTATTCTATTCTGCCACAAATGAAAATTAATTTTTTTATTATAAAATCCAAGTCGGAAACTTCTAATATTTATGTTCGGTTTTCGGATAGTAAAAGAACTGACCAAAAAGCAAAAATCGATATTTTTGTTAAATACAACAACTGGAGCAAAACCAAACAACAGGTAAAAAATTCAGTTGATTCTCCAGAAAAGGACAAAATTAATTCTACACTAAGAAGAATTGAAAATTATCTATTTGAGCAGTACAATATCGATACCATCGACCAAAAACATATTGGTACTACTTGGCTTAAAGATCAAATAAAGAATTTCTTTGGCAGAGCTGACAAAACAGAACTTCACAAAGTTTATTACGTGGATTGGGTTCAAAAATTTATTGATGAATGTCCTACAAGATTATATCGAGGCGAGCCAGTAAAAAAAAGAACTATTCAACACTACGTTACTACAAAATATAAACTGGACAACTACGAAAAACATTTCAATACAAAATTGAGGTTCCAAGATATTGGACTTGAATTTTATCGCAACTTTTTATTTTACTGCCAAACTATTGAAAAAATCAACAATAATACAATTAGTGGCTATGTTACCAATATTAAAAAATGGTGCAAAATTATTGACATAGAGGGACTACCCATAAACCAACAATACCGACATTCCGAATTTTCTACATTATCCAATAAGACAAAAGATGTTTACCTTAACGAGGAAGAAATTAACACTGTTTTTAAACACGATTTTAGCCATTCTAAAAAACTAGAAAACGTAAGGGATAATTTTATAATTGGATTGCGAACAGGATTGCGAATTTCGGATTTCATGCAGCTAAAGAAAATCAATATTATCTACGGAAATATTGAAATTGAAACAGCTAAAACTTCTTATCCAGTTATAATTCCATTGCATCAACAAATCAAGGAAATTCTACTAAAAAGGGGTGGTAACTTACCCAATCAAATTTCTGACGCAAAATTTAACGAATATGTAAAGGAAGTATGCAAGGAAGCTGGATTTATACAAACGGTTGAAGGCGCAAAAATGATTAACAAGAAAGATGAAAAAGACTTTTTCCCAAACATTGAAATTATTTCAAAAAACAAAAATAGAAAGGAGTTTGGGATGTACCCAAAACACGAATTAATAACCTCTCATACCTGTAGACGTTCTTTTGCATCAAATCTATACGGAAATTTACCAAATATGACCATTATGGCAATTACTGGACATAAAACAGAAAGCCAGTTTCTGAAGTATATTAAAATTACTCCAAAAGAAAATGCAGAAAAATTGAAAGATCACTGGAGTAAAGAAAATAATGACTAAAATTTAGATTATGACAAATAAGAATTGCGATTTTTTTGGCATTTTATCTGGTTTTAATTTTAGGAATTGTAATCACCAAGATTTGATTGACACAGTCATTCATTACAACGTTTATATCCCTGTCGAGAATAACAAATTAAACCAGGAAAGTATAACCAAAAATTCATTTTCAACTCTCTCAAAAGAGTTCATTTATAATGGTATTTCTTACAAACTCAATCCTAAAATTGTAATTGAAATTTTTGAATATTATAAGATGCAAATTAGAATATTTGAGATTGAAACAATGGCTTATTTAAGAAATTCAATTCTTACCCGAACAATTGATATTGACGATAAAAATGATGTATTGGAAATATTGAAAAAACGCAGAAATTTAATAGTTGAAAAAAGTATAAAATATGTATTGAAACTTGGGTCTTTTACAGAGCTTGTCGATCAGAAAACTCTTTATAATAATACACATTACGAAATTATTTACTCTTTATTATCTAGTCAAGAAATTGAAAACTATTTATCACTAGAAATAGTTTCTTATAAAGGCACTTTTTTAAAGAAATGGGAAAAACTACAATCACAAAACACACAGATAAAATTTTATACTGAAAAAATTCTTGAGGTCGAAAGTTCTAAAACAAAAGATTTGCAATCAAATATCTCAAACAATCCACTAAATAGAATAATATTTAAACACAATGCAGAACAATTATTTCGTTTTATTGTGGAAAAATATCCAAAACAAAAAAACACCGCTTTTTTTAGCTATCTATACTTTTTCTTAAAAGATAATTTAAAAGTTCTCCAAATTACAGGAAATGACAATAAAGATTATCGTGATTTCATTATAAGTTTATATAATATTTCATTCAAACGCATTCAAAATGCAAGCTCTGAAAATCAGTATAAAAAAATTGAAATGTTTAAATTATTTGACGAGTATTCTCAAGATTATTACTCATTGAAAACTGAACAAAATTTGAGTAAAAATGAGTAAAATTTAGAAATTAAACCCGATTAAGTTTGCCTAATAATTAAATCTAACGATTATGGGCAAAGAAATTCTACAACTCGAAAACACAAATGCAAACGATTTTAAAAACGAAATCGTAAAAGATGTTACCAACGCACTAAAAGGGTACGCAGAAACTTTGCGGAATCCTGACAACGACAGATTATTGACTCGGCAGGAAACGGCAGACCTACTTTCTATCAGTCTCGTTTCGTTGTGGGATTGGACGCGAAAGGATTTAATTCCAGCTTATCGAATTGGCAACAAAGTGCGCTATAAAAAATCTGAAATTTTGCAGTCATTACAGCAAATGAATAAATTTTCATCTTAATCATTTTTGATTGGATTTAATTTATACATTTGTCTTGCAAAACACTTTTAAAATTTATTAAAACAGCTATGAAAAATCTTCTTTTCATTTTCAAACCAACTTCTTGGGGTAACAAATCGGTGCAAGTCCGACAAGCTGTTTTTTTAAAAACGTGTTTTGCGGTGATTACCCTATTTTTTAACTTTTTTAATCAATTTTCAAATGCAAAACACGAAAAAAAGCAAGGAAGCACAAGGTGTTGGAACTGCTCAACAAATGCTAAAGCAATTTAATATTGCTTCTACAGAATTACATGAAATTTTCTCCTATGAAGATGCAAAAGAAAGCATTAATGCTTTGCTTTCAGGTTGGATTGGTCACGAATTTATTGAGAATACTTCATCATTAGAGAGAATAAATACTTTCGATTTCTTTCAAGAATTATCAAATCATCTTCAAGAACACAGCAAGTGTTTTCAAAAAAAAAGAGATCACGTTTTTTTACTTGAGGACTATACTTTTTTTCTACAACGTGACAGAAAAAAGTCAAATCTATATTTTGAAGAAACAATATATTGCTTTTTATGTAGTGAATCAGCTGACGATTTAGAAACACGTTCAAACGCTGTTTATCATCTTAAATGTATTCGTGAATATGTAAATAAGATTTTCGAAATAAAAAAAATCAATCCTAAGAACAACACTTAAACCATTATCTAACAAAAAACCCATTGCAATTATTACAATGGGTTTTTAAATTTTTTATGTTATGAACTCCAATTCATTAAGCAAAGATAACATATTATTGCAACGTAATTGCAATGATATCTACATACATTTTCTAGGATTGTCCGACTTTCCGAAAAACAATATTTCCAGTCCTTTTAGTGAGGATAAGAAACCGTCTTTTAAGGTTTACTCTAATGGTACTTTCAAATGCAATAGTTCAGGCAAACAAGGTGATGTTTTTCAGTTTGTTGCTGACTTAAAACAACTGGATAGCAAAACACAATTTAAGGAAGTATTGCAATTAATTGCAATTGAAATGAATATACCATTGCAAGAAAATTATAATACTACTGAAGTAAAGCCAAAAAGTATACAAAAACACATAAAATCAAGCAATTCAAGTGCTACAATGGTATTGAAAAATAATTGCAATGATATTTCTATGGAATTGAAAAATAATTGCAATAATATTTCTATGGCATTAAAAAATAATTACAATGACGATGTTAGTAAAATTGCAATAGAAAATGAACCAAAAAAATTATCCGTTGCAATTAGAGATTTTACAACTCAAGATATAGAATACTGGAATAAGTTGGAGGTTAGTAAAACCATTTTGGAAAAATACAAAGTACATTCAATATCAAATTATTTCTGGACTGGCAAAAAACCAATTTACACCAAAAACGAAAGTGTTGCTTTTGCTTTTGAACTTGATGGAAATTTTAAATTATATATTCCAAGCCAACTTGAAATTGGAATTAAAAAAAACGTGCTTCCTCCATTTCCTAGCAATTTGATTTTTGGACTTGAACAACTAGGGACAGAAAAAATAGAAAATCTTATAATTTGCGAGGGTGAAAAAGATACAGTTGTTGCAGATTCAAGGGGATTTAAAGCCGTTACTTTTGGCAGTGGTTCGATACATTCCAAACAAGAAAACATTAGACTATTGCAATTGCGTTGCAATAATTTATTTGTTTGCTTCGACACCGATGAAACTGGAATTACTGGAATGCAGAATTTAATAAAATCAAATCCCGAAGTTATCCCGATCTATTTACCTAAAAACGAGAAAATCAAAGGTTATGATCTTACTGATTATTTTCAAGAACACACCTCCCAAGATTTTCGAAAAATTATTGATTTGGCAGTAAAAAATAAAAGTGTTGTTCAGCCAACTGATGAGAAACAAATAACTACCATTATTCACATTACCGAAGACTATTTAAATGAACATTATGAGATAAGACATAATATCATTGCAAATGAAATTGAAATCAGTAAAAAAGGACAAAACGAATGGGAACAACTAAATGAAAATACGCTTTGGATTGAAATGCAAAAGAAAAGCATTAAGGTTCCAGCTTCAACACTAGAAAAAATATTAAGAAGCGACTTTGTGCCAAAATTTAATCCTCTTATTGATTACTTTGATAATTTACCCGAATGGGACAAAAAGACTGAATATATTACTCAATATGCTGATTATATTTCTTTGGCAAAAGACGAAGACAAAGAGCAATACAATTATCATTTTAAAAAATGGTGTGTTCGTGCTGTAAAATGTGCCACAAACGATAATTATTTTAATAAAAATGCTTTTGTCATTTCTGATGAGGGCAAAGGTCAAAATATTGGAAAAACTACTTGGATTAGATTTTTATGCCCTACAATTTTATCAAATTATTTAAAAGATGATTTGCCAAAAGATGAAAAAGATGCAAAAATTTCTTTGGTGCAAAATTTTATAATTAATCTTGACGAATTGGCTTCATTATCCAGACAAGAAATCAATACATTAAAATCTCTTTTTAGTGCTGATAAAATAAAAGTAAGATTTCCCTATGATAAAAAAGATACTGTAGTTAGACGGGTAGCAAATTTTATTGGTTCAACAAATTTAAGTACGTTTTTGCATGATGAAACAGGCTCGGTACGTTGGCTGTGTTTTGTGGCTGATAAGATAGATTTTAGTTACAAAACTAACTTTGATATAAATAATTTATGGGCACAAGCCTTTGCATTATCTAAAGACAAAGATTTTGATGAAACAATTACATCAATCGATATGAGTGTAAATGAATTGAGAAACGCAAAATTTCAAATACAATCTCCTGAAAAGGATTTGATATGTAGATATTTAGAAATTCCAAAAACAACTGAAGAAACAAAAATCTTAACTAGTACTGAAATTCAACATTATTTAGCTGGATTTGCTAATAGTATAAAATTGAATAATGTTGCAATTGGCAAGGCATTAACAAGTTTAAAATTTAGGAAAATACGAAGTTCAATAACTACAAAATATGCAGTAAAATATAAAGTTTTGATAGAATAGTAGCGTTAAATTTAAATTCTACTAAAAGTACTTGCACTTCTTACACTTCTTACACTATTTCAATAAAACCAACGATAAAAAAATCCATATTTTAAATAATTCATCTTACACTATCATACATTATCTTACACTAAAAGCATAAAAATAAAATCAACTAGTGTAAGATGAAAATATAAAATGTACGTTAGTGTAAGTATAAATAAAAGGCGTTAAGCCTTTTGAATTATAGGTAAATGTAAGGAGTGCGAGAAGTGTAAGAAGATTTGAAAGAAAAGAAATGTTTTTATTTTTTCTGCTAAAAATCACAAATAGATTTTCCTCAAGTACATATTTTTTAACTGTACAGGATCTAAAAAAAATGTTGTTAATTGCTTGTGAATTTGAAATTCACACATTTTATTAAACATGAATTTTTAGAAAATATAAGAGGCTCAATAAATTGAGCCTCGGTTAATAATTTTCTTTTAAACTTGTAGTTAGGATTTAACCGTGAACTACATCTTGTGTGTGATTTTTCATGAGGATTTTAGTTTAGTTGCTGGGATAAATAAACTGTAATTTAATGTTGTTATTTTCCAAATGTAAGATTATTATTTTAATCAACTGTTAATTTTTTTAAAAAGTAATATAAAACCTTGTTTTTTAAATATTAGTCCGTTATAACTTGCTTTTAATCGAGAATAAGCTGCGTTATCTTTTCGTTCTAATTCCCATTTATCAATTACTCCAGTTTCAAGAAACGATATTTCAAGCTCTTTTGGATAAGTCAAATCTAAATAAAAATTTTCATATAACCAAATTGCATTATGATGTCTATATGGATTTGATTTAATACTGTAACGTTTTTTCTCTTTTCTTATTATATTGTACTGTAATTTACCATCGACAGTATAATCACATTTAATTTTTAATTTACCGTCATTGATTTCGGTTTTTAATTTATCTCCCACATCAACTTTTACTTTATTTACCGTCAAATTTAGCAATTCATAGGTAGTTAAATCTTCTTCTCCTGGGACAATTGGCATTGAATTAGAGAAAAAATATGTTATTGGTTTTGCATCATCGGAAATTAGTGTGGTTTTAGTCTCTTCCGTTACAATTAAATAATCTTCATTTGACTTATCAAACTCTATTTCAATTTCAATATTATGATTTTTATAGTAGTATTCATGGTTAATTGGAAGGTAGAATTTTTTAACGCCCTCGTGAAGTTTTGAACTTATAAGCTTAAATTTTTGATTACATAGTGCTTTCGTTACCTTTTCCCAAAGCACCTCAAGATCTTCTCTATTCTTTAAATCTTCATCACCATATATAATATTTCTAAGCTCATTATGAAATATTTTTGAAAACTGTTCTGACTTAACAATGACAGAGAATACGCCACCCGAAATTAAGGTAAATCCTAAATTTTTAAAAAAATCTCTTCCAATTTCGTCAACGTTGTAACAAGAGTATGCTGTAAATAATAATACACCAGCAATAATTAAGGTAATATACAAGATATTTGATTTAAAGAACCTATAACACGGCATCCAGTATTTTTCAATCATAATTTTAATTATTTGATAACGGTGCAAAACTAAGTATAAAATTTAACATAATCTTAATCTAAGTTTTTGTAGACTTTTTGAATTACTTACTGCTTAAGGACTTCACTAAAAATGTTAAATCAATACTGTCATTGGAGTTAAATTCTGAGCTAGATTACTTATTTTCATTGAAAGTTTCAACAAAAAAATTGTAAAGTATTCGCAATATGTTATAAATTTAATTCGGTATATATTTGTATCTTTACAACATAATACTATATTTGTTGCGAAGTAAGCACAAATATCGACTCACATATTATCTAAAAAAACCACTATGACTTCAGAAAATATAGATAATAACAATTTTAAAAAGAATACTCAAGAAGCTTGGTTTGATGAGTTTGTTGGAACCATAAGACTCGACGAACAGTTATTGAGAAATGACTTGATGCAACCTGAAAAAAAACAAATGTATCATAAGCTTATGGAAGGAAATATGGAAGCATTGAGTGTTGATGCCAGAAATATGTCTACACAATATTTTATTGCTGGCTTACTGAATGAATACATTAAGGAACTTTCTTCTTTGAAACACAATCCCAAAAAATTAGGTCTTGAGCTTTCCAATAGTAAAATATTAGTTTGGGCTGAAATCTATGATAATGACGACGAAGCGGAAAAAGCTCTTATTTTAGCTCAAGCAAAGGTTAATGCACAATACAATAAATTTGGCTTTGCAATTAGCTCTACTATAGTTGAGGAATGTGACCAGTTAGCAATTCCAAACCACTACCACAATGTTGCTGTACCGGCAAAGTAATTATTGGCGTCTTTTGATGAACATATCGCCCACGCAAAGAGCAATCTTGACTATTTGTCTAAGATAAATACGCACGTTAATGACCGTTGGGATTGGCAAGTTACAACTTGTTTCTATACAGCTTTGCATTTAATGAATGCTCACATAGCAAAAAAAGCCAATAAAAATTACCTAAGTCATACAAGAGTTGACCAAGCACTGAACCCTTACGGACTTTCTGTTGCAAAAATAGATGAGGATACTTATTCATCGTACAACTCCCTTGCTAACTTATCAAGACGTTCCCGTTATTTGCTTACGGAAAATAAGAGTCAAGTTGACAACGAAGTTGATATTCAGCGCCAATGCTTAACATACAGTAAGCATTTCAAGAAAGCGATATATCACTTAGATAAAATATTAGATTATTTTAAAAAAGAGTATGGTGCTGAGTTTGGCAAGACAGACATTAAATGTATTGATTTGAACAATCAGACGTTCTCACATTTTAAAATTGTCCCTTAATTGTTTTTTTTAACGTACTGGATCTGATATAATTTTCGTAGCATTAAATGATATCATACATACAAAAATTGCTGTACTGGCCAAAAGATAAAATTGCAAATTTCGGCAAAATTTCGGCAAAAAACAAAATAAAAAACCCTTAAAACGTTGATTTTAAGGGTTTTGCATTTTTAAAAAGTGCGGATAATAGGACTCGAACCTACACGCCTTGCGGCACCAGATCCTAAGTCTGGCATGTCTACCAATTTCACCATATCCGCGAAAGAGAGGTGCAAATATAAAGATAAATATCAATTGCTACGCCAATTCGCGAAAAAAATTTTGTTCGGGTGACAATTCTTATTTACCCATTTTTTTATCCCTCTTTATTTTATACATTTGAAACTATAAAACATTCAAACCAACATGGAGAACATAAAATCGTACGTGCAACAGCACAAAGATCGCTTTATCAATGAGTTAATTGAATTATTAAAAATACCTTCCGTAAGTGCCGACCCGGCTTATTCTCAAGATGTTATCGACACCTCGGAAGCGGTCAAAATTAGCCTTGAAAAAGCGGGTTGTGATTTCGTAGAAATTTGCGATACGCCAGGCTATCCTATCGTTTACGGAGAGAAAATGATTGACAAAAATTTGCCCACTATTTTAGTCTACGGACATTACGATGTGCAACCACCAGACCCCATGGACTTGTGGACCTCGCCTCCTTTTGAGCCTGTAATCAAAACTACAGATATTCATCCTGAGGGCGCTATATTCGCGCGTGGTTCCTGCGATGATAAAGGTCAAATGTATATGCATGTGAAAGCACTAGAGTATATGGTTCAATCGAACTCCTTGCCGTGCAATGTAAAGTTTATGATAGAAGGTGAAGAAGAAGTCGGCTCAAAAAGCTTGGGCTGGTTTGTAGCACGCAATCAAGAAAAATTAGCCTGTGATGTGATTTTGATTTCTGATACCGGAATGATCTCGAACCAACAACCATCAATCACCACGGGACTTCGTGGATTGAGTTATGTAGAAGTAGAAGTTACAGGACCCAACCGCGATTTGCATTCCGGTTTATACGGAGGTGCTGTTGCGAATCCAATCAACGTTTTGACCAAGATGATTGCTTCGATGCACGATGAAAACAATCACATCACTATTCCAGGTTTTTACGATAAAGTGGAAGAATTAACAGCAGCCGAAAGAGCCGAAATGGCCAAAGCACCATTCAACTTAGATAACTACAAAAAAGCCATAGACCTCAACGACATCTATGGTGAGAAAGGATATGTAACCAATGAGCGTAATTCCATCAGACCAACTTTAGACGTCAACGGAATTTGGGGTGGATACATTGGCGAAGGCGCCAAAACGGTCATTGCGAGTAAAGCTTACGCAAAAATATCCATGCGCTTGGTGCCACATCAAGACTGGGAAGAAATCACAGAATTATTTACCAAACATTTCGAAAGCATTGCGCCTGCTGGTGTAACCGTAAAAGTAAAACCGCATCACGGTGGTCAAGGTTACGTTACTCCAATTGACAGCATTGGCTACAAAGCTGCGAATATGGCGTATACCGAAACCTTCGGGATTCCAGCCATTCCGGTACGTTCTGGTGGCAGTATTCCGATTGTTGCCTTGTTCGAAAAAGAACTCAAAAGCAAAACCATTCTCATGGGATTTGGTCTGGATTCCGATGCGATTCATTCACCAAACGAACATTTCGGAATTTTCAATTACTTAAAAGGCATTGAGACGATTCCGTTGTTTTACAAATATTTTGTAGAGTTGAGTAAATAAGTATTGCTCGCAAAGACGCAGAGGCGCAAAAAAAAATCCGTTCCTTTTGAGCGGATATTTTTTTGGCGTTTCCCTCCGGGTCGGGCTTTCCGCACTCGCTTTTTTTGTTCTTGTCACCCCGAGCGCAGTCGAGGGGCTGCGTCAAAGAACAAAAAAGAGCTCAAACAAATGCTGCAATCCCTAACGCACACACTCTAAGTAGAAACAAACTCAAAATATGAAAAATACCTGACAGCCACTGGCTGTCCTCCTCTTAATATCAAATCTAACGCAGTCGGTCCAAACTACTTATTTTTCGCTTCAATCCACCTCGACATATATTTGGTGCTTGCCGTCGTGTGGTGGAGCAAGATCGCTCCCATAAAATTGGCTTTTCTATGTGGCGCCAAATTATTTTGCACCGATTTTAATTCCGCAATAAAATCATGTCCAAAAAGTGATTTTTCATAACGTTGATTAACTATCAGAATTCCGTTCTGTTGCGCTTGATGCCAAAGATTTTGCTCTTGGTACAAAGTCACCGCAGCTTTTGCAATAGCAGCAGGTTCATCTGCAATACTTCCGCTCCAAGCCAAATCCCCATTCATCGACTCGGCGCCAATACTGGTAGTTACACTTGGTGTTCCGCATTGCATCGCTTCGATCAGTTTGCCTTTAGCTCCAGCACCAAATCGCAATGGCGCTAAAACTACTCTCGCTTTAGAAACAACTTCAAACGCACTTTCCGCCCGACCTAAAACTAAAAATCGCTCTTTTGCCTGATGCAATTGTAACACTTTCTGTGATGGATAAGCGCCATATATTTGCATCGATGCATTAGACAGTTCCTTGCGAATCAGCGGCCAAATAGTTTCTTTGAGATACTGCACGGCATTCCAATTCGGTTCGTGGAGAAAGTTGCCAATAAAAATAAAATCCTTTCGATCTTCAAAAGGAAGCCAACTTTGAATTGTTTCTTGGTCGATAGCATCCACAAAAAAAGGCAAATAATACAACAGACTTCGATCTATTTTATAGTGTTTTTGCAACAGTTCCATTTCTACTTCAGAAATCAAAAGTGCAATATCACAACGCAAAATACTGGCAATCTCCCGTTTCGCGGTATCTGAAAATAAGTCATCTAAATGAAATTCTGTTTGCTCTTTCGTCGCTTTTTGTCGCGCGATTCGTAACGAATGTAAGTCGATCGTGTCTAATACCCGCAAAGCATTCGGGCATTGTTCCGCAACCCGCCAACCAAATTGTTCCTCGACCATAAATCGATCGAACAAAACAATCGTCGGATTCAAAGTTTTTACAAAATCATCAAAACCAGAATCATTGATCGCAATAGCTACTTTTTTAACGCCAAGATTGGTTACGTCAAACATAAACTCACTGTCGGAGGCTGCGCTTGCAAAAGTGATTTTCCAGCCTTGCTTCAGAAACAATTCGATGAGTTGCAACATACGGGTACCCGCGCCGGAAGAATTCGGTTCGGGCCATACAAATCCAATAATCAAAACCTGTTGCTGCATATGAAAGTGGCTATTAACGCCTGCAAATTAAAACAAAATATAGCTTATTAGAGCTTAAAACACACAAAACAAATTGCTACAAACGAATAAAAATCAACAAAGTATAACAATATAAATTTATTGGCGTTAAATTTGTAAAATCATCACTCGAGGCTATGCCGAACTGTTCGGTACGTAGCGGAGAAAATCAATCATTGCTAGACACGTTTTAGCATTTAAATCAATCATCATGTTAAAATCCTTTTTTCTACTCTGCTCTGGAGTCGACAGAAACCTGCTACAAGGTTGCTCCGAAGGCGAACAAACCAAATATGTTGGAATTGGCGCCACTGTTTTCTTTACCGCCGTTATGGCCTTTATTGCTAGTTCTTACGCACTCTTTACGGTCTTTGACAGCGTTTATCCCGCGTTACTTTTTGGTGTCGTTTGGGGTTTATTAATTTTTAATCTCGACCGATTTATCGTATCTACTATTCGAAAAAGAGATTCTTTTTTGAATGAGTTGATTCAAGCCTCACCCCGAATAATCCTGGCCGTCATTATTGCCATTGTCATTTCAAAACCTTTAGAAATAAAGATTTTTGAAAAGGAAATCAATACCGTCTTATTGAAAGAAAAAAACGCCATGGCATTGAACAACAAGAAAGAAGTAGCCAATTACTTCCAATCCGATCTCGATAAAAACAAAACTGAAATCGACAGTCTCAAATCTGAAATCACCAAAAAGGAAACAGAAGTCAATCGTCTTTACGAAACTTATATCACTGAAGCTGAAGGTACCAAAGGCACCATGAAATTAGGCAAAGGCCCCGTTTTTAAAGAAAAAATAGCCAAGCATGATTTGGCAAAAGCAGAACTCGATACGCTTCGAAAAAACAATTTAACGAAGATTGCTGATCGAGAGAAAAAATCAAAAACATTGCAAGCAGATTTGGATAAAAAAGTTGCCAACACCCAACCGATTATTGACGGATTCGATGGATTGATGGCGCGTATTAATGCCTTAGGGAAATTGCCTTTAATTCCTTCTTTATTTATAATGTTGTTATTCTTGGCGATTGAAACTTCTCCCATTATTGCAAAATTACTCTCTCCAAAAGGCGAGTACGACTACAAATTGGAAGATCTGGAAACAGCGTTAAAAGCAACCTTGACGCAAGACAAATACCAAAGAGAATTACTAGTAAAAACCAGCGCTGGAATGCATGATCGCGTGTACGAAGAAATTTCTCAGGACAAAAAACTCTACGATTTACAACGTAAAAAAGCGACGGAATTGCTCGAGTTGCAAGCCAATGGCTTTTTGGAAAAACAAAAACGAACGCTTTGATCATAGTCTTTTACCGCAAGGTACGCAAAGGTTTACGCAAAGCGCACAATGAAATAGCATTGAAATAAAAACCCCGCAACTTTTAAATTGTCGGGGTTCTTTTTTTAATCTTAGCGGACCTTGCGCATACTTTGCGCACTTTTCGGTTAAACTCTTAAAACCTCACCCTGAATTTTCTTTGTTAGACTCTTAAAGATTAAATCATAGGAATGATCAATCAATTCTTTTAGAAATTTGTCAGACAGATCTCGGTTTATTTTCACCGTATTCCAATGCACCTTGCTCATATGATAACCAGGTTGGATATCGTCGTATTCCGCTCGCAGCTCTTCTGCTCTTTCTGGATCGCATTTTAGATTTACCGAAGGATTGCCTTTCTCCCATTCTTGTAAAGAAGCTAACGCAAACATTTTGCCGCCAACTTTAAAAACTAAGGTGTCTTCATCAAAGGGAAAATGTTCTGTTACTCCTTTTTTAGAAAGACAATATTCGAAGTACTGTTGGATATTCATGGTTCTTAACTATCATTTCAAAAATCAATTATTCAATAACTTTTTCCATCATTCGTTCTGGATGGGCTAATAATTTGAATCCGAATTTTTCATAAACAAAATGGGCATCTCTAGTGGCCAATCTCCAAATTTTTACTTGTTGTAATTTTGGTTCCTTCAATATTGCTTCTATCAAAATGGAGGAATAGCCTTTACCGCGATGTGCTTCATCAATAAATACGTCCATCATATAGGCAAATACAACATAATCAGTAATGACGCGAGCGAATCCGATTTGCTCGTTGTCGAGATAAATTCCAAAGCAAAAAGAACTGTCAATAGTAGTTTGAACTTCTTCTATAGTTCTACCGGCAGCCCAATAAATATCTTTCAAAAAATGTTGAATAAACGGAACATTAAGTTTTGTCTTGTCTGTCGATACGTGTATCATCTTTATTGTATTTCGAACAATAATGGTTTACTTGGACTTGCGTCGTTTTCGAAAGGAGCCATTTGAAGGTTCAACAAATAACTTCCATCAGGAACTTCATCAGAAACAAAAATTAATTCTGTAATCGTAGCATTCATTCTAGCCTCTTCATTCAATTGATTCACATCTTTTACATTCCAAAATGCTTTGTGGGCTAACAATTTTCCGTCATCGTGTTCTTTATCTACACTTGGTAAATCAATAAGTAAATGTTGTATCCCAATTTCACGAATAAAAATCGCTGCAGCTTCTTCCAAATAGGCTGGGTTTGTATTCGAATATTTCATGTGTGTTTTTTGAGAATCGTTCGGTAGTGTTCGAATAACTATAGCCTCTGGGGAATTACCCTTTAATGCTTTTTCGATTTGATTCTTCGTAATCACCCAATCTTCTACTTGCCATTCAGGAGCAATAGAAATGAGTTCAGCCAAAAAGAAAAATTGTTTCAACGATTGATTGATACTATAAAACTCTTTTGTGATATGCCCCAAACACTCGGTGTGCGTTCCGTGTCCGTGAGGATTAAATAAAATATTGTTGAAATTCGTTGAGGAACTTCCTTCCGATACTTTACCAATCCAATCTCCGAAACGTACGGGTTCGATTACTGGTTTTTCGAGGTACCAAGCAATTGGATTTTTATCAGTATTGGTTAGTGGGATGGAAATGTCAATTGGATTTGAAAGATTGACTTCGAAAGTTTGGTTTTGATGTTGAATTGTTGTTTTCATTTTTACCGCAAGGTTCGCAAAGTTTTACGCAAGGTTCACTAGAGATTGTTCGCAATGCGTTTGATTCCGTTTTTAATTAATGTAACATTGAAATTAATTAGTAATCCCAATTTACAATTTGATAATTTTAAGTAAGTTAATAGTTGAGCAAAATGAATGTCATTTAATGCATCAACTGATTTTAATTCTATAATTAATTTCTTTTCAATTAATAAATCAACTCGATAACCAATGTCCAATTTGATATTTTCATAAATTAACGGCAAAGATTTTTGTCGTTCAATAAAAAGTCCGGATTTATTAAGCTCATAAAATAAACATTCTTCGTAACTGCTTTCTAAAAGCCCGGGACCCAAATTTCTATGAACTTTCAAGGCGCCGTTAAAAACAATATGTGATAATTCATTTTCATTCATAATAAAAAAATTGATTGTGGCGTATAATTTTCTTAACACATTAAACTTCGCGTTCTTTGCGCATAACTTTGCGAACTTAGCGGTTTAATTCTATTCCAAATTTATCAAAAATAAATCACTGGCAATTCCATCTGTTAAAAACTTTCCTTTTTTAGTAGTTTTTAATATACAATCGTCTAATATAAGTAATCCATCATCAAGAAATTTGGCTGATTGCTTCTTTAAATAAGTTAATGTATCCAAACCAAATTCCTTTTCAATTCGATCTAAAGAAACACCCCAAATCGTTCGTAAACCAGTCATAATATATTCATTGTATCGGTCAGAAACAGAAAGAATTTCCGTTTCATTTGGAAGTTGACTTTCTTGAATTGATTTCAAATACATGCTATTATTCGACACATTCCAACTTCTCGAAACACCATCATAACTATGAGCGGAAGGACCAATTCCTAAATACTTTTTCCCCAACCAATATGCGGAATTGTTTTTTGAAAAATAATTTGGCTTCCCAAAATTGGAAAGTTCATAGTGAATAAAACCTTTCTCTTCGAGCACATTTACTAATATCATAAAATGTTCTTGAGCAACTTCGTCGTTGGGCTCTGCAATTTTACCTGTTTGTATTAGTTTCTTTAAAGCAGTTTTAGGCTCTACTGTCAAGGCATAACTTGAAATATGTGGAATACCAAACGACAAAGCATTTTCGATGTTTTGTTGCCATTTTTCGTTGCTCATTCCTGGAATTCCATAAATCAAATCAACAGAAATATTGTCAAAATGAAGCATCGCTTCAGACAAACAAGTTTTGGCTTCTTCGGCATTATGAGCACGATTCATCAGTTTCAAATTGTCTTCAAAGAAAGATTGAATACCAATACTTAAACGGTTAATCGGACTTTTAGATAATTCGAGGATTCGATCTTTAGATAAATCATCTGGATTGGCTTCTAGCGTAATTTCAGGGTTTTCTACAACATTGTAATTTTTATACACTTCATCTATCAAAAATCGAATCTCCTCAACAGTCAATACGCTTGGAGTTCCACCACCGAAATAAATGGTTTCAATGGTTTCGTTTTGAAATTCGTTCGAACGTAATAATAATTCATTCGCCAAAGCCAAAACCATCTCGTCTTTCTTCTTCATGGAAGTCGAAAAATGAAAGTCGCAGTAATGACACGCTTGTTTGCAGAAAGGTATGTGAATATAAATGCCAGACATAAGTCTGGCAAATATATTCAATCTATTAAGAAGTTTGAATTTATATGTTGGTTTTGAAAATACCGTTCGATACAACTATCTGTTGCGATGGATTTGAAGGATTTGTAGCAGTAAAATTAAATGTTCCTTGAACTATGGTAGCAAAGCTAACTGCTCCGTTACTTGTAACTGTAAAAGTACCCGTGCAATTATAAAAATCGTATTCTAGAGTAGTGGTATTATATTTAGCTAATTGAATTGCGTTCGCACTTGTCGGCGTAAAATTATAAGTTCCTGGAGTGATGCCTTCACTTGCAAATTTCATTGCAATCATATTGGCATCGCTACTTATAAATTTTCTATCAAGATCTCCAAAAAAACCATTGTCCCAAAAAGAAGTTTCATACCAATTATTCCCTGCTATATTACAACTTAATCCTAAACCTGTTACTATTGGCGTTTGCTCAATATAAGTGAGATTAAAACTACCTGAGATTGTTTTGAACGACGAGTTTAAATCTTCATTCTCTCTATACACTTTACCAGAATAACTAACCTTAACCGTTTTGTTAGCAGCATCAATTGAAAGCAGATTAAATGTGAAGTAATTTGAATTGAAGTGTTTGTATGAATAATAACTGTTCCCTTCCGCATCATAGTAATTCGCACTGTCTAGATTGCCAAAAGAATTAAATGTAAACTGTAATGATGATCCGTCTTCGGCGTCAGCTGTGATGGCAAGCGTATTCTCACTTCTTTGGGCTAAATTATTAGATAAAGTGACCGAAGTGCCATTTACGGATAAACTGCCCGAATTAGCTGGGATACTGTCTCCATCACTATCACTGCTACTAGAACATGATACAGCCAATGAAGTAAGAACTACAAAAAGATAGACTTTAAAAATTTGTTTCATTTGTTTCGTTTTAAAATATTGTTTTTATATTCGTTAGAATGTCAAATATAGTTATTTATTAACTCGCTCTTCATTTTGTTTGACAAAAGCATCCCAACCCGTATAACTCTTTTCTCCTACTACTTTACCCGAATTGAAAAAATGACATACTGCTGCAGCCAAACCATCGGTTGAGTCTAAATTTTTAGGCAATTCTTTCAATCCAAGTAATTGTTGGAGCATTTTTGCCACTTGTTCTTTACTTGCATTTCCGTTTCCAGTAATTGCCATTTTTATTTTCTTGGGTTCGTATTCGGTAATCGGAATTTGTCTTGACAAACCTGCCGCCATCGCCACACCTTGTGCTCTCCCTAATTTCAACATCGATTGCACATTCTTACCGAAGAAAGGTGCTTCGATCGCTATTTCGTCTGGATGATGCGTTTCGATAAGTTCGATAGTGCGTTCGAAAATTACTTTGAGTTTGGTATAATGATCGTCGTATTTGCTTAGAATTAATTCGTTGAGTTGGATGAATTCCATTTTCTTATTGACTACTTTAATTAATCCGAAACCCATAATTGTAGTTCCTGGATCGATTCCTAATATGATGCGTTCGTTTACCAATTTAAATGTGTTATTTTGCTCTAATGATTGCAATTCCTCACAAAGCTAAACAATTCCTTGTTTTTACCATCAAAGTTTTGATTGTATCGGGTGCCTTTTATTTTATTTACCAACAATTATCCCAGAATGATCAATTGGATTGGGCAAAATTCACCGCTTTGTTCCATAAAAATTGGTCAATTGGAGGCATTGCTTTCTTGTTACTTTTTAGTTTTTTAAATCGTTTTTTTGAGATTTTAAAATGGAAAAATTTAGTAACTGCACTCCAACCCATTTCTCTTTTGGATGCTACAGCTCAAGTATTGGGCGCTTTGACTGCTGGAATATTTACCCCTAATGGTTTGGGAGAATATGCTGGAAAAGCGTTGTTTTATGAGAAAACTAAAGTCAAAAAAATAGTCTTTCTCAATTTGATTTGCAATGGTATTCAAATGGTGTTGACGGTGCTTTTTGGGATATTTGGTTTGTTGTATTTTAATGCGGAATTCAACATTATTACTACTAAAACGATTGCCTTATTATTTGGATTCGTAATTGTTTTGCTTCTTGTTTCTTTCTTCTTAAAAAGTTTTACAATCAAAGGCTATTCACTCGAAAAACTCGTACACAAAATCAACCAAATCCCAAAATCAATACATCGAAGAAATATACTCTTAGGACTTTTGCGGTATTTGGTTTTCTCGCATCAATATTATTTTTTATTTTTAGCTTTTGAGGTGCATCTGCCGTATCTGATTTTAATGTCAGCCATTACAAGTATTTATTTCTTGGCTTCATCAATGCCTTCTTTTCAGTTTTTAGATTTTGCAGTAAAAGGAAGCGTGGCAGTATATTTCTTTGGATTATTAGGCGTTAATGAATGGATAGTCGTTTTTATTACAGCGCTGATGTGGTTTTTGAATGTGGTAATTCCTGTACTTCTTGGAAGTTATTTTGTGTTGAATTTTAAAATGAAGTCGAAATGATAGCTTTGATTTTACTTTTGATATTGTTGGTTTATTTGGTCACCATTGCTCATTTGATTGTGGGTTTTAATGCTGTCAAAACTTTTCATCCAAATGATAAAATACCTAAGACATTCTTTGCAATCGTTGTTCCTTTTCGGAATGAAAGCGCCAATCTTCCTCAGCTTTTAGAGAGCATCAAAAATTTAAAATATCCTATAGATTTGTTTGAAATCATTTTAGTAGATGATTTTTCAGAAGACGATTCGGTTCGACAAATATATAATTGGCGCATGGAAAACGGAACGTTTCAAACAACACTTTTAGAGAATATCCGATTGTCGAATTCCCCTAAAAAAGATGCGATTTCGAGAGCAATTCCAATTGTCACAAACCAATGGATATTGACTACTGACGCTGATTGTATCGTGCCTGAAAATTGGTTGTCTACATTAGATTTATACATTCAAGGACATGATGTTGATGTGATTGTTGGCGGTGTTGTTTACGATTGCAATAAGTCGTTTTTGCATCATTTTCAGCAATTGGATTTGATGAGTTTGCAAGGTGCAACCCTAGGAAGTTTCGGAATGGGATTAGGTTTTATGTGCAATGGCGCGAATTTTTGTTATACTAAATCGTTGTTTCAAGAACTTAACGGTTTTGTGGGTAACAACAAAATTGCTAGCGGCGATGATGTTTTTCTGCTTCAAAAAGCGATGAAGTCACATTCGGACAAAGTGCATTTTCTTAAATCGAAAGCAACTATTGTGCATACGAAACCCGAATCGAGTTGGGCGAATTTGTTTGAGCAACGCATTCGTTGGGCTTCGAAAACGAGTTCGTATCAAAGTGTGTTTGGGAAAGATTTGGCGGTGATAGTGTTTGGGGGAAACTTGGCTTTGGTTGTGGGTTGTGGGTTGTGGGTTATTAATTATCCGTTGTCGGTTATCGGTTGTCGGTTGTCGGGAGGGGATTTGGTTGGGATTTTATTTGTGTTGAAGTTTGTTATGGATTTTATGTTACTTTATAAAACCAATCGTTTTTTGAGAAAGAAACGCATGCACTATTTGTTCCTGAGTAGTTTGGTGTATCCGTTTTTCTGTGTGACAGTGGCGGTGTTTTCTTGGTTTGGAAATTATGATTGGAAGGGAAGATCGTTACGATGAAGTCAATGCCCTAGCCCAGATAGAGCCGATATCCTTTGTGAGGCACGAGCAAAGATAAAGGCGAAAGCTGGAAAAAGCTCCTACTTATTTTCTACATTTAAAATAACGGGAAGCACAAACTGTGTTTTCACAGGTATCCCACGCTTGATGGCTGGATTTACTTTCGGAAAATCGACCAATCGCGCTTTGAGAATACTATCGATTTTGGTGGTATTGTAGGACAACGTATCGGTGATTTGAGGTTCAAATTGTAGTGATGCATCCGCCAATACCGTGACTTTTACATTGATGGTATCGAGTTTGGGATATAAGACCGTTAAGGTGTCGACACTCAATTTTTGTTGGATGAGTTGCGTCAGAAAATCGAAGAAACATTGTTTTTTTTGGGTTTTATCTACCACAGAATCGCAGTTGGAAAAACTTGGTAATTCGTCGACTTGATTCCAATTGATGGCTTTTAATTCTTTTTCTAACAACTCGTCTTGATTGGGAACTTGAGAGTTGAAATACTGACAGGAGTATAAACTAAGTGTTAGTAAAAGTAGTATTGGAATTATTTTTTTCATATTCGTAGACGAAACCAAAGCGTATTATTGGGCTATAAAAGTAGCATTTTATTTTTCAAAAATACTAAAAAATACTTTATGGATAATTGGGTACTAATTATTGTAGGAATTGACAAAACCTAACCAAAAAACCAGCTTCGTAGAAAGCTGGTTTTTACATTTAGGAAACAATTAGGGTTTATTTTCGCATCACTTTTTTGACAACTTTCACTTGATTGGAGGTTGTAACTTCGATGAAGTACAGTCCAGAAGCCAAATGAGTTAAATCAATTGAGTCGGTATTTAAAGGTGTTGTTGTTGTTTTACGCAACATTGATTTTCCTAAAGCATCATATACTTCTATTAGTTCGATACTGTTGGTGTTATTTTTTAAAGTAACGTTAAGCATATCTTGAACTGGATTTGGATAAAAAATGAAGTCTGTATTCTCGAACTCATTTACAGCCAAAGTCGTTACAAACTCCGTTAAGAAAGTATTGGTGACAATTACTGGATTGAAATCAAAATAAATACCAGCGGTATTTAGGATGATATCGCCAGTTGCATAGCCTGCTTTAGGTTTTACTTTAAACATAACATATCCTTTTCCAATTTTTGTGTTTTCGACAGATTGTGGTAATAGGATGTTATTGAATTTCCATGTTAGGCTAGAATCGAGACGATCTAAAATATATTCATGACTAGCGCTAACCATTTTGACAGTAGATTCATCTAGTTTTGAATCGAGTAAATCTGTAATTCTAACATTGATAGCGCTTGCTGTTCCAGTGTTTTCAAAACGAATTGTATAGTATAAGTAGTCGGTTGTTGCGAAATTAGATGTCACGATTTTATCCCCATGCGATTCCAATTTGTCATTTGGATCGTAGGAGCCAGTCACGATTACGGAAAGTGTACTGGAATTATTTTCTGGAACGACGTCTCCTACTAAAGGTACAATCGTCGCTGTATTGGTGAGCAATTGTCCAAGATTCACAGCCGGAATTGGCGGTACTTGCATGTTTACAATCATCGTTCGTACTTCGAATGGCAAAAGGTTGGTAAAATTATAACTGAATCCATTGACGGATGGTGTTGTTCCTGATTGAGTATTTGAGATAATAGTTAAGGCATCATCTTTAGTAAATGTTACAGTACCAGCTACAATCGTTTGATTTCCATAATTCCCATAGACAATTTTATTAGAGTATATAAATCCAGCTCTAGGTTGATCTAATGGAATGATACTCACCGCTATGTCTTGGTAGGATTGAACTACAGTAATAGGGAAATTATACACTTGCAATCCACCTCCGATTACTGGACTAATATTACTATAAGAAGCGGTTGTAAGTACATAGGCTGCACTATACGCTGGGTCAATTGTATATCCTAAGTCATACGAATTAGACGCTGTTTCGTCATACAGGTTGTAAACTCCTGAAGGCGCCGTGATGTTATGCACATTGCCGTCATTGTTTTTTTCAATTTGGAATTGTCCGAGCGGGAAATTTGATTCGCCAACATCTTTCGTTCCATTGGAATTGGAATCTAGAAAGGCATTCAAACGAATTCCAGAACAATTAATACCGCCTTGTGAATTGCCAGTTTCTGTAATTCGAATAAATCCAGCTTGATTACTAAAATTGGTTGTCATAATCAAATAATATTGACCTGTCAAGGCATTGTTAATAATAGGATACTCGATTGAATTTGCCGAATAGCTACAACTAACAATATTATTAGTGGTGAGTGAACCATTGCATGGCGCAACTGGTGAGGTAAATGGACCGTATACAATATAATCAACATCCAAGAAGTCACTGTTAAAATCGACATTACGATTTTGTTCCACTTTTAAAGATATTGTGCCTGGACTGCTTACTGGCAAATAAAACCAAGTTGGATTTGGATGTGTGTTCAAACAACCGTAATTCGCTCCTGGTTCACTGAAACTAAGATTTTGTGTGTTCACAAACGGAGCTCCTAGAGCATTGCAAAGCGAATTCGCATTGATGCAAGTGGAGGACACGTTACAATTTGCAGTCGCTACCAATAATAAATTATAAAGTACATCGCAGTCTTGCAAATCAACTCTAACTACTATTGGCATTGAATTACCAACAACAGTTATGTTGTATGCCGTTGGATTTGTAATAGGATTAATTCCAGTTACCGCATCTTGATAATTAATATAAAAAGTTAAGCCTCCTAAATCGTTTATTTGCGACTGAACCGTCATTAAATCGAAAGTTACTAGACCATCATTGTTGTCATCACATTGAACCATGTTTGCTAGCTGGTTAATCCCCGAATTCACAGTTTCTATGATTAATTGAAAAGTAAAAACCTGAGTTTGATTGGTTCCGAGATTCAAAAGTCGAGCATACACTAACATAGGTGAAGAAGAAGTACAATAAAGTTGAGTTGTATTAATTGGATTGGCTCCAGTGGTAACATCTAACTGAGAAATATGATAGGTAATGGAATATTCTAATGGATTAAGAGTTCCTATAATTAGATTGTTGTTGTCATTCAAATTGAAACAAGCGGAACCATTATCACTGCATTGTATCAAATTAGTGGGTTGACCTGCTGAATTACATTCGTAAGTAGTAATAGTGAATGGCCCTGACCACAAACTTGTCTCAGTTTGATTGCAAACACTTCTTACATAAAATTGATATATTGAGTTACATTGCAATCCTGTAAAAGAATAAGTGGAACCACTTGTAGATCCTGTCGGCACTGTTGTTTGAACTGGTCCTGGTGTTCCAGCCAATCCCAAATATACTTCATACATACTAGCATTTGTTTGAGTCCAAGTAAATTCAGCAATATTCTCAGAAACACTAGCTGTAATATTTGCAGGTTGTAAACACGTTGGATTACATTGAACGACAAAAACATTTACAATTCCTACAGAACTACATCCAGAAGAAGTGTTTTCCAGTCTGTAATATAATGGAAGTGGCGTTGGCAACATGGTCAAAACCGGATAACAATTCGTGTTTTGAATTGCATTGGTTCCTGCATCAGCATTAGCTTGTGTTTCATAAAAGGTCACATTAAAAGCGCCTCCACTAGACAAATTAGGAAGGAGTGATGCTAAATTGACACAAATTGGCCCTGTAGTTTCGTTGCCACATACCGTCAAATTTTGAGTCGGTGCTGGTGGTGTATCTACTAAATAAATCCCAAAAGATGCTACAGACACGGTGTTGTCTTGGAGATTTAATAATCTTGTGAAAATTTGTTCTGCGAAAGTGGTGCAATATTGTGTTGCTGTTTGAATAGAATTGTTACCCGATTCTGCATCTGCTAACAAATTATGGTAGGTAATTTGGTATTGGGCTGGGTTTAAAGCTCCCAAAATAGTAGCATCGTTTTGTGTCAAATTGAAACACGCAGTTACATTGTTTCCACACTGATACATATCTTGTGGCTGTCCGCCTGCTTGAGTGCACTGTAGCGTTGTAAAAGAATAAGGCCCAACCCATTCACTAGAAATGGAATTAGTACATACTTTTTTTACATAAAATTGATATCCAGTTCCACAGATCAATCCTGTGGCACTAAAACTATTAATTGAAGTAGTGCCAGATGCTTGCGTGTTTGCCGTTGGCGACGGAGATCCCTGAGTAGTTAAATAAATATTATAGGATGAATTAGAAGGACTAGACCAACTCAATTGTGCATTATATTGAGTAACGTTTGTCACGTTGAGCATTGTTGGTGCCACACAGATTGGCGGATTACAATTCTGTACTGCTAAATACAATTGTGCTATTGAGAAACACCCAGTATTTGGGTTCACAACACGAACAAACAACATTTGCAACTGTGGTGTCGTATTCTGAAATGGCACATTGGAAGGAATTGCATTGGTAGCATTCTCCGCATCCAACGAACTAAAATAATAACTTACGGAATTCTGTCCATTTTGAGACCAATTATTATCGAAGAAACTTAGTTCAGGAAAGAATGTAATTCCGTCATTTATAGTATCGGTATCGCAGCCTTGAAAAGTAAAGGCATTATTATTTGGTGCTGGATTTACTGTCAAATAATAAACAATGATTTGAACTTGATTGGTTTGCGAATCAACTACTCGAGCAAAAATTAGCTGCGGATTAGTGACATTCGTGTAATTGTTAGACAAAGGATTACTCCCAGTAGAGGCATCCAATTGTGTAAGATGATGAGTAACTACTAAATTGGATTGATTGTTTCCAATAATTTCAAAAGAAATTTCTTGCAAATAAAACAGTGCAAAACCATCATTGTTATCATCACAAACCGAATTAAATTGAGACGGTTGATTAAATGTCTGTCCATAAAAAAAACTGCTTAGGAGCAAGAAACAGATTAAAAGTAATTGTTTTTTCATGATTAATAATTGCATTTAGTTTGAGAAAATAGTATTGCTTTTAAAAAAGCAAAGCAATATACAAATTTTTAATGAATTGTAAATCAAAAAGATGAACGGTTGTTAAAAAACAAAAAAGCCATCCACAAAAGTGGAAAGCTTTTCATTGGTCTAACTACTAAACCATGCTACGAGTTACAAAGTCGTAGCGAAAACAACACAACTATTTTGAATGCTTTTCTTATTAAAAAGAACTGCATCAGAGGAAACTTTTATTGGGCAAAAAAGGTTTTCATTTCTGAAAACCTTTTCCCAATTTAGCGGTCTGGACGGGACTCGAACCCGCGACCCCATGCGTGACAGGCATGTATTCTAACCAACTGAACTACCAAACCTCTGCTTAATTGCCTCACCTAACATTTACTTGTCATAAGTGTTCGGCGATCTTGCGATTGCGGTTGCAAATATAGTATAGATTTTTGTATCTGCAAACGATTGTTATAAAATATTTCTGAATTTTAAAATAGTCTAGCCAAACGATTGTTTCTCAACCAAATAAGTAGTTAAAATCTTTTCGAAATTGGCTCCAACATTGACCGGAACATACTTAATTTTATTCTGAGCACAATTCTGAGCCAGCTTTTTAAAGTAACTCTGCGCTTGTTTTTCGTAAGTTTCCTTCACATTATCTGCGAAAATGGTGATTTCATCTCCGCTTTCGATATCGATGAATTTTCTTGGAGCATTGTCATAATCGAAATGCGTTTCAGTTTTTTCATCGATTACGTGAAACAAAACTACTTTATGTTTGTTATGTTTGAGATGTTGCAAAGCATTAAACAACGCATCATCACTACTCGATTGAAACATGTCGGTAAAAAGTATAATCAACGAACGGCGGTGCATTTTTTCTGCAATTTGATGCAAATACGTAATGGTGTCTGTTTGTTTCGTCTCTTTGGGGTTTTCAAGCAGTTGCTCCAATTGATTCAACACCATGCGATGGTGACGGTCGCTTCCTTTTTCCGGAGCATAATATTCGTAGGTGTCCGAATAAATACTAAGCCCTACAGCATCTCGTTGTTTCTTTAGTAAATTCATCAAAACAGCAGAAGCTAAAACAGAAAACCCAATTTTACTTTCATAAAAAGGCTGCTCATTTTTCAACTTTGGATAATGCATTGACGAAGAATTATCGATGATCAAATGACATCTTAAATTCGTTTCTTCTTCGTATTTTTTGGTGTACAAACGATCGGTTTTGGCAAATAATTTCCAATCGATGTGTTTGGTTGTTTCACCAACATTGTAAATTTTATGTTCGGCAAATTCGGCAGAGAAACCATGAAAAGGAGATTTGTGCATCCCCGAAATAAAACCTTCCACGACTTGGTTTGCGAGTAATTCAAGGTGTTGAAAGCTAGAAATTTTTTCTTGTTGCGATTCAATGTTCATGCTTCAAAGATAATTTTATTTCATACAATTCGGTTACGTCTCAGGTGAAAATTTGACAATTTGGAGATTTGGAAATGAAAATAAGCAACATAAATGACTCTCAATTTCTAGAACTTTTATAAATTGTTAAGCAAAACACTATTTACTTAATTTCTCTTCAATGGCTTTTAACCATTCTTCTAGCAATTTAATTTTGGAGTTTTGAATATCAATAATTTCTTGTTGTTCTTGAATGGCTTTGGTAAGATAAGGTATCAATCCAACATAATTAATGGATTTTATTTTGCGTTCTTCACTTCCTGATTCGGTAATTTTGGTTGGATCTTTTGGAGTTGATAGCGTTTCTTCTTTAACTAAATTAGGAAACACTTGCTCCATTTCTTGTGCGATAAAACCGGTTTGTTGCCCACGAGGAAAACCAAATTTATCAGCCTCTGCTTTTTTGAAGTTATAGTTTTTAACTTTTAGGTTTTGTAATTGTGTTAAAACAGAATGCGTTTCGGAAACATTTTCTTTTAAAGATGCATCGGAAGGATTGGTAAAAATTCCTGAAACAAACACATTTCCCAAAAAATAACCAGCATAACTAGAAGCTAAAGTAGCACTCGAATACACTCCGTATTGAAATCCACCAGCAAAAAAATCGATGTAATTGTAGGAACCATATTTAGTTGCACCACCGCCAGTTAATGAATTTATTTGCCCATAATGTGTTCCTCCACCTGAATTATCAATTAAGGTTTCACCACCAGCTTGATTGTTTGGTGCATTTCCTGAAAGTGATATATAATTTCCCCAATGGATTCCGCTTCCTGTATTATTAATTTCAGAATAGGATCCATATTGCAAACCGTCACCTATACCTGATATTGTACTATATACTCCATAATTATTACCATTTACATTCTTAAGCAATACATTTCTTACCCCAAAGTAATTTCCAGTTCCTAAACCATTTATAAAATGATAATTTCCAATATGTTCACCATTCCCATTACCTAATAGTTCTGAATAACTACCATATTGATATGCATCGTTCGAATTATCAATTGAATTATAATTAGCATATTGAATTCCAGAGCCAGCCCCTGTAAGTAAATTATAGTTCCCATAATGGATACCTGAACCACCTCCGGAAAGTTGTGAATAATTTCCAAAATGAATAGCATTTCCAGCATTTGAATTTTCAATAGAATTATAATTGGCATATTGAATTCCAGAGCCAGCACCTGTAAGTAAATTATAGTTCCCATAATGGATACCTGAACCACCCCCGGATAGTTGTGAATAATTTCCAAAATGACTTGCATTTCCTGGATTTGAATTATCGATTACATTATAATTGGCGTATTGAAATCCAGTTCCTGCGCCTGTTAACTGTGTGTATTTTCCATAGTGAATACCCGTTCCTGTACCAGAAAGATAGTCATTAGTTCCGAAATGATTTCCGTTTCCATTTCCTCCAATTGAATTTTGAACACCAAACTTTGAGTTTGTACTGTTTCCTGTCATCCAATTTTGAACTCCATAATGCACCCCAGAACCAGCGCCGTTTAATTCATTACGAACCCCATGTTTCCATCCTGTCCCAGCACCGCTTAAAAAATTACCTACTCCATATTGCCATCCAACATTAGAACTACTAATTGAATTATAAATACCATAACGCAAACCAATCCCAACGCCACTTAAGTTGTATATTGCTCCATAATGCGCCCCATCGCCTGAGTTATTAATTAGGGATTCGTTACTGGCTTGATTCCCATTTCCCGTACCATTTAATTCAACATAACTACCATAATGAATGCCACTTCCTGCATTATTGTTTAATACATACATGCCTGTATGAAATCCGCTACCCGAATTTAAAAAAGTGTTTCTTGTACCGTGTTGATTTCCGTTTCCTATTCCATCTAAAACATTACTAACTCCAACATGTCTTCCAATTCCAGAACCATTTAATAAATTACTTGTTCCATAATGTATACCATCGCCATTGGTGAAAATATCATTCGCATTTCCGATAATTTCATAATTTCCAGAGCCTGTATTTTCATTGTAAATTCCAACTCGAGTTCCTATTCCTGGAGTTAAAAAATTGCGTTGGTTTCGGATGCCGTAGGTTTTTGTTTCGTCGGAAACAATGTCTAATTTTCCGTTTAAATCGGTAGACGTTCCTATTTTTACATCGCCAGTATGAAACATGGAATCGTTTATATTATCAGGTGCTGTTGTTGTTCCTACTTCGTAAAAATCGGCATCACCATTTTGAGAAGATGTTATTCCAATCCAAGTTAATGTTGGATTGTCCCAATAATAAAACCCCGGTAATTTTAATCCAACAGTCGTTGTCAAATAAAGCAACATTCCTTGTTGTGTTGCTGTTGGATTGACCACTGGAAAAGCATCTGCTTTTGGAATTAAAACGCCATCGGTATTGCTCGGAGTGGCTTGGTTGGATGATTTAATTTCCAACTGAGCATTGGGCGAAGTAGTATTAATCCCAACTTGAGAAAATCCAACTAACGTTGAAAAACAAAACGCAAATACTACTGTTATTTTCATTATTTAGCGTGTTAGCAATTACAAATGATTCCGCATATCTAAATAAAAAGTCCCTCCATTAGTATACGACAATCCTACGCCCCATGTTCCACTGATTCTTCGCGTATTTGGATCGTAGGTTCCTTTGCAACTGTATTGCCCTCCTGACAAATACGTATAGGTTCCTTTAAAGATATTTCCAGAAAGAGAATACAATCCAGAAGCTAGAGAACCACCATAAATAGTAAGGTTGGGTGCTACTGTGAATTTCCCGACTTCTTCTAATGCCATCGTATAGTCATTTGTTGGAATCGCAACGCCATTACCATACTTTCCGACCCAATAACCTTTAAACAAAGTTTCTCCAGTTCCCGATGGCGTATGTTTTAATCCGTAGAACGTTCCGTCGGTATAACTTAAACCCATTCCATATTGACCATTTAATAATTCGGCTGTGGTAGGATCATAGGTGAATTTAAAATTCATAGTGGTGGTTCCTGCAGTAATTGTGAAAACGTAAAATCCGCCAATACTTGAATACGTCGTTCTTCGTCCTGTTTGTGCGATCATATCCGTAACAGTCGGGCTACCATAAATAACTGTATTGGGGAATTCAAATAGTAAGTTTGCCATCACTCCATTACTCAGTTGAATGTCAAATAATCCTTCTAAAGATCTTGGTGTTGGTGGTGGCCCAATTCTTAATAGTTTGCTTTCAACTTTTGGCGTCTCAGACTCTGAGCATGAGTTTAAAGTAAATGCACTAACAACTGTCATAAGGAAAATGATTGATTTTAATAAGATAGTTTTCATAATCGATTTGTATTTCGTTTCAATTTCAATAATGGACGATCCAATTGAACTACGAATTTCGACTCTTTTTCTCTATAAAAACAGCAAAAAAGGACGAACGACAATATAAAATGACCACGGTTTGTACTTAAAATCAGTATATTTGAGATTATTTTTTATCATGAAACCATTTAACTGCATTATTGTTGACGACGATGAAATGGACCGACTAGCGGTTTTGTCGTATGCTAAAAGATTTCCTTCATTACAAATTGAGGGTGTTTTTGATTCTGCGGAAAAAGCCTTATTATTTCTTGAAAAAAAATCTATTGATATTGCTTTTCTAGATATTGAATTGAACGGTGCGTCTGGAATTGAATTACGCCAAAAAGCACTTTCAATTCCTGTTTGTATTTTTATCACTTCCCATGCAGAATTTGCTGCAGAAAGTTTCGAATTGCAAACGCTGGATTATATTGTCAAACCTTTCAAATTTCCGCGATTCGAACAAACAATGAAACGCATCGAAGAATTCATGGAAATTCGTTTGAAAGCAAATCTTTTTGAATCGAGTATTGGCGGCGATACTGTTTATGTAAAAACTGGGTATGATCAAATAAAAGTTAAACTCCACGAAATTGTTTATTTAGAAGCTTTAAAAAATTATACGATACTTGTCACGGCCAGTAAACGCCATTGTGTTTCCTCTAGTTTAGGTGATTTATTACTAGTAGATGCGTTTCATTCATTTACTAGAGTTCATCGAAGTTATGCTGTTCAAAAACAATTTGTAGAGCGGATAGGAACACATGAAATCGAACTTTATAATAACGTTGTTTTACCTTTAGGTAGAAGTTTTAAAGAACAGCTAAACTTTAAGCCATGAAATTAAATTTCCTTCTTTTGGGATTTCTCTTTTATAGTTTATTTTGCTTTGGACAGAACCTAAAATTAGCGCGTATTGATTCTCTTTTACAAGTTTCAAAAAAACAAAAAGAAGACACTACTTTGTGTAAAACGTATGCTAAAATTTCCGATCAATACATTTATCTCGATTCCAAAAAAGGAATTTTTTATGCTCAAAAAGCACTTTCCATTGCTGAAAAACTAGGTTGGGAAATTGGCATCGGAAATTCCTATATGAATTTTGGAATGCATCAAGTCTCCATGGGGAACTACGATAAAGCATTTCAGAACTTTAAAACAGCTGAGCCACATTTTAAGAAGCTCACCAATCCGTTTTATATTTCCAAATTGTATAATGAAATTGGAATTTTAAAAGCCAATCAAGGAAAATATCCTGAAGCTTTGGATTACTTCTTCAAATCACTACATGGATTTGAAAAAGTGAAAAACAAAAGTGGATTCTTAAGTGTTGCAAGTTGTTATGAAAATATTGGAACAGTATATAACCTTACCAATAATTATGACCAAGCCATTCGAAATTACGAAAAAGCAATTGCTATTACAAAAAAGCTAAAACATCGAGAAATTTCAATTGCATTAAACGAAGCCAATATTGGCACCATTCTTCAAAAACAAAACAAACTTACTCAAGCCTTGATTGCTTTTAAAAATGCAGAGAAAATTTTAGAAAAACATCATGATGATTTTGCTTTAGCTGTTATCAATAATGGTTTAGGAGCTGTATATTTAGACCTTAAAAACTATGAATTAAGTCTCGAAAAATCACAAAAAGCACTACGCTTTGTTACTAAGGTTGGAGATAAAGAATTGACAACTTCAACAACCCAAAACATTGGGTATGCTTTGCTTAAAAAAGGAATTCATTCTAAAAATAACTCAGAGCTTAAAATAGCATTGAATACTATTTCTAAATCTATTGAAATGTATCAAGAGCTAGGAAATACAGCTGGTTTACGGAAAGGCTATTTGTATTTATCGGAGTATTATTCGTATATCAAAGATTTTGAAAAAGCTTATGAAAACTACAAAATATATTCATCATATAACGATTCCATCTTCAATAATAAGAACAAACAATCGCTCCAAAATTTAGAAAATCAAAGAACAATAGACTTAAATAATAAGGAAATACAGCTTAACAAAATATCTTTAACCAATAAAGAAAAACAAAAATGGTTTTTTATTTCCGGCTTATTATTATTGGCAGTTATTGGATTGTTGTTTTTTTACCAGAGTCGTAATCGTAAAAAAACGAATGAAAAGCTGCAGGTTTTAAACCATAATTTAGATTTAGCCAACAAAGCCAAAACACGATTTTTCAGCATACTTAATCACGATTTACGCGGGCCGGTAGCGAATCTAATTTTCTTTTTACAACTCCAAAAAGAAAGCCCAGAATTACTCGATGAAGTAAGCGTTCAGCGCATGCAAGACAAAACCATGAGTGGCGCTGAAAATCTATTGACTTCCATGGAAGATATACTACAATGGAGCAAAAGTCAGATGGAAAATTTTCAACCTCAACCTAAAAAAATTGCTGTACATGCTATTTTTGAGGATACTCGAAAGCACTTTGAAAGCGAAGAAAAAGTAAAAATCACCTTTGAAAATTTAGACAATATTCAAATCAATACCGATGATAATTATCTCAAAACCATCGTGAGAAATTTAACTGGAAATGCCATTAAAGCACTAAATGAAATTGATCATCCAACCATTAATTGGAAAGCTTGGCAAGAACCTGTTCGCCGTGGCGAAAATAATCAACTATTTTTATCCATTACCGATAATGGTGCAGGTGGAACACAAGAACAATTCAAAGCCTTGTATGATGACACCGAAGTTTCCGGAATACAATCAGGCTTAGGTTTGCACCTCATTCGTGATTTGGCAAAAGCGATACATTGTGAGATTTCTGTAGACTCGAAAATAAATGAAGGAACGATAATTACACTTTCATTCACATAATTTCTACTCCTCATACGTCACCAAAACCCGAATTGGTTTAGACAAAATACTTGCTGAATTGGCACTTTTTGTCCAAACAGCTATATTCGCACCATTAATATAAAAATCATATTCAAAAGCTAAAGAACCATTATAAGAAGGAGGAATAAAACTTCCTACTGCATATTCAACCAACACATTTACTGCTAAAATTTTAGAATTTGTAACCCCATGCGCTATGAAAGTTGTATTGCCTTGTGCAGCTCCGGTTGTACCTGTTAACTTTATCACTTTTATAGCTGGAGCTGTTGATCCTAATTTGGTAAAACCATTAACTTCTAATTCAGCCGTTGGTGTTGGCGTTCCTATACCAACATTACCATCTCCTTTGATGCGCATATTCTCGGTAAAAGCTCCACTACTACCATAACCAAAAGCTATATCATCGGTAACTCCAGCAGAGTGTATTTGCATTGTAAAATTTTGAATGCCAAATCCATAATGCGCTCCAGCGCCACCATATAAGGAAATTTTGTCGCCAACTGCGCTTTTAAATTGTAATGGGTGATCAGGTACTATAACTCCTATACCCACATTGCCATTGCCTTTGAAACGCACATTTTCTGTAAATGAAGCACTGGTTCCGTAACCGAATGCGATGTCATCACTATTATTGCTGGCGTGAATTTGAAACAAGTTAGTTTGAACTCCAAAACCAAAATGAGATCCAGAAGCACCATATAAGGAAATTTTATCGCCCAGATTATCATTGAAATGCAA
>JAYVZG010000021.1:0-14809 GCA_043783565.1 Flavobacterium sp. | reverse complement strand
GAGCAAAGTGCCGTGCACTGCGGACAGCTTGACCCGGAGTTTACGGAGGGGAACGCCCAAAAGAAGAAACACACAATTAAATAGAATTATATGAAATTTTTTATTGACACTGCCAACTTAAACGAAATTAAAGAAGCGCAATCGCTTGGAATTTTAGATGGAGTTACTACGAATCCATCGTTGATGGCAAAAGAAGGAATTACTGGAAAAAACAGTATTTTGAAGCATTATGTTGACATCTGTAATATTGTAGATGGCGATGTAAGTGCTGAGGTTATTGCTACCGATTTTGACGGAATGGTTCGTGAAGGCGAAGAGTTGTGTGAATTGCACGAGCAAATTGTGGTGAAATTACCCATGACAAAAGAAGGAATTAAAGCCTGTAAATATTTTTCTGATAAAGGAGTTCGTACCAACGTAACCTTAGTGTTTTCGGCAGGTCAAGCGTTGTTAGCAGCGAAAGCAGGAGCGACTTATGTTTCTCCATTTATTGGTCGTTTGGATGATATTTCTACCGACGGATTGATATTGATTGAAGAAATTCGTTTGATATATGATAACTATGGATTTGAAACTGAAATCCTTGCCGCTTCTGTTCGACACACGATGCACATTGTGAATTGCGCTAAATTAGGTGCTGATGTCATGACGGGACCACTTTCTGCAATTTTAGGATTATTAAAGCATCCTTTGACAGACAATGGATTGGCGCAGTTTTTAGCGGATTATGCGAAAGGAAATGGTTGATGGTTGTCGATTGACAGTTGTCGGTTACGCCCTGTTTTATATAGAAAAGCGGTTTCAGATTGGAACCGCTTTTATTTTAGGAAAAGGTTGTTGGTTATGCTCTGTTTTAAATAGAAAAATAGGTTTCAATTTGAGCCAATTTTTTAATTATCAATTGTTAATTTTCAATTATTCAAGTTCTTTCTCAAAATTTACATCAAACAAGTTGGTGAAGGCATTTTTAATATTGCCATTTTGATCTAGAATAATAGTACGATGTACTTTCATTATAGCCCAATACGCTTTCAAATCTTCAAAGTTGGTACAACGATATTCTATAATTCCATTGTGATTTAATTCGGATAATTTTGATTGCCAGATTTTTTGATCTTTGTCGAGATTGATTCCGATGATTTGATAATCAGGGTATTTTGTTTTCAATACTAAAACTTTTTTATGAGCAGCAATCATGTGTGAGGACAATTTATCGGTCCATAAAAACAGGATAGTTTTCTTTTTAATGATATCCTCTGAAGATATCAGTTGATTGTCTGTGTTTACTAATTCAACTTTAGGTAAAGTATTTCCAATTTTAAGCAATTGAATGGCATTGCCAATTTTTAAAATTTCGTTTTTGTTGCTTTTATCGGTAGAATACTTATTATAAGTTTCTAAAAATATTTGGTTATTCACCATGTTTTGATCTTCCAACAGATAAGTAAATGCAATATTGTTAAGAATAGAGTTCTTTACACATTTGTTTTTGATTAAACTATCTGCAATATTGAGTTTATTGATATTGGTTCGAAGTGCAAGATCTAATGGTGTATAATGATTGTGATAATGTATCGCAGAAACGTTGTTGAGCATATGAGAAAGATATATGACAAAAGGAGAAAAGTTTGAAAGTTTGGTATCATTAAAGTCGATATCTTTTCTAAAATCATAAAAGTTTGCAGGTAAATTTTCTATAACATCTTCGCCAGTACGCATCAAATGAGCCATCGGATAGATTTCTTTTTTTGAATAATGATGCAAATCTAAACTCGCTTTAGCGTATTTGTCAAAATCATCATTCCATTTGACGGCTTCTTTTTTTGTAGTATAAAATTTCTTTTTCGAAGCATAGGAGGAATCAATATTTTTGGTAAAATCTTTAATATTATAATCGAAAACATCAAATGATTTGTTGCGATCGTCTTCGTTTTTCATGTACATTTCCATCAAAAAATTATTTTTTCGATCGCCTCTTCCACAGAAAATAATAGAATTGTCGAAATCTTTTGCATTAATTCGCAACATGATACTGTCGTTTTTATCAAAGTAAACATATTGGTATTCGGGTTCGTTTTTAAACGTATACATTCCTGGAGTTAACGAATCGAATTTGATAAAAAAACGATTGTTGGCATCAATTTTAACGCTGTCAATCACTTCAGAATTTCGACAAAAAAGGATGTATTGATTGGTTGGATTCGTTACTTCTCCTCCAAAATAGGCGGTATAATTATCTCCTTTAAACTCTTTTTTACAAGAACAAAAAAGGGTAACTATTGATAAGGTTAATAGTAAAAGTGTATGTAGTTTGGTGCTATACATGTATACTAAGCTAGTCTACAAAAATATTCAGATGATTCGATTAATTCTGTTAATGCAGCGTTAAATAAACCACCTCCATATTTATTGGATTTTGGCCTTTAAAATCAGTCCTATTTTTATACTTTTGCAAAAATTTTAATAAAACCTGAATTCATGTTAACAGTTAATAATTTATCCGTACAATTTGGCAAGAGAATCTTATTTGATGAGGTGAATACCACTTTCACTCATGGAAATATCTATGGTGTAATTGGAGCCAACGGTGCTGGAAAATCTACGTTCTTAAAAATCATTGCTGGGGATATAGATCCAACTTCTGGGCATATACATTTGGAACCTGGAAAGAGAATGTCTGTTTTGAATCAGAATCATAATATGTTTGATGAGCATACGGTTTTAGAAACGGTGTTGATGGGGAATAAAGTTTTGTATGCTGTTAAAAAAGAAATGGATGAATTGTATCTCGATTACAATGATTCCAATGCCGATAGAATAGGAGAGTTGCAAGTGCAATTTGAAGAAATGAATGGATGGAATGCCGATTCAGATGCAGCTTCTATGTTATCCAATTTAGGGATTACAGAAGACAATCACTACACTTTAATGGGTGATTTGGATGGGAAATTGAAAGTGAGAGTATTATTGGCACAAGCTTTATTTGGGAATCCAGACATGTTAATCATGGATGAGCCTACGAATGACTTGGATTTTGAAACGATTGCCTGGTTGGAAAACTTCTTGGCGAATTATGAAAATACGGTGATAGTAGTATCACATGACCGTCACTTTTTAGATGCGGTTTGTACCCATATTTCGGATATCGATTTTAGTAAAATCAATCATTATTCTGGGAATTATACGTTTTGGTATGAATCGTCTCAATTAGCTGCCAAACAAAGAGCGCAACAGAATAAAAAAGCGGAAGAAAAGAAACAAGAATTAGAAGAATTCATCCGTCGATTTAGTGCGAATGTAGCCAAATCGAAGCAAGCAACTTCTCGTAAGAAGATGATTAGTAAATTGAATATTTCTGAAATCAAACCTTCAAGTCGTCGTTATCCTGCGATTATTTTCGACCAAGAAAGAGAAGCAGGCGATCAGATATTGAATGTGCAAAACTTAAGTGCTTCTGTTGATGGAGACACCTTGTTTTCTGGCGTTGATTTGAATATGGCGAAAGGTGATAAAATTGTATTATTCTCGAAAGATTCTAGAGCTACTTCTGCTTTTTATGAAATTTTAAACGGACATCAAAAAGCCGATTCAGGGACTTATGACTGGGGAGTTACAACAAACCAAGCGTATTTGCCAGTGGATAATCATTCGTTTTTTGAAAATGATTATACTTTAGTGGATTGGTTGCGTCAATGGGCGAAAACTGAAGAAGAACGAGAAGAAGTAAATATTCGTGGGTTTTTAGGAAAGATGATTTTCTCTGGAGAAGAAGCTTTGAAAACCAGCCGTGTATTATCAGGAGGAGAAAAAGTGCGTTGCATGTTGTCACGAATGATGATGGAGCGTGCGAATGTGTTGATGTTAGACGAGCCAACAAATCACTTGGATTTGGAATCGATTACAGCATTCAACAATTCCTTAAAGAATTTTAAAGGCTCTGTTATTTTTACAACACATGACCACGAGTTTGCTCAAACGGTGGGAAATAGGGTAGTAGAGTTGACTCCAAAAGGTGCGATCGATAGGTACATGACTTTTGATGATTATTTAGATGATGAAAAAGTTCAGGAATTGCGAGTGAAGATGTATTCGTAAATAAAGGAAACCGTTTCTGTTTTGAAACGGTTTTTTTATAGAATTAAATTAAAATAAATAGTACTTTTACCAACCAAACAACTCTAACTTATGAGTCAAAAAATATTGCTCACCTCAAAAGAAGTCGATATTATATTGCATCGTTTGGCCTGTCAGTTGATTGAAAAACATCTTGATTTTTCGAATACCCTATTAATAGGAATTCAACCTAGAGGTACCTATTTAGCGCAAAGACTTCAATTACTTTTAGAAAAAGAATATTGTATTAAAGATATATCCTTGGGATTTCTAGACATCACTTTTTTTAGAGATGATTTTAGAAGAACCGACAAACCAATCGAAGCTAACAGAACTCAAATTGATTTTGTTGTAGAAGATAAAAAAGTCATTTTTATTGATGATGTTTTATATACCGGAAGAAGTATTCGTTCGGCTCTTACAGCAATTCAATCTTTTGGAAGACCTTCTGAAATTGAATTGTTGGTTTTAATAGACCGACGTTTTAGCAGACATTTACCCATTCAGCCCGATTATAGAGGCAGACAAGTGGATGCTATCAACGACGAGAAAGTAAAAGTATGCTGGAAAGAACAAGACGGTGAAGATGCTGTGTATTTAGTTCCAACGAAAAACAACCAACAACCAACAATTTAAAAAAATGAGTGAGCTTAGTGTTAACCATTTATTAGGAATCAAATACCTTCAACCTGAAGATATACAGCTTATTTTTGAAACGGCGGATCATTTCAAAGAAGTCATCAATCGCCCAATCAAGAAAGTTCCCTCTTTGCGTGATATTACGATAGCCAATATTTTTTTTGAAAACAGTACACGAACAAAACTTTCTTTTGAATTGGCTCAAAAAAGATTATCTGCCGACGTAATTAGTTTTTCAGCAGCGCAATCTTCCGTAAAGAAAGGCGAAACCTTAATAGATACCGTTAGCAATATACTTTCTATGAAAGTCGATATGGTTGTCATGCGACATGCCAATCCTGGCGCAGCGTTTTTCCTTTCCCAAAATGTAAAAGCCAGTATCATCAACGCTGGAGACGGTGCTCACGAACATCCAACGCAAGGATTATTAGACAGCTATTCTATTCGAGAAAAATTAGGTGATGTTTCAGGGAAAAAAGTAGTTATCGTGGGAGACATATTGCATTCAAGAGTAGCCTTATCGAATATCTATACTTTACAAAAATTGGGTGCTCAAGTCAAAGTTTGTGGCCCCAAAACATTAATTCCAAGATATATTGAATCCCTTGGAGTTACCGTCGAATCCGATTTGAGAAAAGCCTTAGCATGGTGTGATGTTGCCAATATGTTGCGTGTACAGAACGAACGCATGGAAATCAATTACTTTCCTTCAACAAGAGAATATGCCAAGCAATATGGCTTGGATAAAGCACTTTTAGATTCCTTAAACAAAGAAATCGTCATTATGCACCCAGGCCCCATCAATAGAGGTGTTGAAATCACCAGCGATGTTGCCGATTCTAAGCAATCGATTATCTTAAATCAGGTTGAAAATGGCGTTGCAATTCGTATGGCTGTCATCTATTTATTGGCTTCTAAAATTCAATAAAATATTCTTTAATTCCACAGTTTTTAGCCTATAAAAGTTGTAAATTAGCGTGAATCTAAATTTTATGCATCATGAAAGTCGAACAAAAAGGGCATACGGTAACTATAAAAGATACTCAAGGTGATTTAGTTTCTTTTTTAATGAAGGTAACTCATGAGTACAAATCGTTTGAAAAATACAATATCATCATCGATGTTTCTCATGATAAAGACTTGACCATCAAACAAATTAATAGCTTTTTACCATTAATTAAAATGCATACAAAAGCAAAAAAATCATTTGTTATTGTTGCTGACGGGGTTCATTTTACCAATGTTTCGCAACACATAACCATCGTTCCATCCTTGTTAGAAGCCCATGATATCATCGAAATGGAAGAAATAGAACGTGATTTAGGGTTTTAATTTATTTTAGGAGCCGGGAACCTGCTGTTCGTTACAATCTTTCGCGCCGAACAACGGCACTAAAGGATTTCCACTGCCATCAGGGCTAGGGTTTGTCGTTTTTCAGAGTTCAATCATTAAGTATCCATTATACATTATTTATTACCCATTATCAATTATAAATGAAACTAACCATTCTCGGTTGTTATGCCGCCACTCCACGAACGATTACTAATCCAACGTCTCAAGTTTTAGAGATTCGAAATCGAATGTTTCTGATAGATTGTGGAGAAGGAACTCAAGTGCAATTGAGAAAGCACAAAATAAAATTCTCTAAGATCAATCATATTTTTATATCGCATTTACATGGTGATCATTGTTATGGATTGATAGGGTTAGTCTCTACTTTTATGTTACTTAATCGCACCAATGATTTGCATATTTACGGTCCAAAAGGAATAAAGGAAATCATAACATTGCAACTTCGATTGTCTAACTCTTGGACAAATTACGGTTTGTATTTTCATGAATTGGAATCAAAGGAAAGTGAAATAATTTATGAAGATGAAAAGGTGATTGTGAAAACGATACCCTTAAAACACAGAATTTATACGAATGGGTTTTTATTTATAGAGAAAATTGGCGATAGAAAGCTCAATGTGGATGCTGTTCAAAACTACGAAATCGAAACCTGCTATTATCAAAAAATAAAAAACGGAAAGGATATCACTCTAGAAGATGGACGAATTATCGAAAACCACCTGCTAACCTTTGATCCTGAGAATCCAAAGAGTTACGCATTTTGTTCAGATACGATATATGATGAATCCATCCTTAAGCATATTGAAAACGTAACTGTATTGTATCATGAATCCACTTTTTTAGAATCGGAAGTAGAAAAAGCCCAAACAACAATGCATAGTACAGCTAGAGAAGCGGCGCTCATTGCTTTAAAAGCAAATGTCAATCAGTTAATTTTAGGGCATTATTCCACACGATACGATTCTATTCTTCGTTTTAAAGATGAAGCTGAAACTATTTTCCCAGATATTCTATTAGCGGATGATGGTATTTCTTTTGAATTTTAAAGTAAGAAGCCAAGCAAACTTAGTACCTTAGCATCTTAGAACCTTAGTGCCAAACCCTATGAATGATTTAAGTAATTATCGAAAATCGTATGAAAAGAGTGAACTTCTAGAGAATACTATTTCTGAAGATCCAATTAATTTATTTCACAAATGGTTTCATGAAGTCAAAGATTTTGGTGGTGTAGAAGAAGTAAATGCTATGACGGTATCTTCAATAGGATTGGATAATTTTCCAAAAGCGAGAGTGGTATTATTGAAACAGTTTAATGAGGAAGGCTTTATATTTTATACGAATTATAATTCTGAAAAAGGCAAATCTATACTTCATAACCCAAATATTTGTTTGTCCTTCTTTTGGCATTCACTAGAAAGGCAAGTAATCATTAAAGGTACTGCAGAAAAAACTTCGGAAGTAGTTTCAGACAATTATTTTGCATCTCGTCCTGAAGGAAGTCAATTAGGAGCAGTTGTATCTAATCAATCGGAAGTTATTCCCAATAGAGATTTTCTTGAAACAAAACTAAAAGCATTAGAAAAAAAATGGGAAGGAAAGCAAATTCCAAGACCATTGTATTGGGGAGGTTTTTTGGTCCGTCCTATATCAGTAGAGTTTTGGCAAGGCAGACCTAATCGTTTGCATGATCGAATTCTTTATACTTTACAAGAAGACTACAATTGGAAAATAGAACGATTAGCTCCCTAATTAATTATTTATTAAACATTAGAATCAATGATCACAATTCGTGATCATTTTTTTTGAGTTTAACTTAATTCAGTTTTAATATTTGTAAGAAAATTATTTTAAAAAAAATAAAAATGGTGTAATACATCGATTTTATTTGGCACTTAAACGACAATAGATGTAATATTGACTCAGAAATAAAAACAACACGTTCATATTAAGATAAAAGAAGTTTGCCCCACATACTTCTCGAATTTTAAAAAACACATTAAAGAAGTTTGCCCCACATTCTACTTTAAATTTAAACCTACAGCTTATGAAAACTAATTTACTTAGAGCGATCGTGCCAATGGCATTCTTGTTCACTTTGATATCTTGTTCTTCTAATGAAACAGAAGCAACTTCAGCTCCAAAACCAGAATTAATTCAAAGTTATGATTACAATTCATCAGAATTGCAATTAGCTGATTTAATAAATGAGCACAGAGTAAGTTTAGGTTTAAATCCACTTCAATTAATCAATCATGTATCTTACAAATCAGAAGAGCACAATGCTTATATGATTTCAAGAAATGTGGTTAATCACGATTTATTTGCTGAACGTTCAGAAAACATCATCGAAGTTTTAGGAGCAGTTAAAGTAAATGAAAATGTAGCTTATAATTTTGTATCTCCTAATTCAGTTTTGAATGCATGGTTGAATAGCCCAGGGCATAAAGCAAATATTGAGGGGACATTTACACATTTCGGTATCTCAATAAGAGAAGACGCTACAACCGGAAAAAAATACTACACCAATATCTTTTTAAAAAAATAAATTAAAATTGAGTTTAATTTAATTATGTTTTGTTTTGACACTAAAACCACTCGCAAGGGTGGTTTTTTAATTATGTGTTTATTATAAATAGTTTTTGAAAAAATCCATCCGAATGAGATTATTATATTTTTAATAAAATAAATTTACTTATATTGTAGTTTACATTAAAAAATGAACAACTCTAAAGTAGTGCAAGAAAAAAAAAATAAATATTTTTTATGCTTTTTAATATTGACTTGTTTTCAAATAACTTTTAGTCAAGAAAATGGTAAAGCAAAAGATACTGCTAAAGTATATCGTTCTATTGAAAACTATTCAAAGAAAAGTAAATTTACAAAATTCATACACAAGCTTTTTTTTGAACCTATTGAAAAACAAAATGATGTAAAGCCTTTAAAATCAAAATATAAAAAACAAAAATACAATAAATTTGAGGGTAAAATTATTAGAAGAATTAAAGTCACAACTTTAGATCCGTTTAGCTATTCTGTCATTGATACAAATCAAACTCCCAAAAAAACATTAGCCAAAATCGGGAATAAAATACATGTTAAAACGCATAATTTCGCAATATATAATCTTTTATTATTCAAAAGAAACAAACCTTTAGATTCTCTTTTAGTAAAAGAATCAGAACGTTTAATACGAAGACAACGATTTGTAAGAAGTGTTGCTATAACAACTACTTTAGTTGAAAAGAATTCCGATTCAGTTGATGTTTCAATTCGTGTCTTAGATTCTTGGAGTTTAACCCCTGATTTTACCTTATCGGGTTCAAAGACAACATATTTTATTAGGGAAAGAAATTTTTTAGGAACTGGTCATGAATTTGTTAATTATTTTTCGAAAGATATAAATACTAATGAAAACGGCTATGGAACCAGTTATACAATTCCAAATATTAGAAATACTTATATCAAAAGCTCTATTGGATATGAATTAGATCTCAATCGCAATTATAAAGAATATATCAATATTGAACGACCTTTTTTCTCCCCATTTGCAAGATGGGCAGCGGGTATTTATCTAGATCAGCAATTTGAAAGAATCAATTCTGTATCGCAAATTAGGGATACTCTATTAAATTCAAAGTCAATGTCTAGAGATTTTTGGGCAGGACATTCCATTCCAATTTTCAAAGGCAATTCTGAATTTGATCGCGCTACAAATTTTGTAACCACTGTTAGGTATTTAAATAAAGAATTCTCAGAAAAACCAATTGTGAATAAGGATAGTTTAGGAGTGTTTTCAAATGAAAATTTGTATCTATTTACTATGGGGATTTCTTCTAGAAAATATACTCAGGATAAATATATTTTTAATTTTAATGTTATAGAAGATATTGCTTCTGGTTATGTCTTGTCAGTAACAACAGGTACACAGAACAAGAATCATAAAGACAGAACCTATTTTGGAGCCAAAGCTTCTTTTGGAAGTTATTTTGATTTTGGATATCTAAGTGCAAATTTAGAATACGGCACTTTTTTCGATAAGAAAACAACGGAACAAAGTGCTTACAATTTTAGTATAACTTATTTTACAAATTTAATTGAAAGCGGAAAATGGAAATTTAGGCAATTTATTAAACCTCAAGCTGTTATTGGAACAAAAAGAATTGATTCTAATTCAGATAAAATAACACTTAATGGCACTACAGGTTTAGCCGGATTTAATAGTAATACTCTCTTCGGAACTAAAAAATTATTATTGACTTTTCAAACTCAAGGTTATTCACCTTGGCAAGTTATAGGTTTTCGATTAAATCCATTTATTAATTATACTTTAGGAATGTTAGGAGAATCGGGAACTGGTTTTAATAATAGTAAATTGTATTCAGAATTTGGCGTTGGAGTTATTATTAGTAATGATTATTTAGTATTTAGTAATTTTCAATTTTCTTTTTCTTTTTTCCCTACTTTACCTGAAGATATTCCTAATTATTATAAAACAAATTCTATTAAAACATATGATTTTGGATTACAAGAATTTGATATTGCGAAACCACAATTAGTAAATTATCAATAAATGTTTTTAAAAATAAGTTTGAGTAGATACTATTAAACTATGAATAGAATCAATTTTTTTGTAATATAATAGACTTTTCTCAAGATTTAGAAATCGAAGATTTTCTAATTAAAATATAGTAAGAAGTTAAATTTCTAAATGTTTCTAAAAATTTGAATTGTTTAGAGTTTATTCTTTTAAAGAACCGATAAATTGAAAATTATTATTCCTTCTGATTAAAATAAGCAACTCCCATCCAAACTAAACCTAATCCAATACCTAAAGTAGCTGAAAGTTGAATAGTATCATACATAAATCCAATAATCAGTGAACTGATAACACAGAAAAAGAATACCATTAACGCTTTTATAAAACCACTTTTCTTTGTTTCTTTTAGCATCTTTGAAATAATACTTTCCTTTGTTTCTTTATTTTCCATGATAATATTTTTAAAATGTTAGCCAATTATTTTTCTTTTCCACGTATTTGACGTACTTAAACCTTTAAACTAAAGGGTATTAATTTTTTAATAACTCAAATTTAACATTATTAATTAAAAAGTGTCATATTTTCATAATAACTTTTACAAAAGTTATCCTAGGTATTAATTCACTAGCATTTCTAACATAATTTAAGATTTTATCATTCATTTTATTGTTGGGAGTTTAATATCATTAATTATTTTAATTTCAACCTTTCAGATTATTTGGCACAACTTTATTTTGTTTTCATTACACAATTTAGTAATTTTTTAACTAAAATCTATTTAGAATCTTTCATATATCAATAGTTAAATGCAAAAGTTTTGAAGCTATTTTTATTTCAAATCTGACTAATGAAGTTATGAAAAAGGTATGAACAACCTACCGAATAAAAGCCATGAGATTTAGTATATGTTGTGTGTAGTTTTTTTTCCGATTGATTCTTAATCCAAAGCTTCAACTCTCTTTTGTTTATTGCCTCCCAAAATGAGTCTGTATTCTTTTTTGTGATCTATTTTTGTCTATTCAAAAATAATTTATTCCCTATTTTAATTCCAAGCAAGTTCTTATGCTTGCAAAAGTCCAACAGCATCTTGTTTATTGTTGTCATACTTTTTTAAGATGTCTTATGAGCCAATATTTTATTGCTGATTCGATAAAATTTTCTTACAGAATAGTCGATGAAAAACTTAATGTTCCCCTTCTTTTTATCAAAGTGACTATAAATTGAGAAATCATAATAGCGTTATGATTCTGAAGTGTTTATCAAAGTTCATTTATGATTTTATTAATTTAAAAGTTTTGTAACCCTCTAATTTTATAAAATAAGTTCCATTAGCTAATTCTTGAATCGAAATTGGTGATTCGTTAATTTCAAATGTTTTTATTTTACTTCCTAAAATGCTATAAATTTCTCCTTTAGAATACATTTTTGCATTTTTAATACTAAAAGAATCTTTAGTTGGATTTGGATACACTATATAAGTATCACGATCAAATTGTGAATAATTCAAATTTGAGTTATTAATCTTTGCAAGGATTGGATAAAACTTAAATGGATCAGTTTCTAAAAGCTGAATAGCATCAAAATTAGATGTGCCTCTAACTATTCCTGATACAAATATATCGCCTAAAGTATTAGTTGTAACTCCATCAAAACGATCAGTATCAGTTCCTCCTGCAATTTTCGCCATTAATACAGTACCGTTTGGGTCATATTTTAATAGCAATCCTTCTTGATAAAAAGTTGATACAGTTGTTATATTGTTGTCCCAATTCACAGTTCCATAAGTACTTCCTACAAAAAAAATATTGCCAGACATGTCCAAATTAAGAAAGTTTCTTTTGCCTACAAATGCTTTGCCGTTTCCAGGAGCTTCTCGCACCCATTGGAATGTTCCAGTAGAATTAAGTTTGGCTATAAAAAAATCATAACCACCATTCGGACCTTGAGCTGTGATCGTTCCAAAGGAATAAGCACCCGTGAGCGTAGAACTAAAATAGACTTCATCTTGACTTCTAGCTTTTACTTGTGGATCTGGACAAGTAACATCTTGTACAAATTTCACCCATTGATAAACACCAGTCGAGGAATATTTTGCTACATAAGTATTGTATGAAAATGTGGCTGGAACAACTACATTAGCAAATTTTGAGTTAGGATTTGCACATGATCCAGCAGTATAAATATAACCTTCATTATCAACACTCACTGACGAAACAATATTTACATTTTGTTGCTCAATTGTCAAAAGCACATTGCCACTTGCGTCTAATTTTTTTACATACGAATAATTATAATTGTCATAACATATATAAACCATATCAGCACTATCTATTGTTATCGATTTAAAATGATTAATTGAACTATTTAAAGTTGACAATTCAATATTCCATATAAGTTCACCACTAGCATCAAATTTCAACAACAATGGTCTTACTCCTTGAAGGTTTGTTGAAATCGTAGTATTGTCAATTGTTATTGATTCTATATAAGCAGCAGCAACATAAATGTTTCCGGTTGAATCTGTTTGAATATCATATACTTGAGCTTTTCCAGTAATTGTTTTAGAAAATATCAATTGGCCTAAATTGTTATACTTGTTGTAAAATAAATCACCGTAAATTTCAGTATAATTATAAGGATAATTAGTAAATCCAGTTATATATATATTTCCAAAAGCATCACAAGTTGTTGGATATCCTATTAATGCAGGTGATGAATTAGAAACAATTGGGGGCGTTTTTACCCATTCAAATGACTGTGAATAAATACATAAAGTATTTATTAATGTGATAAAGAGTATATTTTTTTTCATTTAAAATGTATTAAATTAAAAGTTAAAACATAAATATTTACAAATGATTTTTAATCCAAAATAAAAACTCTTTTGTATTTTGTCTTTTCCTGAAATAGGTTGACAACTTTTGTTGTCAAATTGTTAATCAAAAATAGAGATTTGCAATCGGAATATTGATAAGTTTAGAAAAAATCTTTGGAAGGATTTTTTCCAAACTTATCAACATTCCTACGCAGCTAAAATAGCGGTTTTCTTCTTTTTATAGGATTTATATTTGTGTGTTTGATTTTGATGAGCAAATTCGGGTGTTTTCATGTTTAGGGAATAATGCCTTCTATGATTATTGTAAATTTCAATTGCTCACAACGTTTCTTTGCTAGAGCTTGTGGCGTATTATGGAAAGCTTTTTTTCCATAACCGACCAGCGAAGTTATGAAAAGTAAACGAACAATATAACGAAAAACTAGCCATAAGTTTTAGCAAGTGTTACCGGCTGGCACTCTTTTTAATATTCTTTGGCTTCCTTTAAAGCTTGTAATTCTATTTCAGCAGAAATTCTAAAATTAGTTTCTTTGATTTTTTCAAGATACGGTTTGATTGAAGTAATTATTCCGTTTAGTTTAGCTTTAATAATAACTCCAATTGTTCCAGTAAATGAAATCCCAAGTTGTTGTGCTATTTTTCGAGCTATAAAATCGTCCAATATTAAAGTGCTTTTTGGTATTTCTAAAGCTAAAGCAATTGCGCTTGATTCGCCTCTATCGATTTGTAATTCAAGAATTCGTTGTCTAGATTTATCAGAAACATTTTCAATAATAACCCAATCCGGTAATGTTTCTCCAAATTCTTCAACAATATCTGATGTAGTTACAATTTGTCCATAAACTTTTTTCAACAAATCAAGTTCTCCAATTTTTGATAAAATGATAAAACAACTTGTATCAGAAATTATTGTCTTATGCATTTTCAACGTCGCTTGATAAATCTGTAGAAGGGAAATTGAATATTGAAACATTGTACTGATTCAATAATTCAGCAAACGTGCGTTTAGTTAGACCAGCAAGTTCGGCAGCTTGACCCAAAGAAAGTTTTCCTTGTTCATATAATCTAGAAGCAACAAGCATAACCAATTCTCGATTGGTTAAATCTAAACTATCTGGTATGTTAAGTGTCAATGTTTTCATATTTCAAATGTAATGCTTTTTTTTAAAGGAGCAAATTATTTTGCATCGCGCTCCGCTAGCCGGTAACGTTTCCTTGCTAGAGCTTGTGGCGGCTTATGGAAAGCTTTTTTTCCATAACCGACCAAGCGAAGTTATGAAAAGTAAACGGACAATTTACCGAAAAACTAGCCATAAGTTTTAGCAAGTGTT
>JAYVZG010000020.1:0-14818 GCA_043783565.1 Flavobacterium sp. | reverse complement strand
CACTTCCTGAATTTACTCCCCAAAGTTCCTTTTGTGCGTATAAGCCCCCTAACCCCAAAAGGGGGAATATCGATAATAGTGTAATTATTTTTTTCATAATTGTTATACTTTAATTAATGATAAACAGCGATATAAAAATAAGGAAGTTTTGGAGCTATGCTCCAAAACTTCCTATTTAATTAAGAATAATTATTTAATAATAACTTGTCTTGCTTCTTGTTTTCCGTCAATTCGTAAAACAACAAAATAAGTCCCTTTTGTCAATCCTTCTTTTTCAATTTTATTATCTCCTTTGCGTAAGTTATACTTTTGGATTTCATTACCTGAAAAATCGGTTAATGTGGCACTAGCGCTTTCATTAAAATCGGTTACGTGAATGCTAAAAGTACCCGAATTCGGATTTGGCGTGATTGTTACATTTTTACTTTCCCCTTTTGTGTCGGAATTAGATGCAGTATTTGACGGTCTTTGCGTATTAGTTGCTCCAGTCAAATTGGCACATACGGTTATTCCGCTGGCTAAATTAGCACATACTGCGGTTAACGCTAATCCTGCAGTACCTGAAACTTGAAGGTTGTTGTTATTAGTTCCCGTTATAGTAATGTTTCCAGTCGTAGCTGTATAAGTTGTTGAAACGATAAATGGAGTTACACCAGTACTAAGTGTCCAAGAAGTTACAGGCCCACAAGTGCCGCTTACGGCGTACTGATCATTAAAGACACCACCACTAAAATTTGTCGCTACGGTAATGTAGTTGATAATTTTGGTGGTTGCAGGACTATTGCAGCCATTGGTACCATTCGCAGTAACACTAAGAGTAACAGAATTTACGCCTGTAGCACTATTAAATACAATGGTAGGATTTGCGGTAGTACCATTTGTTATTGTTATGCCAGGAGCACTTGCAGGAACTGTGGCCCAGGTATAGCTTGTAGCACCAGCAACGGGCGTTACGGCTACCGTAGTGATTCCTGTAGCACTTCGTACCACACAGCTAGGCGTGCCTGTTGTAAATACTGGGGCAGCAGGTTGAATGTTGATAGTTGTGTTGATAGAAGTACTATTACAAGTGGCAGTACTAGATCGTACATTAAGCAAAAACGAACCTGCGGCAGCATTAGTAGTATTTAAGGTTACTGTTGCCGTGTTGGCATTAACAAGTGCCACTCCCGTAATGGTTATTGGTATTGTCGAACCGACGGCAGTCAAATACCATTCAACACCATTGGAGTTAGTAGGAGAAATGGTGAAGGAATTGTTAGTCGATGTACCGGCAAAACAATTGGTAGTGCTACCTATAGTAGACACAATGGTTAAAGGTGTTGTAATGTTTCTGTTAATTTGGTAATTAAAAATAGCAGGATCACAGCCATTACCAGTTATGGTTAGCGTAAGTACACCAGGATTGTTATTACCTGCCGTATTAACCGTTAAAGTTGTTGTGCCATTACTTGGAGAGTTAACAACAGGAGTAAATGTCGTTACCGACAATGTTCCGTTATCTATCCAACCCGTGTTGGTAGCCGTCCAGGTATAGTTTTGTCCACCCACAACGTTTGGGTAGCGAATAGAAAACGTTGCAGGTGCCCCAACCGTTCCTGTAGCAACACAAGCTGGTGGTTCAAATAAAGTAGTGTAAATAGGCGCTACTGGCGCTATCAAAAGAGCTTTAGAAACACAAGTGGTGTGAGTACCAGAAACAAGATTACTTAACGTAGATATTCCGCCATCAGCAGTATTGGGATTTACCCTGCCATAACAACACTGTAATGTAAATGTAGAAACGGATGTGCCCGTTGTGAAAGTAATGCTACTTTTATCGGCAGAAGTGTAAGTAGTGCTTGCACTAACTAAAGCGGCAGGTAAACCAGTCCAATAGTAGCTGTCAAAACCTATCGCATCATCAGCGTTATCACTAACTATTTGGTCTACCGAGTAGGTGTATTGCGTAAGTGGCTTCAAGCAGTCTGGACCAACAATGATGGGCACGGCAGCCACTGGTGTAATAGGTGCCACAAGTGTAGTAATAGTTTGATTAAAGTTTTTATACACATTAAAAGTGAGTGAGCCTCCGCAACTAGCATAGGTTATACGAACTTGCCCATTGCTTCGAGCCCAGTTTTGTTTTAATAGAGGAAGCCCAACCCCTTCAGAAGCTCTGAAACGTCTGTTATAACTTAATATTGTTGCGGATAAACCACTAGGTGGATTTGTTGCCCCATTAAAATTTCCTGTAACTCCGAAAGCAGTATTAGAAACTAGAGTATTAGATAAGTCTCCTAAAAGAGTCCAAGTCGCAGTAGTAATTGCTGGTACAACAACTGGCGGGATGAAAGTAAAGCTTCCTCCTTGATTTGCTGTAAATGGAGATACTAATTGTATGTCGGGCATGGCAACCATACCACCTTGACCCACTTTTCCAGTTGGACCAAAACCTAATGTTCCACCAGTCCCAGCTACCACAACTCTGCAGTTGGAAGGCACTTGAACCACTTGCGCAACCGCAGTTGCGCCAAACAAAACAACTAGTAATACTAGTTGCGTGTTCAATAAATTAAATAATTTTTTCATAATGTAAATAATTGAAGTTATAAGATATTAATTGTAAAAACATTACTCTTTGAGATTTCCGTGGATGAGGAGTAGCACAATACCACGGTTGACTTTTTTGAGATTCACGTTTTCGAGAATGACATCAATGTGCATTATTTTTTGCATTTTTTAACGTACTGAAGGGTTGATGACCTGAGAAGTAAAGAGCACTGTGGGAGCTTGGGTTGCTGTTTTCAGTGCAGGACCGCTTCCTTTTGGCGGAATAGTAGTTCCACCGATATCGCCAGAAGCATTGAGATTGAAGAATAAAGAAGTTAAGAATAGCAATTGAGCAATTTTTGTTTTCATGGTATTAATTTTTAAGAGGTTAGATGAATAATTACAAATATTTCTATCAAATTTGACCTATATTTGAACATCAAACCATACCATAAAACAGGGATATTTTTTGCTTATGAACGTAAACTTATTGATTGCTTTTTTCGCTGTTTCGTCTTCAATGCTCTATGCTCAAAGCATGTCAAAGCAAATTGAAAGAGAAATTGATTTGTTTGCCTTGAATATAGATTCTAAGCCAGAAGTTGCATTTTACCACATTGATAAAGCCTATAAGCAAAGCGTTGCCTTACAACAAGATTCTTTAATTGCGCGGTCATTATATAATTTAGGATATTACTACTACCTTCAAAACAATAGATATTTATCTAAAGTAAATTGCAACCAAGCCATTGCTTATTCTCGTAAAATCAAATACTATAAAATTCTTGCCTCCAGCTACAATCAATTGGGTATGCTGGCTGCAGATATGGATAAGTTTGACGAATCTTTGAAATATTATTTGATTTCATTAAAGATTGCCGACGTAGGTAAATTGCCGGAAATTAAGTCTAAGATATTGCTCAACCTCGGCAACTTATATCTGTTTCAAAAAGATACCTTAAAAGGACTTGAATACTACGAACAAAATATTATCAACGCAAAAAAAAATGGTTTAGATGAAGAATTGGCAAAAGGATATATTACAGTAGCAATGATACATGCTGCTTCAGATAAAGCTAAAACCTTGAAGTTTTATCAGAATGCTTTGCGTATCGTACAGAAAAATAGCGATTTTGCTACAGCGTTTATCATTCATACCAACTTGAGTAATTTTTACTTAGACAGCTCTAGTAAGGAGGATGTGGAAAAGGCGTTTAAACATATTCAAGAATCTGCTAAAATTCAAAGAATTTTAAAAGATGACACCTTATTGTTTTTTGTGTATTTTAATTTTGGTGGGTATTACTTAACTAAAAAACTATTTGATCAAGCTTTAGTATATTATCAAAAAGCATTATTTTTATCTTCAAAGAATATAAACTCAGATCAAAAACTAAATTTATATAAGTACATTTCGATTGTATATACTTGCAAAAATGATTATAAATCAGCCTATTCATTTCAAGAAAAATATAAAAATCTAAACGACAGCATATTTACCATCAATAAAAACATCGCTTTTCACGAAATTCAAACTAAATATGAAGTTGAAAAAAAGAACTTGAAAATCGATTTGTTGAATAAAGAAAAAATAATAGAGCGCTCAAAAAAGCAAACTTTTATTTTTATAAGTATAGCAATTACGATAGGTTTACTGATTTTGACCATTTTCTACAGGAATAAAAACAAATTGCAAAAGATCATCAATGAAAAAGAACAAGAGCTTTTTCTTCAGGAAAAAATAAAATTAGAAAACGAACACGAGATTGATCGCATTTTGGGAGTTTTGGAAGGTCAAGCTACGGAACGGGATAGAATTGCAAGCGAAATTCACGATGGTATTGGAGGCGAATTGGCAGGAATAAAATTATATTTATCCAGAATCAATGCATCTATCAATAATGAAAATATTTTGGTAGTAATTAATCGACTTACAGGGCTCTTCCAAGAGTTGCGCAATATTTCGCATAACCTAAGTAGTAATTTTTTAAAGGATAAAGACTTTAATATTGTGCTGTTAGATTTAAAAAAAGAGTATGAAAACAGAAACGAATTTGAAATGGATATTGTTATTTACCCTGAAGACACTTTTAAAGATCTAACAGAAACGCTAAAACATCATCTTTACAGAATTATTCAGGAGTTATTAACCAATATTTCAAAACATGCCAAAGCAAAAAAAGTAGCTATAACGATTACCCAACACGAAGATTTTATAAATATAATTGTTGAAGATGACGGTATTGGTTTTAAAACAACAAATACTTCGGGTATAGGTTTAAAAAATATTCAAGATAGATTAAAATCCTTTCACGGAACGCTAAATATTGAATCGTTGGTTAGTAAAGGAAGTTTTATAATAATAGACATACCCCTGCAGATAAAATGATAACAATTGGAATTGTTGATGACCATAAAATGTTTTTAGACGGATTGATTTCAGTACTTTCGAACGAACCGAATTTTGAAATAGTTTTTGCCGAACAAAGATCAAAAGATGCTCTAGTAAAAATCGAAAAAAATCTCCCTGATATCATCATAACAGATATATCAATGCCTGAAATGAATGGTATTGAATTTATAAAAATTCTTAGGAAAGATTTTCAAGACGTAAAAATATTGGTCGTAAGTATGTTTGATAACATGCAATCTTTAAAGGATATTAATGCATTTTTACTAAAAGAAACTGACAAAGAGAAGCTCATTGATGCAATCAATGGAATTGTATTACGAAATGAAAAACACTTCAACGGAGTATCATCAAACGAAAGCCTATTCGAATTTAGTAAATCAATTCTAAGTAAAAGAGAAAAAGAAATTATTGAACTCATCGCAAAAGAACTTACAACGGATGAAATTGCTTTGCAATTAAATATCAGCAAGAATACCATCGAAACCCATCGGAAAAATATTTTTTATAAACTACAGGTCAGAAATATTGCTGGGCTTATAAAGAAGGCTATTTATCTTGGCGTGATTGACTAGATCAAATACGTTTAAATCAATCAGTTTTAATTTTTGATGATTTTAACCGGTTCAAAACGTGTATTATTCAAAGTTCGCAAAACATAAATCCCTTTCGCCAATTCATCAGGCAATGAATAGATTCCATTTGATATTGTTAAGGTCTGTACTTTTTGACCAAGCAGATCAAAAATAGCAAAGGTGGTCGGTGAAAAAAGGCCTTCCACGTAGATTTTTCCCGAAAGTGTTTGTGTTATTTTTGGTGATTGATAGCTTGAAGTTGCAACTGCTAAATTTTCATTTTGAAATAACCATTGATAAAGTGCTGCAAACTCACCTTTCCAATAACCTTCTGTGTGAGTTCCAAAGGAATCAAATTTTGTCAATACATTAGCCGGTGTTAGTCCTTTCGCAAGTAAATTATTTCTCACCGTATTGATGTTACTGACCATTGTTGCAGACTCAGTCGTTCCCGCCACAAAATACATGCGGTGATTCTGCAAACCACTCACGGAAGTATTGATATAGGAATTCAAATCATTAAAAGCAAACCAATACGCCGGACTCAAATTACCTACTTTGAGAAACGCATTTGGAAATTCACAAGCACCATAAGTTGCAATCAGCGCACCCATCGAACTTCCGACTAAGGCATTCATAGACGGCTCAGGACGTGTTCTATAATTCGAATCTATATAAGGTTTTAGTGTATTTGCCATAAAAGCAGCATAATCGTCTCCATCTCCGCCGCCATATTGTACGTTTACCCACGGAGAATATTCATTGAGTCGTTCGCCTCCACCGTTGTCAATTCCGACGACAATTGCTCCGTAATCGCCTTGATTGTACAACGTATTCAAGGTTTCATCAACTTGCCATTCACCAGAAAAAGAAGTCAAATTATCAAATAAATTCTGACCGTCTTGCATGTACAAAACAGGATAGTTCTTGGTAGATGTAGCATAGTCAGGCGGCAAATACAACCAAATTCTTCTTGTAGTACTCAACTGTGGAATCCCGAAAGAATTACTTAAAATCTGGACATTTGCAGCAGCGGTTCCAGCCGCACCAGTTCCTAAGTCTTCCCATGATTGAATCGTCAGATTGATTGTTTGTGGTTGATTTGTATGCATAAAACTTCTGTTGGGCAAGAAACTTCCCGTTGCGTTTCCCTCTACTGTAGGCCAACTTCCTCGCGTAAATTTATATTCAACCGTTCCTATTCCTTGTGGAATCACAATTTGCCAATTCCCCAATCCATCAGATTGTAAAGTATAATTTGGGTCTCCTGCGTTCCAAGTATTGACAGAACCCGCTAAATAAATTGTAGCATTTGCAGGAGTATTTGAAGGAAGCGAAGTTATTTTGAGTGTGACTTGAGCGAAAAGTGCAGCCGAGCCGAAAAATAAAAAGAGTAAAGTGTATTTCATAAATCTATTTTTAACAACGAATTAAAAGCAAATTTAGCTGATTAAAAGTACATATAACTACTTTGTATAACTATTCTATTAATTAATACATCATAAATCGACCTCCACGTGAAGGCTTCTCTTTTCCTGCAAACTTTTCTATTTTATAAGTCAATGAAAACATCACATAACGCTTCAAAACAATATTCTCTTCGTCGCGAATCGTGGTTGGCGTTATGGTTCTGGAGTTGTTTTGATTTTGATCTAATACATCATAAACTTTCACTTTAGTTGTAAACTTTTTATTGAAGAAACTATAGGCTAAACTGGTATTCCATAAATAGAAATCTTTCTTAAATCCGTCAGCGATATTAGAATTATAGGTGTAACCAAAGTCATTTCCGAATACCCATTTTTTAGGCCAATACGTAGTGGTTTGCAAATTGAATCGATGGAGCACATTCGAGGTAGATTCTATGATATAATTGGTATATTTAGTCTCATTGAACGACACGTTATACGAGGGATTAATCGTTAGCAGCTCACCATATTCGTAGGTAAAACCAACTCTGGGCGTAAATTGGAATCCATTGGATTCAAACTGTTCGCTGTTGGTAAATCCTATCGCTTTCGTATAGTTATTTTGCACACCAAAATTCACTTTATACGTATGCGCTTCCTTTTTATACGTTTTATTCCAATGTCCCCCAAACCATGATTCTATCGTTCCAGAGACATTTTCATACGTTGTTTTTCGTTTACCGTTAGCGTCGAAAGTTGTAGAAGAAACTATTTGACTATCAAAGAAATCACCACCTCCATAAATCGTAAAACCTGTTCTTGTGGCATAATCAAAATTATTGAAATTGAGATAAATTGCGTGGCTTTTGATCAAGTCAATATTCGGATTTCCTATGAAGGTATTTAATGGGTTTGCAATATTTTCAACCGGCAGCAATTGATTGGCTCGCGGCATATATACTTGATAATCATAACTCACCCAAATGTTCTTCGATTTAGCCAACTCATAACTAAAATTAGCTTGAGCATACGGAAAAAAATATTCTTTATTCAATTGAAAATCCTTTCCCAAATAGTTTGAAAAATTCTCAAATTGAACAATATTAGTTCCTCCAGTCATCGACAATGAATACTTTTTTTTCTGAATAGAAAAACCTGATTTTGGGCAAATCATTTTAATAGTCGACTTCGTATAATTTGAAAGCTCAGGATTGAATGTGGAATATGATTGTGCTATTTCATTAAAGTCAAACGATTGACGATCTTCTACACTATTATCTCGTTTTATGTATACCCCAACACTAACCTGCAATGAATCGACAATCGGTTCCATATATTGAATTTCCCCGTCATAAACGTCTTTGATATTCCTATTGTTGATTTTCTGATTTCGAATATCGGTTGGTGTTGCACTTTGGTAAAAAATAGAAGTCGACTGATTCATGGAGTTGACTTTTTCAATCGAATTGTCATTCGAAACATAAATATTAATATTGCGCCCTTTTCTTCGGAATGCCTTATTAAAGTTGATATTGTTGCTAAAATTGGTTCGGTCGTTTTCATCAAAAGTTTCAGAGGACGCTTCATTGAGCAACACTTCCTCTTCATTTATCGAAGTTTGCGAAGAATTGGATCCATATTTACTATTCGATTTTTGAAATTTGGTTGTAAATTCTAAAACACCTGTCGAATCGATTTTATGTTCAAATCTTGTATTGAGATTATGTCCATAGCGATCTTCATTAGTTTTGGAAACAGATGTCGTAGTAAAATTACCTGTTGGTAATAAATTGATTTGACTCGCATTATTTACATTGTTTGTATTCGCATTGGTGAAGAAGTAACTGGCATTAGAATCCAAATTTTTTATCCATTCATCTGCATAGTTGACACCGACCATATTCGATCTTGTAATTCCTTTGTTTCCACCAAAACGCATCGTACCTATCCCATAAGAGCCGTCATTATTATAAAAATAGGAAACATTTCGACCTCCGCCCATATTGTCAAATACTTCGTCCATAGAAAACCCGGTGGAATTGATATTATTGGAAGAAGCCAAAACACTAATCTTTCGTTTGTTTTTAAAATAATTGATTAAGGCGCTGCTTTCGTAGCGTTGGTCGGAGCCATAACCACCCATAAACTTACCAAACAAACCTTTGTTTTTATCTTCATCAATGGTCAAGTTGATGCTCGCATTATTGGAGCTCGCCGCTTGTTTGGTGAGTTCTTCCTTTCTAGTTTTAGTGTCGGTGACTTGAACTTTATTGATAATATCTGAAGGCAAACTTTGTAGCGCTATTTTTCCGTCTTTGTCAAAAAAGGGTTTGCCGTTGACTAATACTTGATTGACTTCTTTGCCGTTGACCGTTATTTTCCCGTCGACATCTATTTCTACTCCAGGCAATTGTTTGAGTAACGTTTCTACATTCGAATCGGGACGAACTTTAAAGGAAGAAACGTTGAATTCTAATGTATCTTTCTTAATTCGGATAGGTGGCGCTTCACTTTTGACAATAACTTCTCCTAAAACATTTGAATTTTCTTCCAAACGAAGGATTCCAAAATCTTTATCTGAATCAATAGATTGAAGTTCTTGTTTTAAAGTTTGATAGCCAACATAAGAAACTTTTAAAAATACAGGGTTGTTTAACTTTCTACAATTGATATGAAAAGCACCGTACTTATCCGTAATTGTATAATCGATTACGGTAGAATCTTTCTCTGAAGTAAGATAAACTGTTGCAGATTCCAATGGGACTTGTGTATTCTTTTCAAGGATTTTTCCTTTGATTGTAATCGTTTTTTGGGGAAACACGAATGTTGTAAATAACAAAAGAAGAAGGTAGAATTTCGGCATAAAAAATTTCGTTGCTATTTTTATTATAACAACGAAATTCGGTATTTAGTGTGAAAGAAAAAAATTCCTACAAAAAATTATTTCTCTCTAATATAAATATCTATTGGAACTCCCGAGAAATCCCAGTTTTCACGTATTTTATTTTCCAAGAAACGCTTGTACGCTTCCTTCACATATTGCGGTAAATTGGCAAAAAAAACAAACTGAGGCGTTGGCGTCGGCAATTGCATACAATATTTAATTTTGACATATTTCCCTTTTAAAGCGGGCGGTGGATAACCTTCGATTACTTTCAGCATATAGTCATTGAACTTTGAAGTAGCAATATGTTGCTTTCTGTTTTCAAATACTTGAACCGTAGCTTCTAGAGCTTTTAAAAGACGTTGTTTGGTTAATGCAGAAACGAAAAGAATTGGCACATCGGTAAATGGCATCAATTCTTTGCGGATTTTTTCTTCGTAATCCCGAGTCGACATCGTATCTTTTTCTACCAAATCCCATTTGTTGACTAATATCACCACGCCTTTTCGATTCTTTTCAGCCAACCAAAAAATACTCTGATCTTGTCCTTCAAAACCGCGTGTTGCATCAATAATTAAAATACAAATGTCCGCATGTTCAATCGCTCGAACAGAACGCATCACAGAATAAAATTCGAGATCTTCTTTTACTTTCGCTTTACGACGAATTCCTGCAGTATCAACCAAATTAAATTCAAAACCGAAACGGTCAAATTTTGTATCAATGGCGTCACGTGTTGTTCCGGCAATATCCGTTACCATAAAGCGATCTTTACCAATCAAAGCATTAATGAAGCTTGACTTTCCAGCATTTGGTCGACCTACCACTGCAAAACGAGGCAACTCAATTTCTTCTTGAGTCGGTAACGGTTTCACAGGAAATGCTTCGATTAAAGCATCTAATAAATCTCCTGTTCCGCTTCCTGAAATGCTGGCAAACGTGTAATAATCGCCTAATCCTAAGTTATAAAATTCGATGGCGTCTTTTTCGCGCATGGCATTATCCACTTTGTTGACAGCCAATAAAACGGGTTTCGTAACTTTTCGCAATAATTTTGCTACAGCATCATCCATTGGAGTAATTCCCTCTTCGACATCAACTACGAAAATAATAACGTCGGCTTCATCGATGGCGAGTTCTACTTGTTTGCGAATTTCAGATTCGAAAACGTCGTCAGATCCTCGGATATAACCACCGGTATCAATGACAGAAAACTCTTTTCCATTCCATTCGCTTTTTCCGTAATTTCGATCACGAGTCACGCCCGAAACTGAATCTACGATAGCTTCTCTTCTCTGAATCAACCGATTAAAAAGGGTTGATTTTCCTACGTTTGGTCTTCCAACAATGGCTACAATGTTATTCATAATGCTTTTTCAAATATTGCGCAAAGGTAGGTAAAAAAGTGACTAGGTTGCAAGTAACTAAGTTGCTGAGTTTTTTGGAGTTTTTGGAAGAGCTATTTGACTAGTAATAAACAACTGAAGAAATTAAGGATTATAACAATGTTCTTGTATAACAGAATGCCCGCGTGAGCGATGGTAGCATGTACCGCGTACTGCGAACAGCGCGACGCAAGGAGGAACGACGTGGCGACACGCCTAAATAAAAAGAGTCCCAACTGAGACTCTTACTTTAATGATTTTTATATAGATTAAATTTACTGTTAGAATAGCTTATTCTTTTACAAATTTTCCGAATCGGTTTCCAGCTTTCAAGATGTAAATACCAGAAGGCAAAGAGGAAACGCTGACCTTATTGGCATTTGCTTTTTCACAATTTATTTGCCGGCCTGTCAGGTCATAGATTGCGACTGTGAAATTTTCTTCTAGTTCATTTGCATCAAATTGTAATTCATCTTTTACTGGATTTGGATGAATAAACAACGAATTCCCTTGAGTTTTTGAAAATTCTGAATTGCCGAGAACAGAAAACTGAAACTTGGCACTAACGGGCAAGTGGTTGGAGGTTGTATAATAAAAACCGCTAATGTTGTTTAGCATTGTTAATTCTAGGGCTGCACTATTATTAATATAGTTGTCTGACAATTCATTAGAAATTATAAAATGTTCAATGATGGGATTAGTTCCTACGCTGTTGATTAACGATTGGGAAATAGCATTATAATTGGTTTGATCGTCTACAAAATTTCTAAAAGGTGAATCTGTACAGCCACAGGAAGTACTGGTTGTTCCAACCAGGTAATCGTTGAAATCACCAATAACGACAAGGTTTTTTGTGTTATATGTTGCCAGGTCTAGTATTGTCTTCAAACCTTCAGAACTGCCCAATCTACGTGTATAACTCATGGCATTACCGTCTTCTGCTTTAGCATGGATATTGACTAGGGATACAGGAATGACGCTGCTTCCGACTAACAGATTTACATTGTAGAGCGCAGGATAGCGACCACTGGCCCAATTGTAATAATAGGAATTCCCTTGTGCAGGAACACCATTACTTAATTCTTCTGAACTCACCAACTGTACTTTCGATTTTTTATAGATGATACCTTGACGTTGGTTACAATCGCCAGTATTGTTGGGGGCTATACTGCCTCCCCACTGATCGCTGCCCAAAATTGCAACAAGAGTTGCGATAGTCGGTTGGGTGACTGAATTGGAAACTTCTTGAAGGCAATAAATATCTGAATTCATATCCAGCATAGCGGAGGCTACATTACTGATCTGAAGTGATTCGTCGAAAGGTCCGAATTGAGTGCAACCCAACCATTCCGTGTTCCAATTAGTAATTTTGAAAACACTAGGATTGGGATCGATTTCTATAGGTCCGCCAGTAACTTTTACATTTTTAATCTCCCAAGTGGCACTTTGGCTATCAGTGCTCAAATATCGGAATGCTATTCGTGAATTTTCTGACTTAACCTCGTCGGGTATTAATAGCTGCCCCGAAGCAATATACTGCCATGCGACTGGTACGTTTTGGTTGAATCCCGTTAGTTCAACCCATTGCGTAGTTGTCGGATCACCGGTATAATCGGCTGTGGCAAAAACCTTGTACCATCCTTCAGCCACACCCACATTAAGTACAGATGTAGGGCCTCGACTATGAATAAATTTCAGATTTACATTTTCTATTTGGTTTAGGTTCATTGTTGGACTGATGAGCCAATCTTCGTTTTCAAAACTTTGGCCTACTTCTGTTGAATAACCAGAGCATAATGCTCCGTAGATAGGGCTATAGGTCCAAGTTTGTAAACCTGTAACACTAAAAGTGGTAAACGAATCAAAACTTTGTTGCGAAATTAAACTCTGCTCGAGAAAAGTGGTTTGCGCAGATAAAAGGTTGATGCTGAAACTAGAAAGGAATAAGAGAAGAATTAGTTTGGTTACTTTTTGCATATTTTTTTGCTAATCATATAGGCAAATGCTCTAAAATTTTGATGCAGATTTTCTATACATTTTGTTAATTTATACAAACATACAAATAAAACCAACTGGTATCATTGACAAATCAATTTCTAATTAGATTTAGAGTTAGGTATTTTTATTGAAAATGAATATCATTCAAGTTTACTAAAACTGATTACAGGACAAAGAAACGTTATAATAAAGTTCGTAAAATCAAATAGAAAGTAAGGTAAATCGTTCCATTTGCTATCTACTGATGTAGGAATTGGATAAGTTATACCTTAAGATTTTGGGATAGAAAATAGAGTTCTTTGAAAATTGGTATTGCGTGAGGGATTGCTGCATTGTCTGAGCTCTTTTTGCGCTGGCGTTCAGAGCAAAAAAGCGAGTGCGAAAAGCCCGACCCTTGTGGTCACGCCCAAAAGAAAGACACGGCTGCGCCTTTAGATATAAGACCGCTGCGCTTTTAGATTGTTTGACAATCAATTATTATAGCCAAAACGCTTGAGTTGATTGACGTTACTTCTCCAATTCTTATTGACTTTCACATACATTTCGATGTGGATTTGCTTTCCAAAGAATTTTTCTAAATCGGCGCGAGCTTCTACACCAACTCTTTTTAGTGCTTCTCCTTTGTGACCGATGATAATGCCTTTTTGAGTATCGCGCTCGACCATAATCAGTGCTCGAATTCGGATGATTTTCTCGTCTTCGAAAAACTCTTCCGTTTCGATTTCGACGGCATAGGGAATTTCTTTGTTATAATGCAACAGGATTTTCTCCCGAATAGTTTCGTTGACAAAGAATCGTTCTGGTTTATCGGTAAGTTGGTCTTTCGGATAATAGGCTGGAGATACAGGCAACAGAGAAATAATTCTGGCAAAAACTTCGGGAACATTGAAGTTTTTTAAAGCGGATATCGGGAAGATTTCGGCATTCGGAACTTTAGCGGTCCAGAAAGCCACTTGTTCTTCGAGTTGTTCTTGATTGGAATTATCGATTTTATTTAAAAGTAATAAAACCGGGATTTTAGCGTGAATGATTTTATTGAAAAAAGCCTCGTCTTTGAGGTCTTGTTCTCCAATTTCGACCATATAAATAAGTATGTCTGCATCTTCGAAAGCAGACTTTACAAAATTCATCATCGAAGTTTGCATTTCGTAGGCAGGCTTGATGATTCCTGGCGTATCGGACAATATCAATTGGAAATCTTCCCCGTTTACGATGCCCAAAATTCTGTGGCGGGTAGTTTGCGCTTTTGACGTGATGATGGATAATCTTTCCCCTACAAAAGCATTCATAAGGGTTGATTTCCCAACGTTTGGGTTGCCTATAATGTTAACGAAACCGGCTTTATGTTCCATAATTGTGGGGATTTTTTTAACCGCAAAGCTAAGTTTTTCGCTAAGTCCGCTATAGAAACTTTGTTAGCATAAAATCTTTGTGCTCTTTGCGTAAATCTTTGTGATCTTTGCGGTTCATTCATTTAATTTATGACTACGCAAAATAAAAAAAGCTCCTCTTTTCAGAGAAGCTCGTCTTAGTAGCGGGAACAGGACTCGAACCTGTGACCTTCGGGTTATGAGCCCGACGAGCTGCCTACTGCTCTATCCCGCGCTGTTCGAGTGCAAATATAC